>CBFHTA010000004.1:0-50901 GCA_965658655.1 Candidatus Babelota bacterium | reverse complement strand
CATCAAGTTCAAAAGGTTCAACTAGCTTGACTCAACCTGGATCAGGAGTAAACAGTACATCAACTCAAACCGGTTCTACAGGTGCTCACAATACCACAAGAAGAAGACGGGTAAGAGGAGAAAGTAGCTCTTCAAGCGCGGCAATAAATGCTTATAAAAAAGGGTATGAAAAAGGTATAGAGCTTTCTAGAGTTAATAGTTAATAAAAAAGAGAGGGAAAAAGTGAAAAGATTTTTTTTTGTACTACTGGTGTTGGGGTTAATGGTATATGAAACAAAAACAGACAATTTTGTTTCATCTATATTCTGGTATTGTCCAACGCTGAATGAGGAACATCAACTATTTTTTGGGAACCAGAGCCCGAATGACATGGAGAAAACTTACGGAAAAGATTTAACTACAACAGTAAAAAAGGCTTGGAGCAGTTTGAGTGATGCAAATACCGTGCTTGATTATATAACGGGAGGGGGGATTACGAGTGGAGGAAGGTTTAGGGGTACTCTCTTTGGATGGGGTCAGTGGTTTAATCAAGCGCTGATAGGGCCTTATTTTTCTGCATGGGGTGGTTCACGTCTATATGTCACTCAACCCAAAGGACCTCACGATGGGGCAAGTGCAGCTCAATTACGTATCTTTGCATTGGGTATAAAAGACGCTAAAGCAGGTATAATCCCTGATGATTCCGGCAATAGTTATGGAATGTTAAACGACTTAGCATATAATGTTCTTGTGTATGTACCTCCGAACTTAGTTCAAATTAATGGTATGTCAGCGACGGAGTATACTAACACATATTACTTTAGCTTAAGCGCTAATGCAGGATTCGTTTTAGCATGGATAAATGGAAATGGAGGGGGGGCGGCGCAGAATTATATAAACCAATATTATAGTGTAGGTTGGAAGAGTTTAAGTAATTATGATGTTATGAAAAATTTTGTTACTATTGTACCCCAATCGTTTCAATCGTCTTTATTTCAAGAACAAATACACTTATCAAATGGAAACTTTAACCCACCATTGAGTAACGTTTCTGGATTGGAAGCAACAACATATTTTAAAAATAATAAAAATTATACTATATACTTCCGGCTAAACCTTGTAACTCCGGGTATACCGTTTACTGTTAATAAGCATACGAACCTTTATTTTGTTATGGGGTGTCAAAATACCTATACCCATATGTATAGCGCAGATGATGGTTCTGACTGCGGGGATGATTACGAATTTTAACGGTGACATTTATCGTAAAAGAATTGTGCTTCAGCTGTTGGATCGTCACTTTCTGTAACAGCTCGGCCAATGACAACACCATCTGGCTTTAGCGCAAGAATTTGATCGATATTTTGTCTGCCGATTTTTGCAGAAACAAATATAGGAAGAGTGGTATTGCCACGCACCATGTTCCACTCTTCTAAGAAGACGAGCGATTCACCTTTATCGAATGGTTGATGAAAAATAATAGCATCAACACCGAGTGTTTTTGAATCCAATGCTGCTTGAGCGGCAGAATTTACATCAAGAATGTCGAGCATCACTTTTTTGCCTAAGTCATGCGCTTTGGTGCATGCTCCATGAATAACTTCGTTACTTGTTCCTCCCATTACAGAGATCCAATTAGCACCAGCTTTAGAAAAGAGACTTGCTACATCGCGACCGCGGTCTACAATTTTAGTATCTGCAAATAGAGTGTGATCAGGAAACTCTTTTCTAAATGCTTCAATAGCAGCCGTTCCGTGGTGAAGAATTGGTAAGGTGCCAATTTCAATCATATCACTGTATTGTGCAACCTGCCTGGCTGTTGCTAAATTTTTTTCCAGTGATAAATCATCAAAAGATATTTGAAACTTCATACTAGATCCTCATTTTTCTACACAAAATTAAAGAACGCAGTGTCTAGCATACCAAAATTTTCTCTTGGTTGAAAAATGGTAATAAATATTAGTTTTCATATGCTATTCTACAATCTTGAGGAAGATTCTCTCCAATTGTTAGACGTTCCTGAGGAGGTAAGTGATTTCTCAAGAGTTGAAGATCTTTTAACTGTACTCCCTTAAGGGCAGTAGCGTTAAAACTATGCATATTATTATCTGAAAAGTTGAGACACTTAAGAGGCAATCGATCTTCTGTGTCATCTTTTGAGAAAGCATCGTTGTCTATATGTTTTATACAATTACCATAGAAAGAAAGTTTAGAAATTTTAGTACCTTTAAAAGCTCCAGCAGGTAATGCTTTGATGCCGTTGAAAGAAAGAATTAATGTTTGCAAAGAAGAGGCGTCTTTAAACATCCCAGGTACAAGTTTTCTGATTTTATTGTTATAAAAAGAAAGATAAGTAAGTCCAGAAAAATGAGCTAAAAAACCGACTGGAATATTTGGAATAAGGTTGTTTGCTAGAGTTAATGTTGTGGCTTTATCCTTAGGCTGTTTTTCGAATCCTTCAAGAGAATCAATGCTTTTACGGGTAAGACGTACGGAATAAGTTGCAAAAGGGGAAGTTATGGGTGGCGCATACTGCTCATCCATTAATTCTAGAAGTGAATAAGGAATTTTTAGTGTTACATTCGCTCTACACGCAGGGCAGTTTTTGTTGTTTTGTAGCCACGTTCGCAAGCAAAATTTATGATACTTGTGTCCGCAATCTTTCTTTTTTTCTCCCGTAAAAGGAAGTGTAACAATTCCATCTTCAAGGTTTTCATAGCAAATAGTGCACTGTGCTATCTCTTGGTGATCTGTGCTGCTGGCTGCCTGACCATCTGTTTTGCGGGCCTTAGGGTTTTCTGGTTTCTCTAATGGTTCATCATCAGCTTTTCGTTTCTGTGAACTTGCAGCGACAAGTCCCATAAGTGTTCTATCCTGCTCTACAGGTTTGACGTTAACAAAAATTGAGAGCAGCGTGAGAAGAAGAGATTTTTTCATGATGTTATGTGCGCCTTTATCCTAAATGTTGTTGAATCATACGCTCAGGTTTTTTATGTGTCTCTTTAGAATTCTCTTCTGGCTTTTTGATGTTGTACACTCGATTTATAGGGTCGAAGAATGCACGTATCTCAAGCGCCGCAAGGGCGTTTTTAGCAGCAGAATGGTTTTCTTTTGCGTAAAGAGGCGGTAAGAAGATCTGAGGTTTATTTTTAGTAATTGTTATACCTTCCGGAACATAAATACTACCAGGATCTGCAAAAACTACCATAGTATGAACTGATAAATGTTTGTCCTTGGGAAGATTTGCTTTTTTTACACTCCAAAAAAATAATTTTGTGCGCGAATCTCTTTCGCGTTTAACAGTATAAAAAGCATATTTTGCTTTTTTTCTTACCTGCCAATGATGAATAGTATTCTCTAACATAAAGACTGGCTGTGGATTATCTGATATTAATATCGAGAATTCTGGAGCTTGGTGACGTCTTGGAAACATAACTTCTCCGGCTTTGTCAGATGTTGTCATAAACCCGAAATAAGAAACTACAATTCCTGCGCGCGGATTATTCTTGAGTGGTACTTTTTTAAAACTGTTCTTTTCTATCTTTGGATAATTCTTAAAGAAAAACGTTACCATATGAGGACTAAATCCTTTTCCAGTAATATTTTTTGCTCCTGTGAGCATTATTAATAATAACATTTTGATTATTTTATTCATGATACCCTCCTTTTTTTAGATACAACAACCACTTCATTGATCTAGACTAACAATTGGTGACTTCAAAAGTAAACAAAAAGTTTTATAAGAGAAAATAATTTTATTTTTTAATATGATTTAAATTAATTATTTGAAATCTATGTCGAAGATAAATTGAAAAATAGTAAGATTAATAGAGAGAGATATTTGCTTGGAGAGAGAATTTTTTTTATGTTGTAACAACATCAAGGGAATCAGGCAATTGCTGAGATTAAAAAGCTAAGGAGAGAAAGATGAAGACTCGACCAGACGCTATAAAGAAAAATATTTTGACTAGTTATGTTGCTGGAGTAAAAGATCGTGAGCATGGGCAAGGATTTGGAGACATTGCGCGTTATTTTATTCCTGAATTTATTACTGCAGTTATTTTGTACTCGGTTCCCCTTCTTATTGATGCGCGATGGATTGCGAATCTAAAGTCTACATCGGCGTATGCTACCCTTGGTGTAACAAATATGCTGTTGCATTCTATTATAAAAATGGCAGAAGGTCTTTCTGTTGGTACTATTATTATGACGGGTCAACTTAATGGACTGGGAAGTTTTAAACGTGCTGGTAATGCACTGGTTAATTCTTTTTGGACCACTATTTTAACTGGTGGTTGTATTGCAGGAATGTTATATATGGGTGCTGCAAGTATCTACAGTTGGTATGGAGTGCCTGCAGAAATGGTAACACTGGGTGTTCCATTTTTGCGTATTCGTGCAATAGGGGTGTTTTTTACCTTTGTATACTTTGCGTTCATTGGGTTTTTACGCGGTATTAAAGATGCTGAAACACCTATGAATATTTTTATTCTTGGAAGCATTGTTTTTCTCTTTTTTGACTACGCATTAATTTTTGGAGTATTTGGCTTTCCAGAGCTTGGATTACTCGGTTCTGCGACGGCGTCTGTTATTCAATATATATTCATGACTATTGCTGTACTGTTCTATATTAATTTTAGTGGCATGCTCGAAAAATATGATATTAATCTTTGGGGTGCATTTGCTTCTTGGCCAAGAGTCAAAGAGCTTTTTGCGGTAAGTTTACCAGTGATGATAGACAAAGCTGCTCTCTCTTGTTCATACGTATGGCTGGTTCATTGTCTTGCTCCGATGGGGACCTGTGTGCTGGCAAGTTTCTCGGTCGTTAAAGACTTAGAGCGTTTTGCGCTGCTTCCGGCTATTGCTTTTGCTCAGGTTATTACCTTTTTAGTGAGTAATTATTATGGTCGCCAAGATTGGGATGGAATTAAAAGTACCATTAAAAAGATTGTCTTTTTATCTGCTGTAAGTGTGTTTGTGATACTTTTTGCGTGTGCGCTTAACCCAGCAACGGTTATACAGTTCTTCGACTTTAAAGGGGAATTTACTGCTTTTGCGGCTAAGGCGTTTCCAATTATAAGTGTACTTGCTTTCTTCGATGTGCTACAATTACTCCTTGCTGGAGCGCTCCGTGGGGCAGCCAATGTTCGCGTAGTTATGTGGACACGGCTTGTAGTCTGCGGGTTAATCTTCGCTCCTATGGCATATGGATTCTCTTGTTTGGATACTCAGAATACAGTGCTCAAATTTGTATTGGTCTACAGCTCTTTATATATCTGTAACGGTATAATGAGCTTGGTATACATTCGAAGATTCAGACAAGATGCGTGGAAACAAAAAGCAGTAAAAGGTGTTGGATGAAAATTACAAAAGAAGAAGCCCTGAAAATAGCAAGTATCTCGCGTATTGCGATTAAAGATTCTGAGATAGACCCTCTGATCAATCAATTGGAGGCAGTTCTTTCTTATGCTGAACGGGTAAGACAGGTGGCAGCAGAGCTTGATGATCAGCCATCTAATAGAAATGTAAACTTTTTGCGTGAAGACGTAGTTGTAAAACAAAGTCCAGAGCCTATTCTTGATCGGGCACCCGAGCGAGAAGAAAACTATTTTGTCGTCCCTAAAATTTTAGACAGCAAGTAATACGAGGTTCTGCATGAAAGATTTGGCATTTAAGACTATTAAAGAGCTTAAAGAATTATTAGAAAATGGAGAAGTAACGCACGAAGAGATACTTGATTACTACATTGAAAGAGCAAAAAAACACAAAGATCTAGGCGCTGTGCTAGAGGTGTTTGATAAAGAATCTGTTCTAGATAGTTTCAAGTCTTTAGGCATTTTGTCTGCAATTCCAGGCTATATTAAAGATAATATTTGTCAGAAAGATCGTATTTCTTCTTGTGCATCAAAGATTTTAGAAAATTTTAGTTCTAACTATAATGCAACGGTGGTAGAACGACTTCAAAAAGAAGGTGCTTTTCTTCTAGGTCGTACTAATATGGACGAATTCGCTATGGGAAGCTCAGGTGAAACTTCAGCTTTTGGTAAAACAAAAAACCCGTGGGATAAAACACGTGTTCCAGGTGGTTCTAGCAGTGGTTCAGCAGCAGCAGTTGCAGCAGGTCTTGCTCCATGGGCACTTGGTTCAGATACAGGGGGTTCTGTTCGCCAACCAGCAGCGTTTTGTGGAATTGTAGGTCTTAAGCCGACCTATGGTCTTAACTCGCGTTATGGTTTGATTGCGTACGGTTCTTCGCTTGATACTGTTGGGATCTTTACTCGTACGGTTTATGACAACGCTTTAGTTCTTTCAGCAATTGCAGGTTTAGATCTTAAGGATTCTTCAAGCCTATCGGTAGAAAAGAAAGATTATACACAACGTTTAGATGGTTCTTTACCAAAAGATTTAACAATTGGTGTCATAGACGATGCGCTTGAAGCAGAAGGATTGCATCCAGATGTTAAGAAAAACGTAGAAGATGCTATTAAGGTATACGAAGAGATGGGTGCCAAGGTAAAGCGTGTACGCATTAAAAGTCTTGAGTACTGTGCTGCTTCATACTTTATTATTAGTCGTGCAGAAGCTGCTTCTAACCTTGCTCGCTTTGATGGAGTACGTTATGGCATGCGTGTAAAAGAAAAAGATTTGACCGATATGTACGAGCAGACCAGACACGATGGCTTTGGGACAGAAGTAAAAGCGCGTATTATGGTGGGTAACTATGTATTGTCTGTAGGGCACGCTGGTGATTATTATGATAATGCACAGCGCGTTCGTCGTGCAATTCGTCAAGAACTTGATGATGCCTTTAGAAACGTTGATGTACTTGTTATGCCAACTCAATCAGCTCCTGCATTTAAATTTGGCGCATATGACGATGATAAATTAGCGATGGATTTGCAAGATTACTTTACTGCACCAGCTAATTTAAGTGGTGTACCTGCTTTGTCTGTTCCTATTGGATTTTCTCAAGAGAAGATGCCGATTGGAATGCAATTGATTGGTCCACGTTTGTCTGAAGGGCTTTTGTATCAAGCAGCGTATGCATATCAACAAAAAACTGATTGGCATACACAACACCCTGATATTTAATTCTATCTGTAAACAAATACTTGAAAATGATCTCTGTAGTTTTTTATACTGTTAGGTAGATATAGGCAGATATAAAACTACAGGGGGTGGTATGAAGTTGGGGTATATTCTTTTAGCGCTTATATGTATTGCACCATTGTATGGAGAAGATAAGAAAAAAAAGCATGTTCGTACGCACAAACTAAAAGAGAAACTAAAAAAAGGGAATCCGTTTGATCGTTTCACTTCAAAACGTGTAAATGGTTATGTTAAAAACATTTTTGAAGATACCAGATCTATTGGTCGAGAGATTGTAACGTTAGAAACCATGCGTTTGGCTACAATCTTCATGCCCTTTTATCTTTCAGCTCGTCGTGTTGACAATCGTTTGCATAGGCAGTTTTACGATATTGAGACCCATACAAATAAACATCAACCCAGAAAATTCTTTTGTGATTTAGCTCTTGATGATAAATATATTTCTGCACCTTTTATTGCCATTGGATTACTTGGTTTCATTCATCATAATCCATATGATCGAAGAAGGGCTCAAATTTTTACCAATGGATTAATCTGGTGTTTTACCTTAAAGATTCTTTTAAAAGAAATAAAAGTTAAGGGGAACCTGCGTCCATGGCATGAAAATTTTGATAAACATAAACGTGCTCATGGAGGAAATCCTTCCGGCCATATGGCTATAACTACTTACATGGCAGTTTTTTGGGGTATGGAAAAAGGAATACGAGCAGGGATCCCGTTGGGATTGTTTACTGCATTTGCCCTTGGAATGAACGTTTCGTGTAATCATCATTACCTTTCTCAAGGTATTGCAGGAATGGGCCTCGGTACAATTGTAGCTGTAGCAGCGCATACTGCGTTCAAAGGTATTACTATTCCAAAAGACATGCATCTTGGTTTTTCACCAGATGAACGAGGAAGACTTGGTGTGCGATTTGCGTATGATTTTTAAAAAAAAGCTTTAACTAGTTTCTTTTTGACATTAAATGAGCTTGAGTTGTTGTTCCTAGGTTTGTGAGTGTGTTACATTGAACAATATGTCCCTCAGAAGGGTGGGGAAGAATAACATAGGGCGTTAGTCCAAAAAAAGGAGTGAGTCATGGAAGGATATTGCGTAAAGTGTAAGGCTAAATGCGAGATTGCTAACGGAAAAGAAGTAAGTATGAAAGCAAAAGGAAACAAAACGCGCCGTGCAATGAAAGGCCAATGTGCAAAATGCGGCACGACAGTTTTCAGAATTCTACCAAGCAAATAAAAACAAAAGTCACGGATCACAAGAAAGAGGAGCAGTTTACTGTTCCTTTTTCTTTAATGTATCTTTCCTATTCTAACTTTCCTTATAAGAAGTGATAAGTGTTATGAGTAGAAATAATTTTTGAATGATGGAATTCGTTTATTTTTTAGCTAACTTATTGATCTATTTTTCTTCTGTACGAATTTTCGTAGCTTGTTTTCGAAGTCTTTGTGCACGTTCTAGAGGGCACGGGTGCATTGCTTTCATAACTCCCATTACTCCAGCATAATGTATTTTTTCTTCTTCAGATCCATAAGTATTGATTGCTTTTTGTTGGGCAACTTGTTCGTTATATATTTTTTCAAAGAACTGCGCTCCAGCTTCTAATGTATTTGGGTCTTCGGAAGCTTTTTCGTCAGCTCTAAATTCTTGAAAATGTATATAAGAATTTGTAATTTTTGTGCTTGTTAATAATCCTATTAATCCAGCTAATGATCCAACAATCTTTCCTCTTCCTCCAAATCGAGCGCATCTCCATGCTGTTGTTACAGATAAAGGTATGAGCGCCCTGGTAGCACATCTTTTCTTTAGGTCTTCTTTTTCAAGATGTGTACATTCATGTCCTATCAAAAAATCTTTTAATTCTTGAGGTGTATTAGAATTGTCTGATTTAAATTCATCACCAAGGAGTATAAGAGACTCTCCGTTATGCATTTGTGCCGCGGCTCCGCTTATTTTAATCCCTTCTATTAAAGGATTTTCTATATCCATGGAATTAAAAGTCATATAGTCAACATGAACACCTCTCTGTTTTTCACAGAAATGTTTGAGCTCTGCTTTTTTCGTTTCTAGTTCAGGATTAGATGTTTGTTCTAGGGCTAGATTTTTTTCTTTTGTGAAATTTTCTTTTACAGCGTCACTTTGATAAGTATAACTACCAATAGAGCCCGTTACTCCTAATGCTATTGAAGGAGCTTTAAAAAATTGAATAAATCGCCCTGCAGCAACATGAGTTTGAGTTAAAATCAGTAAACTTAAGCTTAAAATTACTTTAAATACTTTAGACATTATAATTTCCGTTTCGTTACTTTATGTATAAATTCTATTTGAATATGCCATCAAGGTGGAAAAACGCAAGTGGAAAGGCCTAGGAATAAGCTTGTGAGCTTAAAATGAGTTTTTAAAGAGTCTGTTTTTTTTCGAGTTTTTTTGAGCTTAATTGTGCTGCATGCTTTATAAAATCTTTAGCTCGTTGATCATTAGTAGGGTGCGTTCTAAACCATTGTAAGAAGTTGGCAACGGTACCTTCAATACAAGATAAATTTAGGTTTTTGCAGAGATTGTGAATATTCTTTTTAGATTCTTCTACTTCAAAAGGATGCCAGGTGTCTTTGAACCAAGTAGCACCAGCTTTAAGTACTTCTGGATCTTGAGATGCTTCTAAATCTGCTCTAGTTTCATGCATTTGAGAGAGTTTTCCTCCCAAATAACTATGTATTAATGCTGTAATTATACTTGCGGTTCCTGCTGTCATCTTATTGTTTCCTGAATATCGCATTGCTCTCCAGGTTAATGTTATTAGAAGAGGTTGCATTGATGCAAATATATTTCGTTTCTGTACGTCATTATGTTTAAAATGAGAATATTCATGATTAATTAAGCATTCTCTCGCTTTTTTAGAAGCCTTTTGACTGTTAGCTCTTAAACCAAAGAGTAAGTCTGGGGACCCTCCTCCGAGTATAATTCCATAATTGTTTGCTTGTTTTATGGTTGCTATTAGTCCTGGAAAGTTTGAAGAGCACGCAACAAAGAGAGGTTCTTTTCCCTTATTTGTTTTTAGAGTTAACTTTATTTCGCGAATTGCTTCACCTATGCGCTTTGCTTCATCAGAGGCATTTTGTTGTAGCGCGTCTTTTTCTTGTTGCATGCCGATTTTATGATATGCATCAAAAGTAGAGTTGGTCATAAAGCAGAGCAATTTATAAGATAAGATCGATCCAAGGATACCTTGGGCTACTGTTTCGTTATTTATAAATTCTAATAATTGAGATTTCTCTGATTCAGTATGAGCTGGAACAACAAAACATAAGCTTAAAACAAATAAACTATTTTTTATAAAAGAAGACATATCCCTAAAACCCTTATTGTATAATTTGTAAATAAGGTTCTATTGTACCACTAGGAGGCTCTAAAGGCAACCTTAGGTTTGAATTAAAAAATTCGTATAATTTGGTATAGTATGCTATTCTATAAGCCTATTAGTTGTCTTTTTTAGAGGTTGCAATGTTGTATTGGAATACAAAGGTTAAGATTGGGAAACTTGAATTCCCTCGTTTTATGGGCGGTCCGCTTGATGGAATTACCGATTCTCCGTTTAGAAAGCTAGTTAGGAAATTTTCTAAAGACACGCTTTTATACGGTGAAATGCGTCATATTGGTTGTGTAGCAAATGATAAAGGTGCTGCTAAAGCTCTTAAGTTTGAGCAGTCTGAGCGGCCATTGAATTATCAAGTTTCAGCTAATAAACCTGATTTTATAGACAAAGCATGCGATAAAATTTTGGCTGCTGGTGTTGACTGCATTGATCTTAACATTGGGTGTCCTGCAAAAAATGTTATTCGCTCTGGGTCAGGTTCTTCTTTAATGGGTGATTTGCCTCGTTTAGAAATACTTTTAAAAAGATTTAGAGAGCGAATTCCTTTGCCATTTACCGTAAAAATTAGAGCAGGTTTTAAACACGAAAATGCCATTGAAGTTGCAAAACTTATTCAAGATTGTGGTGCAGATGCAATTGCTATTCATCCTCGGTTGCAAACACAGCGTTTTGAAGGGGTCCCTAAATATGAACTTGCGGGTCAGGTAAAAGATGCTGTAAAGATTCCTGTGTTGCTTTCTGGCGGTATTGTAAATTGGCCTTTGGCAAAACGTGCGTATGAGCAAACTGGTGTTGATGGATTCTTGATTGGTCGTGGTATGTGGTCAAAGCCATGGAAACTTAAAGAGATGTACGAACATTCACAAGGGCGACCATTTAAAATTGAAGAAGAAATGATCTTGCAATGTGCACTTGAGCAACTTGATCATATGATTGAATATTATGGACCACTTGGTTTACATGTGTTCAGAAAACATCTTCCATTTTACTTAAAAGGTAAAATGTCTGCAGCAAGGTTGCGCAAAGAGTTGGTTGTGTGCAATGATGTGGAAAGAGTTAAAGAAGGTTTACGGGAGTTTTTTAGAGCAGAGTAGTGAAAAAAAATAAAGAAAAAAGAGTAGTATTTCAATATGTATTACTGGCCGCATTGTGTTTCTTTCTGATTCATCGTGCTTTTGTAAAAACACCTGGTCGATTTGAGCACGTTCTTTCTACTGTCTCTTACCCCTTTATTACCTTCTCTGGTTGGATCTCGCGTCCTTTTCTTTCTGTGTATTCACTTTGGAACGATAAAAAAAAACTTACTTACGATCTTGAACAGCTGCGTCTAGAAAACGAATCTTTGTATCAGCAATTAGTAGAACTAGAAAGTTCAAAAGTATTCTTAGATGAAACACGTGAGTTGCGTAATTTTAAAAAGCGGTATGACACAACTGAGATGCAGCTTGCAAAAGTTATTTTAAAACAGTTCGAGAATCAGCATTTCTTCTTAATCGACGCTGGTAAGCAAAAGAATGTCCAGAAGAATATGGCAGTAGTTCATAAAAATTGTTTGGTTGGTAAGGTAACAGAAGTATATCCGTTTTATAGTAAGGTGGCATTGATTACCGATCCTGTGTGTCAGGTTGCATCATACTGTTCAAGAACAAAAACAGTTGGTATTTATCAAGGAACCAAGCAAACAGATAGGGGTTCGCTTTTGCATGTTGATCATCTAGCAAAACTTAAAAAAGGCGAACGTGTTGTTTCTAGTGGTGAGGGGCTCGTCTTTCCTGCGGGCTTTGGTATTGGAGAAGTGCAAGACTTTAAAGATACTGGTGTGCATTACGACGTTAAAGTGAAGCCTCTTATTGATGTCACCAAACTCGCTTATTGCTATGTGGTTCAAAAGAAATAGTTTTGTTATAATCTCTCCGTTGTTTTACATTAATTACATTCATATAAAAAGGTAAGGTGAAGAAGTTTTTATTAAAATTTCTATTAATAAAAACAGTCTTTTATCGTGAATCTAGCAGCAGTTATTAACGATAAACAGATACCTTTTGTTTGCTTAAAAACATGTGTAATACTCAATGCGTGTTCTTTAGATAAAGTTTCGTCTACTGTGCTCATTGCGGATGCTTTACATCGTTCTAAATATTATTCTTCAGTATCTGGTGATTTTGGATTAACGCTTGATGGGTATGATGTCTTCATGAGGGGAGTAGAAGAAAAACGAAGGAATAAGTAATGTGAAAGGATGCAAAGTCTTGCCAAGAGGAAAAAGAAACAAAGAAAGTATCTTTAATCTCACGGTGAATAAGAAAGGTGTGTTAATGCACTTTCAATGCCACCGTGAATTATTTTTTTAAACATGTCAGCCCAGCCTAGCCATTTATCATCTCTTGGTTTAATCCACTGAATTTCACCTTCAATAGGAGCAACTGCATGAATTTTTTCTAATGCAATGGAATATGAACCGAGCTGGTCGATTAACCCAATTTTTTGTGCTTGTTGTCCTGTGAAAATTTTGCCGTCTGCCCAGACCTCTTTTTGTGCAAAAGAGAGTTTGCGGGCAATGGCAACATCGTGCGCAAACTGTTCATACGTATTATTAGAAACCATTTGCAGCATTGTTTTTTGGTCTGGTGTTAGTGTTTCGAATGGGTTCATAGCCCCTTTGTATTTCCCGGAAGAAATGGTATACGGTTCTATATTGTGTTGTTGTAGGAATTTTTTAGCATCAAAGAATGTGGTAAATCGGGCGCCAATTGACCCAATGATGCAGGCCGGAGAAGCAATAATAGAATCGCACGCACAGGCAACATAATAGGCTCCTGACGCACACATATTTTCTGTGAACACAATTATTGGTTTTGGATATTTCTTCTTTAAATATTGAATTTCGTTGAAAATACTCTGGCAACTACCGGGGGTTCCACCAGGACTTTCGATTTTTAGTAGCAGTGCTTTGATTTCTGGATCTTTAAAATAGTCTTTTAAATATTTGGTGTAAGGTTCTGAGGAATCGATAAGTGAGTCAATAGAAATGTGTGCTACTTTGGTGCTTGGAGATAGAAAAGCAAAATATTGATCTTTGATTCCTATAATTAAAGGAGGGGCCATATTTAGCAAAATAAGCACAATAAAGATGTTCTTAATAGCGTTTAGGAGCTGGTTCATTCTTAAATCCTTTGCTATAATAAGGCTACTCAGAAGACTCTTGGTTAGTATAGACTTGGGATACGTTCTGGTAAAGGGTGCAAAATAAGCTAATTTAATTTTGACTTTCGTTATTCTTTGCTTTACAATTTTGACTCATGTAAGGGGCGGTTAGCTCAGTTGGTAGAGCATCAGTCTTACAAACTGAGGGCCACTGGTTCGAGTCCAGTACCGCCCACCATAAAGAATCTGTTCTTATGGTGACGGCTTAAAAGCCGAAAAATTATTGAAATTAGTTCCTCGGTAGCTCAGTTGGTAGAGCACACGACTGTTAATCGTTAGGTCGCTGGTTCGAGTCCAGCCCGGGGAGCCATCTTTATTGGTAAGGGGGCTGTAGCTCAGTTTGGTTAGAGCGTTCGCCTGTCACGCGAAAGGCCGCGAGTTCGAGTCTCGTCAGCCCCGCCAGTTTTCGCCCTTTGGGTGGAGTTTACCCCGAAATTGATGAGGGGCCTGGCACTGCCAGTTTCTCAAATGACAAAATCCTTCTCTTTAATAGCTTATAATTGTCTCTAGGCTTGCCTATTGACCTTTTCTTAGGTATTATAGATGCAGGTTTTCTTTTCTAAAATGGAATTTAGGGGTATCTATGTCTTTCTTTAAAAAAATGGCACTATGTAGTGTTTTTTTGCTTAGTTCAGTTTCTGTGCGTCCAGCGGCTATAGTATTTTCTGTTGGAGTTATGTCTTTAGGTTCTACGGTTAAAACGGCTTTGGGGTTTATGGTTGGTACCTACTGTTTGCAGAAAGTTGTAAAACATAGCAGTTATGCCTATTACGCCAAGGGTGCAATAAAACAAAGTAAGAATGCTAATATCCGTCATGACCGAGTAAAGCTTTTTAAAGAGTTATGTTTGAAGAACGGTATTGTGATAGACCATGTTTTTTATGATCCTACAATGCATCATCGAGGCAATGCAGCGGTTCTCTCTACGTTTAGCGGAAATGTTCTGCTCATTGGTTCTGGGTATGGATTAAGTAAACACGAAGATGTAAAACCATTAACGCACGAACAAATCCTTTTTATTCTTGGGCATGAGTGTAATCACATTAAGCATAATGATGGATCTTATAGAGAGTTGCTGGCAGCGATTACGCTTACGGGGGAATGGGTTGCATTAAACTTTGTTTCTCAACTTTTTTATTTATCGAGTTTAGATTTTTATACATATGCTTTGTTCTGTGCATATGCTGGTCATTCCGTAAGAATGATTTTAAGTCGTCAACAAGAATATAACGCTGATTATTATGCTTCAGACGATCCTAAAGTTATTAAAGCGGGTATTGATTTCTGGAGAGCAGACTTAGAGAAAGAGCAATATACTTATGTTCTAGGTGAATTCGATCCTAAAAAAGATGTTACAGATATCTTTGATTCTCATGGCTGCGCAGCATCTCGTATTAAATGTTTAGAAAAACGTTTAAACGAGATTGAGCAAGGTAAGAGTGAGACTTTAGTTTATTATAATCAAAGTCTTCGAAAACAAAAGAACCAGTCGATATATGTTGCGGCATCAGCCTGAATCTATTTTGGTCTTTACAAGGTTATGGGGTCGTATATCCTGAGTGAGTAATCTTACTGGGAGTATTTGATGTCTATTTATTTTATTAGTGGTGCGAGCGGGTCTGGTAAATCTTCTATAATTCCTGATCTTCAAAAATTACTTGGAAAAGATTTTGTAGTTTTTGAATTTGATTCTATTGGTGTGCCAAAAGATGCAGATACTCAATGGCGGCAGCAAACAACAGAACAGTGGTTGAGAAAGATCTTAGAAGAAGAAAAAAACGTTACACTTGTTGGGCAAATGGCTATAGGTGAGCTTCTCGCTTGTCCATCAGCGTTAAAAATACAAAATATTAATTATTACTTTCTTGATGTGCAAGATAAACAACGTGTTGAGCGTCTTAAACAGCGCGGTGATACACCTGACAAGCACACGCTTGCATGGGCTGATTGGTTGCGTAAGCATCATAAAGATCCAGCATATAAGCAACATGTTATAAAAGATAATTGTTGGAGTGAACTGGATTTTTCTCTTTGGGATACTCTTACCGTTTGGAATTCAAAAGCAAACATTATGTTTTTAGATACAACTGGATTGTCGATTAATGAAGTTGCGTTAGAGATTGCAAAGGATATTAAAATATGAAGAAAATTACCAAACATACTGCCCCCAAAGTATCGTATCTTGATACATCAGCTGAATTTTACGATGTTTTGAATGAAGAAAAGTCTTTAAAAGCCAATCGAGTTATAGAAAAAATACTCACAAAGCAAAAAAATTAAAACAAAAAATTAAGTTCTTTGAAACTGACATGCGAACAGTAAAAATCGGTAAATTCGATGCTGTGATTTCAGCATTCAATGCTGTGGGCTATTTAACAAAAGCAGGGTTTGAAAAAGCCATGCGATCGGTACATGCCAATCTTAATGATGGTGTATTGTCGATTAATGAAGTTTCGTTAAAGATTGCAAAGGATATTAAATGAAATATATTTTTCTTATATTTTTAAGTTTTACAACGGTAGTGATTCCTGGGGAAAACCAATTCCAATTAGAGTCGCCATCACCTTCTTCTGAGTTAACAGAAGAAGATCACACCACTATTAAAGTTCTTCTTCATCAAATTCGTATAATGAAAATATCGGGTATATGTTTTGATCCAATCCGTCCTAAATTGGAAAAAGAGATGATGAATAAGGAAGCACGAAAAGTAATACAAATATTGAAAGGTGCGGGGCGTAAATTTCCCAAACCAAAGGGAGATGCGGTTTGTTGGGTCAGTGATCTTGAAGGAAAGCTTGGTTATAGAGAAGATAATCTTGTTGATATATCAAAATTTGATCAAGAAGACGTTGTAAGAGCGTTATTCATGCATGCATTACCAATCCGTACTTTAAGCCCCTGTAATACGCATCTTAATGAGCATACTTTTTCTAGATTTTTAGATTTAGCAGTAAAAAAAGGCCGCGCATGTTGGCCAGAGCTAGACTATGTCGGTGGACGATCAATTAAAGTTATTGTTACACCTCAGGGTACCTTTGATCCTCGTCTCTACAATCGAGACAACGGCATAGGAGCAGCACAAAAAGCAATAGCTAAAATTAATAGTGAAAAATAAATTTTGATAATTGGTTAAACAAATGACTGATGTTGCAAAAACAGATGGCATTACTGATGTAAAAGTACTCAACACTTACCTATAACCATCAAGGCATTGATTTGAAAATAAAAAAGCTTTTGATGTTGATTATGGTCTTGGTGGTGGTGTTCAGTATTTAGTTGAAAAAAATAATATGGATATAACTGAATTAGAGATTAATTTAGTAAGGATTTAAGATCCTACTAAGCGTATTCTCCACGGCTTACAGTCTCAATTGCGTTATGTGTGAAGTAGATCTGATGACAAATTTTATTTTCTAGCACAATAGATTAAGGATTTCTTTTAAAGGTTCGTTGCTCTTGTTATCCTAAGTAGTAAGATAAATCAATTGTTTAGGGGACACAACAATGAACCGAATCTTTTTTTTATTTCTTTTTTCTGCGTGTTCTCTTTTTCCTTCTTCATACGGTTTGGTTGATGTAGAGTGTTATCAAAAAAATGGAGCTATAGAAATGAGACTTTATTCAGGAACAGGGCATTTAAGAAAATATTTTGATTGGGAAAAAAGAGTATTCAAGTTTAATAAAAAGTTAAAGATGTGGCAGTGTGATACGAGTAGCTTTTGTTTAGAAGATCTGGTTAAAGCTCTAAAAAAGATTAATGACCAAGAAATAAATGAGCCATCTTTAAATGGTAATAAAACAGAAAGTTGCTTAAGTGAGATGATGCTTATCGCTCAAATGGTAAAATACCGAGATCCTGTAAGGTTCACTACGTTCTATGATAATGTTTTGGCATGCGCTGGTATTAGAAATGATTTAGTGAGCCTTTTAATTCCATCTTGATTCTCTGAAACATCTTTCTTATACTAATCCTATCTAGTCGTTATATACAGAGGGGACGTTATGAATAAAAAGTTATTTTCAATAGTTTTAGTTAGTTTGCTTGTTGGTACTGGTGGTTATGTTTTTTATGCGCCCATTAAAACAACACAACAAAAAGCGCGTACGGTAGAGACTATTTATGGTTCGGTAGATGTTACGGAGCCGGTTCTTCTGGAGTTGCTTGATCATTCAGCCATGCATAGACTCAAAAGTGTTAATCAGTATGGTATTATGGCGTTTGTAAGGCCTGAACAAAAATATACAAGATACGAGCATTCACTGGGTGTTTTTTATATGCTCCGCACATTTGGTGCAGACCTAGAAGAACAAGTTGCAGGATTGTTGCATGATGTTTCTCATACCACATTTTCTCATGTGGCAGATTTTATTTATGGTTCCGTGTTAGATAAATATTCTTATCAAGATTCTATTTTTAAATGGTATCTTTCTGAAACGGGTTTACTAGCAGTTCTAGAAAAGCATGGGCTTGAGCGAGTTGCTGATTTTGGTAATGGTGTTGAATATAAAATGCTTAAAGATGATTTACCTAATTTGTGTGCTGATAGGTTAGAGTACAATCTATATGGTGGATACGTAGAAGGTTGGTTAACTGCACAAGAAATGAAAGACATTGCTAAAGAGGTGCAGTATCGAGATGGACAATGGATTTTTACTTCTTCAGAAGCAGCCAAAAAATTTGCAAAAGTAAGTGTTGAGTTAAGTATCCAGAACTGGACGTCTGCAGAAAATGCATTTATCTCTACTACTATTGCTTCTGTATTAAAACGTGCATTTGCACTTGGTATTGTGAGTAAAAAAGATTTTCACTTCTCTACTGATCAAAAAGTAATGGATATATTACGTAGTTCAGATGACCAAATGATTGCGAGATGGCTTTCAAAAATCGATAATCATGCAAATTCGTATGCTCAAGGCACTCCCCAAAAGCATGACCTTCATTTTAAAGGTAAATTTAGAGGGGTAGATCCATTAGTTTCTAAAAATGGTACATTGATGCGATTAACTGAAATTGATGCGACATTCTCAGATTATTTAAAATCTCAAAAATCTCGTTGTAAAGAGCACTATATAGCTTACTTATAGGTCTATTCTGAACGTGTTAAATTTACTGGCACCCATACAGAAGTTTTTTTAAAAAAAATCCCAATACATCTTTTTGAATAGACCATTGTAATGGTTTCTTTTCATTTTCGCGTGTATACTAACCGAATAGATATTGTACATTATTATTTTTCTTCTTAAGGAAAGGTTGATTGTGATTATTTCCAAAAAACTTAATTTGTTTTTATTACTGGCTCTTGTTGGGCAACAAGTGGGTGCGGCAGATGTTGAGCCTCATGGTATCACTTCTACTCGTTCAATTGGCGGCATTAATTATATACAAGGTGCTGCAGGTTTTCTGGGAACCTATCTTTATCTTACTACGTTGCAGGTTTTCTCATATGCGTATCTTGTACGTGAAGCGAATATTCAAAAGACTAATCCAACTATTAATCATGATGTTATAGATACATTGAAATCTAAATGCTTAGATAAGGGTGTAGTAATTGATCATGTATACTATAACCCTAACATGCCTTTAGCGGGTAATGCAGCTGTGATGCCATCTCCGTTAGGAACATTGTTACTGTTGGGTTCTGGTTATGGTGCAAGTATAAACGAAAAAGACGTAGTACCTCTTTCTGAAGAAAAGGTAAACTTTATTATGGGGCGCGAATGTGGACACGTTCTTCATGGTGATATCTTTAAAAGAAAATTGATAATTGCAAGTATGGCAGGTGTAAGTTTTTCTGACGTAAAAGATGAAGTGTTTTTCGGGAGTGTACCATTCTTTTTCTTGGGGCTTGCTAAATATTTTCGTCATCAAGAATATAATGCAGATTACTATGCTTCTACTGATCCAAAAGTGGTAAAAGCTGGTAGTCAGTTCTTTAAAGATCTTCATGCAAAAGGTCAATACAATCACTTGTTTGCACGTATTGGAAGCGCATTTGATCATATGTTCCTTGGAACTCATCCATGTTCAGCTAAACGATCAGCTCAACTTGAGTTGCGTGCTCGAGAACTTCAAAAAGCAAAGCAAGTTTTTTGATAGCTACAAAATAGACAAAAAAAAAGACTCAATGAATTTCATTGAGTCTTTTTTTTAAAAGTTGATTTTATTTAATGTCTAATAGCTCAACATCAAAAATCAAATCTGCGTTTGGTGGAATTGCTCCCCCTGCGCCACGTGCACCGTAGCCAAGTTCTGATGGAAGATAAATTCTACGCTTTTCGCCAGTCTTCATATCAGCAACTGCTTCGTCCCAACCTTTAATAACGTAACCCATACCAACTGGAAATTCGAATGGTGTACCACGGTCTACTGAGCTATCAAACTTAGTTCCTGGTTTGCCATTTTCATCAAGCCATCCTGTGTAATGTACTTGAACAGTTTGCCCTGCTTCTGGTTGCTTTGCATCCGCTGCAGGAGCAGTGATTACTTCGTATCCCAATCCAGATGGAGTTGTTTGTTTTCCAGTTTTAGTTTCGGCTGAACTCATTTTTGCCTCTTTCTTTGTGTAAAAATAATAGCCTCCAGCGCCCAAGAGGACACAAAGGAGCGTTATTATAAATTTGTTATCCATAGTTTTACCTGTTTCTATAGCCATTGCACTCTCCTTTTACCGGTAAATGTTAGATTTAGCTTTTAATGGTACCGATTTTTATAAAAAATACGAGTTTAAATAAGTAGGGTGAGCTTAAAATAGGCAGAGGCTTTTGATTTTTGCTTTTAGGTGGGTATATTAAGGAAGTGGTTGAGTTTCTTGGAATTATTTTTTTAGAGGTGTTTATGTTGAAAAAACTAAGTTTATTTATTGTTCTAGTGTTACCAACTTTTCTTTTTTCCGCTCAAATTACTAATTATAAGCCTGAGTATAGAGATGCAATTTTAGACATTTCTTTTCATGATCCAGAGTTGTTTTTTCCTGGATATAAACAATGTTTACGATCTCCTAATTTTAGTAAAGAAATGTTTTCAGAAGTTGTAAAAGATGCACTTGAAGATGCTAATAAAAAAACACTAGTCCTTTTGGAGGAGAATACAGTTGTTGGATTTGTCACTTTTTTTAAAACAAGAGAGAAGTGTATACAAGATTTTCAAAATAATCCGAGATGTAAAGATTGGACTATAGAGAAAATAAAAAAAGCTATTCCTGGTCTTAAAGATACTAAAGAAGCGTGTGTTTCTTTTGCTAAAATAGAATCAATAGCAGTATCTAAAAAATTTAGGCGTAGGGGGTTTGGAAAGATTCTTTTAGATAAAACTTTTGATTACATTACCAATGAATGGTCTACATTAGGTTATGTCGTTTTAGATGTAGTAAATGACAATCAACCAGCTCAGAAACTTTATACTCAATTCGGATTTTATCAGTTGGATCAGAGTGAGACTCAAAAGATGATGAATATGTTTGAATATCGAAAAGATTTAAGATAGTAGCCTTCGGTTTCCAAGAGCACACAAAGAAACATTATTATAGCTTGGTTATTCATAGTTTTACCTATTTTTATAAAATACATGGGTTTTGGTTGCACTTTGCCTAATGATCCGTTATAACCTATTAAATAGGTAAAACACTTTTAGAAAGGGCTAAACTGCAATGGGATATTTATTTTCGATACTGATAGCAAGTTGTTGGACCACCAGTCTTTGGGGACAAAAAGTTCCGTACAGCATTCCCGAAAGTGTTTTCTTGCAAGCAGGTCTAGATACTACGTTTGTTGCTAAGTTTGCATTGTTCGTTGGAATCTTACTTGCGGGAACTATTGTAATTAGTAAAATTCTTAAATTTACATTACGAGTTCCCGTTATTGCAGGTCAAATTATAGGTGGAATAATTCTAGGGCCATCTCTTATAAATATTGCTCGATTTCCTATTTTTATCCATCCATTCGTGGTTGCTGATACTGCTTCAAAAAAATTATATACTCTTATTCCTTCAGATCTTTATGTTTTCTTTGTACTGTTACTTTCAGCAGCGTTAACCGTTTCTTATCTTCTATGGCTTGCAGGATATGAAACTAATCTAAAAGATTTAGTAAAAGTAGGGGTTACAGCAGTAGCAGCTGGAACACTTGGTGCGTTGGTTCCTATTGGTATGATTGGAGGCTTTTTATACTATTTTTTGCCACATTCTTATAGTTTAGTTAGTGCCTTGGGTATTGGATTAATTTTTGCTGCAACGAGTGTTTCCATTCCTGTTGCCATGCTTGTTTCTTCTAATAAGATGCATTTGAAAAGTTCTCAAGCAACTCTAGGAGCTGCAATTATAGATGATATTGTTGCGGTTATCTTAGTTTCTTTTTTCACTATGAGTGTACAATCGGGTGTGTTTGGGAAGGTTGCAGGGCTTTCTCAGCAAGCTTTACAAAATGCTCATCATGTAAGTTTAGGTCATTCAATTCTATATATGGTATTAAGCTCGGTTGTGATTGTAGCTTTTGGTTTTTTCTTTATTCCACTGGCACTTGATTACTTAAGAGTAAATAAATTGAACCATTTAATGGCTCCGGCAGCATGTGCAATTATGTTGTTTTACTTTTCGTTTGTAGAGTTAGTTGGTGGCCTTGCTGGTATTACAGGCGCATATTTTGCCGGTTTGTTTCATAGGACTGGAGATAAACATCATACTGCTGAACGGGCTTCTGCTCCCTTTGTAAACGGTATTCTCTTACCGATCTTCTTGGGTTCTATTGGTCTTCAAGTGGATATTTCTGTTTTATCTAAATCTGAGTGGCAGTTGGCTGGTGTTCTTTTGATGTTGGCAATTCTTTCTAAATTGATTGGTTGTTATATAGCTACAGAGTTCAGTAATCTTTCTGGGCGTCGAAGAAAAAACGGTTGGAAACCAGTTGAAATTTATCTTTTTGGTTCTTCTATGGTTGCTCGTGGAGAGGTGGGCTTGGTGATCGCTACTATTTTGCGTGGTGCTAATCTCATTAGTCCCGAAAGCTATGTTCTTTGTGTGGTGGTCATTGTTCTTACTACGATTGCTACTCCTATCATGCTGTCGCTTGGGTTTGCCTATGCTGACAAAGAAGATAAGGAAAAGCACTTTAAACTCAACATTGGTAAGTTCAAGGCTATTGGAACAGATCGTATGTTCGCCATCATTGCTCGAGTCTTGGAGAAGGATAAAAGTCTTAATACGACCGTTGCTATTAGTGAAGGACGACAGATTATTGATCTTGAGGGGCATCAGGTTACAGTTTTCTTATTACCGACCAAGGGGATTGTTTTTGAGGGCAATCAAGCTAAAATATTGTCTATTGTGACTGATTTAAAGCAGGCTCTTCAGGTTGAAATTGAACATATTAAAGAATCTTGACGGTTGAGCTTTACAAAAAGCCCCATTTAGAGGATAATAAGGGAAGTTGATAGCGTTAATTTGAAGTCTGTGTAGCAAAAGGGAATGCTTGTGAAGAAGGGTATCCATCCTGAGTTATTTGAGGTTAAGGTTCATTGTACATGTGGAAATGAGTTTATGACTCGTTCTACTATCAAAGAAATTCGTGCGACATTGTGTTCTGCATGCCACCCGTTTTATACTGGGCAGCAAAAGTTTGTAGATACTGCTGGTCGTATTGATAAATTTGAACAACGCTATAAAACTGGTAAAGCAAAAAAGAAATAACTCACATTATCGTTTAAGGATGTTGCATGGCTGTTAAGTGGGATGCAATTCAGACACGATTCGATGAATTAGCAGAGAAGCTTTCGGGTTCTGTTGAGGCAAAAGAGCGTCCCAAAATCCAGAAAGAACATTCGCAATTGCAAACGCTTCTAGAAAAGCACCGTGCAGTTGAAGCTGTTGATAAAGAAGTGGCAGATATTAAAGAACAATCTGCAGAAACAACAGATTCAGAAATGCAGGAGCTTTATGAACTAGAGCTTGTAGATTTACAAGCAAAAAAAGAAGCAATTCAGTCTGAACTTGATGATGCAATGTTTCCTCCTAATCCTTTTGATAAAAAAAATGTTTTTCTTGAAATTCGAGCAGGAGCTGGTGGTAAAGAAGCTGCATTGTTTGCCGGTGATTTACTTAAGATGTATACAAACTATGCGCTGTCAAAAGGATGGCGCACAGAGATTGCTAGTTTAAGTGAAACCGATCTTGGCGGTATTAAAGAAGTTGTTTTAAATATTCAAGGTCGTAATATTTACGGTCATTTAAAATTTGAGTCTGGTGTTCACCGGGTTCAACGTGTTCCTGCTACAGAATCAGCTGGTCGAGTACACACTTCAACAGCAACTGTTGCGGTTCTTCCTGAGGTAGATGAAGTTGATGTGAATATCTCTCCAGATCAACTTAGGATTGATGTGTATCGTGCAAGTGGTGCTGGTGGTCAACATGTTAATACTACCGATTCTGCTGTTCGTATAACGCATATTCCATCTGGTGTTGTGGTAACGTGTCAAGATGAGCGTTCTCAGCATAAGAACAAAGCCAAAGCTATGAAAATGTTGCGTTCTCGTCTTATCACAGCACATCAAGAAAAAAAAGATTCAGAAATGTCTGAGCAGCGTAAAGAGCTAGTTGGTCGTGGTATGCGAGCAGAAAAAGTTCGCACTTATAATTATCCGCAAAATAGAATTACCGATCATCAGATTAGTTTGACACTTAAAAAATTGGACGTGGTAATGACAGGTCAAATTGACGAAATTGTTGATGGTCTTAAAAAGAATGACCAAGAAGAGCGTCGTAAAAAACCATTCAAATTTTCATAATCTTTCATTCATTTATGTTTTCTTTGTAAATTGCCTTTTTGGAAGAAAGGAAAAATTATGAAGATAAAAGCTATTCTTATTTTGTTGTTTATGTATTCAAAAACTTTGTTACCTGCTGCTGGTAATCGCATTGAAGAACTTAATTGGAATCAATTATTTAATCAGGCGGTAAAAGAGAAGGCTCTTGAACAGGATGTTTATTTGACTGAAGTGCAGGTGGCAAAAGTTGCACATGCATATATTGCCGTTCTTAAAAATGAAACTTTTGAAAATAAGTTAAATGTTTTATTGAGAATAGATTTAAAAATTGTAGCTCGATCATATTTAAATAAGGAATAAGGTGAAACATAATTATTTTAGATTTTTCTTTTTCTGTTTTGTTTCATTGGTGCAGACAGCGGATCAGCAAGAAAATTTAAAGTTACGAATTGATAGTTTAGTGAAAACGCAATTAGCTATAATGCATAACAATATGACTAAGCACTGTTCTCTTATGGGAAAAAACTTGTATAAGACATTAGAATCTCAAGGGTATACTCCTGAAAGTGCTCGTATACAAGTTTGTTATGAATGTAGTCAGGAAGATTTTGATGCAGCTGTTATGAAATTTAAAATTCATTTAATTCAGTATCTTGCTACGGCAGATGTACCTATACAGGAGGGGATTTTATTGACTGAAGATCTTTTGAGTCAGGGTGTTGAAAGAGTCCTTAATAAATCTGTAAAATGACTTTTTAAGTTGACACTCAATTAAACGCTTGGCATACTCCCCGCATATCTATGTGCAAGTAGTAAGAAAAGTATTAAAATATTTATAATAAAGGAATATTATTATGAACAATTCTTTAAAGGTTCTTTCCATAGTGTTATTAGCGACTGCTGGATTGCGTGCAGAAGAAACTGCGTCACCGGTAGAAACTGTTAAAACAAAAGCAGTAGAAAGTAAAAAAGAGCATTCTTTAAAAAATAAAATTCGTTCAGCTGTAGTTTCAATACTTGGGGAACAAAGTGAAATATCTTTAACGGACGATCAACTGACAACAATGGTTGCTTCTTTTGAAAAAGAAATTGTAGAAAAATCAGTAAAAGAACAAGAGGAATGGTTAAAAAATCTAAATACTATTTCTTTGACTTGTTCTAAAGAAAAAACTGCATAGTTCTTTCTTTTTTTTAAAAGTGTAAGAGGTGCATTGCGCACCTCTTTTTTTTACGTATACTAGTGACATATCGTTAACGAATTTCTTATCTTACTTCTTTTCAAAAGGGCTCTTATGTCACTGCATTCGTACTTGCTTGAGTACAATCGTTATCTTAATTTAGTTGGTATCGCTGTTATTATTGGTATTGCATATTTATGTTCGCGTCATAAGAAAAAAATTAATCATCGGTTAGTTGTTAATGCTTTGGTTATGCAATTTGCAATTGCTTTTTTTGCACTTAAAACAAGTTACGGACAGTCATTCTTGCAAGCACTCTCAGATGGGGTTGGTTATTTGTATAAATATGCATCTGAAGGGGTAAGTTTTCTGTTTGGAAGTTTAGCAAATAGTTCTCAAACACCATGGGGTGTAATTTTTGCTGTTCAAATTTTACCTATGATTGTTTTCTTTGGTGCATTTATGGCTCTTCTTTTTCATCTTGGCGTTATCCAACGCATTGTGGGTGGACTTGGAATAGTCGTTCGTCCTATCTTGGGAACTACAGGAGCAGAAACGTTGTGTGCTATTTCTAATAGTTTTTTGGGACAAACAGAAGCACCATTACTTGTTCGTAACTATCTTAAAAAGATGACTAAATCAGAAATATTAGTAGTTATGGTGAGTGGTATGGGGACTATTAGTGGCTCTATTTTAGCGATTTACGCATCTATGGGTGCTCCGATTAAATCGTTATTAACTGCCAGTGTTATGGCAATTCCAGCAACTATTATGATTGCAAAAATTTTGCTACCAGAAACAGAAAGAATAGCACAAGAAGATGGAGAAGTTTCTTTTGAGCATACATCAAGTAACGTGTTTGATGCTGTTTCTACAGGTACTTCTGATGGTTTGCAATTAGCGCTTAATGTTGGTGCTATGTTGATTGCGTTCATTGCATTAATGGCTATGATCAATGGTATTTTAAGTGGTTCGTGCACTTACCTTAATGCACATGGATTTAATGTGCCGATTTTAACGTTAGATTCTATTTTTGCTCAATTATTTTATCCATTTGCTTACTTGCTTGGTTTTACTGGAACTGATGCAACGCAAGTTGCGGAACTTCTTGGAACAAAGGTAGGTATTAACGAGTTTGTAGCTTATTATAAAATGGTAAATATGAACTTACCAGTTCGTGTAGAAGCACTTACTACTTATGCTTTATGCGGTTTTTCTAACTTTTCATGTATAGGTATTCAAGTTGGAGGCATTGGAGTATTGGTTCCAGATAAAAGAAAATGGCTTACTGAGCTTGGCTTAACAGCCGTTCTTGGTGGTGCGCTTTCTAATTTAATGACCGCCATGGTTGCAGGATTATTTATTTAATTTGGTATTGGTGAGAATAAACAGGTTCCATTGAGATATCCTGAGCGATTCTGTAGGAGTTGTACTGAGGGATTGAATAATAAATATAGAAGAGCCGTCCGGAATGGACGGCTCTTCATTGTATGGTGGCTAGTTTTTTAAGTGCTTGCAATGAGATTGTTATTGTGTGTTATCACGAAACTATCATGCTCGTTTGTATTGATTGTATAAGTATTCTCATCGATTGAGGAAGGAATGCTCAGTGTGACAGAGGTTGGTGTGATTACTGTTGGGGTGTAATGATTATCAATATGTGTAGTAAATTTTGGTATTTCTATGAGTCCTGTTTCTTGAGGTGCTAATTGTTTGGTAATTTTTACTGTATGTGTACCCCCTAAAAATCCAGGTAGATAACCTATTAGCCCACTAGAAGGAAGTGCTATTTCGAGTACCATAAGCTGTTGAAAAGGGGACTGGTTATACACCAATACATAGTTTTCATAGGTTGGAATTAAAGGAGTTATTTCATAGTTTTTAAGCCCCGTAGAGTCAGGGTTAATAACAATACCTTTAAGTCCATTTATGATAGAAATTGGAGCGCATGTGTTTGTATTTTGAACATAAGCAGATTGAGCAGTATTGGGAATTTGCATTGAGGTAAGTATTGTTCCTGCAGTTAATGTTTTTTGATGTCTGCCCCCTGCACCATCTTGTATAAAAAGTTCAAGTTCATTTCCGGTGGTGTTTATAACATCTATCATAGAGTGACCAGTTGCGGCTACAGGTATACGTGCGCGTGCAGGAGAGGACATTGGTGCAGGTGCTGCATTTGGTGTAGCTGGTAATGGTGTAGCACTGGCAACGGGAGCCTTTCTTGTTGTTGGAATAGACCAAGCAGGATTCCCACTGCTTCTTTGCTCGCGGGCTATTTGTTGGGCAAATGCTTGTTGCTCGGCTGCAAATTCAGCAATATTTGAGACTGATTGTGTTGGAACTACTTGGCCAACTCCGGGAACATTTACTTGAGAAAGCCCTGTTGGCGGAGCAATGTTTCGATTTGCCGGTCTTCCTGGTCTTGCTGTTGTTCGTAGTGCGGTGCGTGGAGTAATTGTTTGTCTTGAAACTACGGGGCCAGCTCCTGGAACATTTACTCTGGAAAGTCCTCTTGGGGGAGGCATGTTTCGATTTACAGGTGTTGCTGGTGGCGGAGTGGCAGCATTAAGATTATTTATTATAAAAAAGCTAAAAAGAACAAATCTTTTCATATGATTCTCCTGGTTTTTAAAGATATATTCTTATGAGATGTGCCAGAAAAAGGGGTTTTTTGTCAACGATCTTGTTCAATAAAGGCAACTGTATGGTTATGAATAATAGAAAGACCTACGGCTTTATATTCTAAATATTTGGTTGGTCGAGAAACCCAGTTAAGAGTATTCTTTTCTCTAAGTAGTATCCCATAATCTGCTGTGCATAAATAAGAAAAAATATTCTTATGAGAAACAGTAATAATCTTGTACGTAGTAGCTGGGAGAAGCTCCCTCTTGCACATCTTTCTAAATAGTTTGATATCGGGAGTAAGTATTAATAAAAATGCTTTAGTATTGGTTTTCAGTTGTTGTTTAAAGAATAAAACAGTTTCATGAGGGCATTGCCATGGTTTTGCAGAGCCATTATAGACATAAACTGTATGATCATCAGGGATGTTGAGTTTTGATCTAAAGGTTGAACGAAGGCTGGCTCTTTGTGCTGGGATGATAACAGTGGGCATATCTTCCAACTGAGCGTTTTCAAAAGCATTATCAGATAAGTTATATTGTTGTGCTAAGTGTTCTTTGAGTGCATTACTTACTGTTTGAATAGTAAAGCCAATGTTCAGTTTGTTTTTATACGCTTTGCGTTCCCAATAGGTTAGTTGTTGAGTCCGTAGCTCATAAAGCCAGTGAATTAAGAAAGAACATTTGGCATGTGAAAAACGATGTTCTTCAGCTAATAACCCACGAGCTTGTAAAATAATGTTACGGCATGTTGGTGTGAACGCATTTTTAGCAATCACTCCTGCTAGTGGTCCACGTGCCATTAATGTGTATGTCTTAAATGGGTTCAGATATCGATTTAATTGCCACGATCCGAATGCCAAAGAGGGCCATCCTAAGAAAAAAGTTTTTTTGAAAAGTTTTAGAGAAAGCCTTGGGTGGCGATTTTTGAGAGTCTGTATCTTTTTTTCTGAAGGGAATTTTCTTTCAAAAGATACAAGAGTAATGGTAAGTGTTCTATTTTTTTTTAATTTTTTTAAAAGAGGGTCAAGAACTTGGCCTTCAAATATTGAATGTTCTATTCCGTCGTATAAAACAAAAACAAGCGATGTTGTTTTTGCCATAGAGACACCTTTCTATTTTTTGTTACACTGAACTCAAATAGAATAACAGTTTTATACGAAAAGGTCGCGTATGATTAAAGTAGGTGAAAAAGCTCCAGAGTTTAGTTGTCCAGTAGTTGATGAAAGTACTGTTAAAGAAAATTTTTGTTTAACAGATTTAGGCGATAAGTATAAAGTTATTTTTTTCTATCCAGCAGATTTTACTTTTGTATGTCCAACAGAATTACATGCGTTTCAAGCAAAATTAGAAGAATTTAAAAAACGTAACGCTCTAGTGGTAGGTGTTTCTACAGATTCAGTTGAGAGTCATCAGAAATGGTTGAAGACACCAAAGAAAGAAGGTGGAGTTGAAGGTATTACCTATCCATTAGTTGCTGATCATTGTAAGCAAATGGCCTTAAACTATGGAGTGCTGGATGAAGCTTCTGGTATGGCTTTGCGTGGACTGTTTGTGTTAGATAAAGATAATATTGTGCAAGTAGCGATTGTGCACAATATGCCTTTGGGAAGAAACATAGAAGAAGCATTACGTATTTTAGATGCGTTACAGTTCCATGAAAGAAATGGTCAAGTGTGTCCTGCAAATTGGGAGACCGGTCAGTCGGCAATGGATGCAACGACAGATGGAGTTAAAGAATACTTTAATTCATAAAGAAGGGCGCTCTAAAGCGCCCTTAATTTTTACATAAAGAAGTTGAAATAGATAGATGCAATTAATGCTAATGCTGTTGGTACTTTAATTGGTTTAAAGCCCCAAACTTTGTGTGCAATATTAACAAGCGTAATTACAATAATGACTGGATAACATGTTTCAATAATAGGCATAGAGAACTTCATGATACTATCAAGGCCGTAGCATGAGATGAAGCTTGTTAGACCTAATACACCAGTCAAGCAAGGAATATATTCAACTTTGTTTCCTGCTAGCTCAACCTGTATATATTCTGCGAGTACAGCCGATAATGCAATAATAGTTGAAAAACAAGCCATTGCAACAGCGGTAGCAATCACCAATGCACCGTTGGTACCCATGATTTTGAAAGAGATTTTGCTAAAGAGTTCGGCACCGTTAGTTGTAGTAACGGTTGTACCATAAAAAGCACCGAGTAAAGCCATTCCTGTATAAACAATACCAAGAAGAGTACATCCTAAAAAACCAGCTTTCATAGCAGTCCAAGCAAGCGTTTTTACGTTGTAGTCGTTATGGTCCTTCATGGTGTTTTTCAAAATGGTCAGAACAATAGAAGCAAAGAATATGCCGCCCAATAAATCTAAATGACCATAGCCAAGTTTTGCTTGTTCATAGAATACATTCCAACCTGTCTTTGTTACAGGAATCAATGCTTTTGGATGTAGAATACCTTTGATTAAAATGATTCCTAAAGAGATAAGCAATGCAGGGCTAATGATATGGCCAAGAAGATCTATCACTTTGTTTTCTTTGTAGGTTGCCAAGAAAGTGATTCCACAAAAAACTATACTAAATACTGGAAGAGATACACTTCCTAAGAACGGAGAAAGCATGGTGTAAGAAAGGGTTACAATTCGAGACATTGCAATGAACGGTCCAATTACTGCCATACAAAAAGCAATAGATAAGAATCCAGGGATTTTTCCAAGTCGACCAAAAAATTTCTCGTAATTACCGTTAAATAAAATTACGGCAATAAGCCCAATAACAGGAAGTAACACTGCGGTTGTTAAAAAGCCTGCGATACCCCATATAAATTTATCACCAGAATTTACACCTGCTTCTACAGGGAACATTAAGTTACCGGCGCCAAAAAGCATAGAAAATATAGCCAACCCAGCGGTTACAACAGTAGATTTTAAAACATTCTTCATGAGAATAGTTCTTTCGTGCTAAAAAATAAAAATAATGTATTAGAAAAAGGGGAAATTAAAAAGCCACGAATGTGGTCATAATCAGCATCAGACTGACGACAAGCATGAGGGACATGACAGGAATAATCACATGATGTGATTGTTGAGAGAGAGAGAGATTTGATTGACTGGAACGATGCGTATAGGACTCGTTCATTTTTGCCTCCTCATCGGGCTTTTAAAGGTTTACAATACTTCCAAAGGATACTCAAGATCTTTTAAAACTGCAAGTTTCTTTAAGGTTTGTGGTTGCAAAATAAGCTCAATGTCAGTATATCTTATCCAATACTTACTTTTAAAACCAAGGGTGCTGTTTCATGAAGTACATTAAAGAATTCAAAAAGTTAACGCTCAAAGATATTCCAGAAGTGGGCGGAAAAAACGCTTCTCTTGGTCAAATGATTCGAGATTTAGGGAGTCAGGGTGTGGATGTTCCGGATGGTTTTGCCGTAACAGCCAGTGCGTATCAGTTTCATCTAAAAGAAAATGGTCTTTTAGATGAGCTTAAAAAATTTTTAAAACCTCTTAAGAAGCAAGGTGATTTGAAGGTTTTGGCTCGGGCTGGCAAACAGGCCCGTCAGCTGATTGCTACTGCTCCGTTGCCTAAGCAGTTGATAGAAGAAATTACCCAGGCTTATAAAATAATGAGTAAAGAGGCTGGAGTAACTAACTGTTCTGTGGCCGTGCGTTCTTCAGCTACGGCTGAAGATTTACCCGATGCTTCTTTTGCGGGACAACAGGAAACCTATCTTAACGTTTACGGCATCAAAAACGTCCTTGAAGCATGTCGAAAAAGTATGGCATCACTCTTTACCGACCGTGCAATTATTTATCGCATGGAGAAAGGATTTGATCATTTTGATGTTGCCCTTTCTGTAGGTGTACAGCATATGATACGTTCAGATCTTGCTTGCGCGGGGGTTATGTTTACTATCGACACGGAGACTGGGTTTAAAGAAAGTGTAGTTATTACTTCATCGTACGGTTTGGGTGAAACAGTTGTAAAAGGGGAAGTTGTCCCCGATGAATTTCATGTGTTTAAACCGACTCATAGAGAGGGTTATCACTCAATTATTCGTAAAGAGTGTGGTGCCAAAGAATTAAAAAAAGTATTTGGTACTGGTCGTAGTCCCGTGGTAAATAAAAAAGTAAATAAAAAAGACGCTGTCCAGTTTTCTTTAACGGACGAAGAAGTTTTGGAACTAGCCGATGCAGCTGTGATAATTGAAGATCACTACTCAAAACTTAAAGGTTCTTTTTGTCCGATGGATATTGAATGGGCCAAAGATGGAAAAAATAACAAACTTTATATTGTGCAAGCACGTCCAGAAACAGTGCATACTACTAAAGATAAAAGTCACGAAATTGTTACTTATACAATACAGAATAAGAAAGAAGCTCAAGTATTAGTTGAAGGGCAAAGTATTGGGCAGCAGGTAGCGCAAGGGAAAGCGTGTGTTATTAGGAATGTAAAAGATATTCATAAAATGCGTTCGGGTGATGTTTTAGTTACTCGTATTACCGACCCTGACTGGGTTCCTATAATGAAAAAGGCTGCGGCCATTGTTACTGAAAGTGGTGGACGCACGTGCCATGCTGCAATTGTAAGCCGTGAACTTGGTATTCCAGCAATTGTAGGAGCAGCTGGAGCCATGAAAAAAATAAAAGATGGGCAACCTATTACCATTGATTGTAGTCAGGGTTCAGATGGTATTGTGTATACAGGAACGCTTGATATTAAAAAAACAGTTACCAAAATAAAAACGATTAAAAAGCCACCGGTTAAAGTACTTTTGAATATAGCGTCCCCTGATCTTGCATACCAGCTTTCTGATTTGCCTGTTGATGGTGTGGGGTTGGCACGTGTTGAGTTTATTATCGCTAATGATATTCAGATTCACCCAATGGCATTTATAGATCCTCAAGCAGTAACAGACAAAAAAGTAAAACAAAAAATAGAAGAGAAAACTGTGGGATATGAAGATCCACAGGATTATTTTATAGAAAAATTAGCACAAGGAGTTGCTACTATTGCAGCTTCGTTTTATCCACGGTTTGTTTTGGTTCGTTTTTCTGATTTTAAAAGTAACGAATATCGTGGTCTGCTAGGTGGAGATGTCTTTGAGCCGCTAGAAGAAAACCCTATGATAGGTTGGCGTGGAGCATCTCGTTATTATCATCCAAACTATCAATCAGCCTTTGAATTGGAATGTGAAGCAATACGTTATGCTCGTGATGTAATGGGACTTGATAATATTAACGTAATGATACCATTTGTTAGAACTCTTGAAGAAGCAAGAAAGGTTCTTAATATTCTTAAAAGTCGTGGCTTGGTCTCAGGAAAAAATGGTTTAAAAATCTATATGATGTGTGAGTTACCCTCTAATGTATTGTTGATCGAAGAATTTGCTCAATATTTTGATGGTTTTTCTATTGGATCAAACGATCTAACACAAACAACGCTTTCTGTAGATCGTGATTCAGGGTTGCTTTCGGCTCTCTTTGATGAACGAGATCCTGCGGTAAAAATAATGCTCGAGATGGCTATTAAAGGTGCACATAAACAAAAAAAACAGATTGGTATTTGTGGGCAGGCTCCATCAGACCATCCGGAGATTGCACAATTTTTAATTAAGCATAAGATTGACTCGTTATCGTTAAATCCTGATACTGTCTTACCGTTTCTATTGTCATTAAGTTGAAATATAAAAGAGGAGAGGTTGATGTTTAATAAGTTGCTTTTAGTAGTGTTTTTAGTACCAGGATCAGCTCATACTGCAAACTGGTTGAGCTGGGGCTGCACAGAAGTAAAACATCTTTCGGAAAAAGATAAGCAAACGGGAAAAACAAATGTAATATGCCCTTTTCAAGGACCGAGTATTAAGGTAGGGGAAGGAACCGGAGAATTTATAGAGATTGTTTCTGCTCATATTGCTCAAAAAGAAAAGAGAGTAGCTTTATTAAAACAAAAGCAGGAAAAAGAAGTTGCATTAGAAGAAAGAAAGAAAAAGAAGAGAGAAGAAGAAAAAGAGAAATTTGAAAAGAATGGAGTTTTCATTTGTGACGACGTTGGTTTTTCTAGTAATGAGACATCTACCGATTATGGTGCTCCCTCTAGTGTAAATAGAGAAGAAGCTGCTGCAGTAGTCTCTGCCTTACATAGAAGTACAAAAGAATTTAGTGAGCAACTGAAAATAGATTTAAGAGATTTCAGAACGTGGATTAGCAAAATAACTAGTGAATAAGTTTAATAGTTATGATTTTTAGTATTTGTATCAGTAGTAATTAGATCAACAGTAAAGTCATATACTTCATTAAAAGCACTTTCTGCATTTTGAACGAGATCTTCGGGTCTCGTTTTTATTTGTTCAGGACGATGTGTATGTCCGCATTGTAAGCAAACATTTTTCTCTGTTCTTGTTCCTGTACAAGGGCAATTACAATCTGTGACAGTAAAGTCATGGTGATTGTGCAGCACTCCAGTTTTAAAGTCTTTGCGGTAGCGTGCCGTGCAATTGTGTTTAGATTGAACTGGTGAGACTGTTAAAATCACAAGAGTGAAGAGTAGTTTTTTCATAGTAAACCTTTTCACTTTGTAACTTTTTTGTCAATGGGCTTTGTCCATACATACTTAGGACTTTTTCCATTGTAGAAACCTGTTGTACAGGCTGTTAGGAATGATTGTGCAACCAAGAATAGACCAACAATAAAAATAACGAAATGTATAACCTTCATTTCCCCTATCTCCTTTTTTACAGAATCATATCATGAGTTTTAATGTAACACATGCGGTTTTCTAATTGCAATACTTTTTTAAAGAAATAAAAAAGCATTGCAAAAGTGCGGTAGGGGAAGGATTTTTTGTTAAAATCTAAACAGTATGTTCAATATTTTTTGATTGATTATAGATATACGAATCGGTTGTTTCTAAGTCAGCAATAAAACGTTTAACGTGTGGACCATAAATTGGATGTTGCAAAGAAAGTCCAATGATTGCTTTTATCCATCCGATTGGAGTGCCTACGTCGTAACGCATAGCTTGCACTTTATATGCAAACACCTTTTCGTTGCTTTGTATCATATGGCCAATTGCATCGGTTAATTGAATTTCTCCTGTGCTATAGGTGCTGATATGGTCGAGTGATGCAAACACTTTATGAGATAGAACATAGCGGCCGATGATGGCAAGATTTGAAGGTGCATCTTTTTGGGCAGGTTTTTCGGTAAGATTAGAAATTTGAAAAAGGTGAGGCGTAATTTGGTGTTTTATGTCAACAACGCCGTATGAAGAGACGCATTCCATAGGTACTTCTTGTACAGCAACCACACTTCCTTTTTCTTGACGAGCAATACGCATAAGTTGCCCCAGTGCAGCTTGTTTGCCGATTAGAATATCATCAGGAAGCATTACACCAAAATATTCTTTATTAATACATTGTTCAGCTAATGAAACCGCGTGGCCAAGACCCAATGATTCTGCTTGACGAATATAAGTGAAGTTAACTGATCGTGTGATTTTTTCTAAGCCTTTGAGTAAGCCTTCTTTATTGCGTTCTTGTAGGAACATATCAAGATCTGGTTTTGCATCAAAATGATTAGCCATTGCATTTTTTCCAGAGCTTGTAATTACAATGTAATTTTTTATGGCTGATTGGAGGCCTTCTTCAATGATGTATTGAATAGAGGGTTTTTCAAGTACGGGTAACATTTCCTTGGGAACAGACTTTGTAAAAGGGAGAAAGCGTGTTCCTTTCCCCGCTGCTGGAATTACTACTTTTGTTACGTCCATGGTAACGCTCCTTTAAGGATTCTTTTTTAAAACTGTTCCAAAAAAGATACCTGTCCTGAATGCAAAAGTCTAATATCATTAATGCCATATTTAAGCATTGCAAGTCTGGTTAATCCACATCCGAAGGCGAATCCGCTATATTTTTTGGAATCTATTTTACATGCTTTTAATACATTAGGATGTACTAAACCTGCACCAAGCATTTCTATCCAGCGTGTGTGCTTACAAGTTGCACAACCCTTAGTACAGAAAGGGCAAGTGATATCAAACTCAATACCCGGTTCAACAAAAGGAAAGAATCCAGGGCGAACACGAATAGAGAGTTTTTTACTGTTGAAGAGTGTTTGTAAAAAAGTCTTTAAAGTGGCAATGAGATTAGCCATTGAAATGTTTTCAGCTATTACTAAACCTTCTAGTTGCATAAACATACAGTCGTGAGAAGCATCTGTTGATTCATATCTATATGCTCTTCCAGGAACAATCAAAGCAAGTGGAGGCTTTTTATTTTGCATGGCATGAATTTGTACTGTTGAAGTATGAGTACGCATCAACAACCCCGGAATGGTGAGCCAGAAAGTATCAAACATATCTCTGGCAGGGTGACTAGCAGGAATATTAAGTGCATCAAAGTTGTATTCTTCAGTTTCAACTTCTGGACCATCTAAAACATCATACCCCATTGATTTAAAGATAGTGCAGACCTCACGCGTAAGATGCGTATAAGGGTGCAAAGATCCTCGAGATTGATTTGTTTTGTATGCGGTTACATCAAAGTCTTTGTGTTGTTCTTCTTCTTGCTCAAAAGATTTTTCAAGCAAATCACGCTGTTTTGTCAAAAAAAGTGCTTCAACATCTTGTTTTAATTGATTGATTTTAGGGCCAACTTCTCGCTTTTCTTCTACAGAAAGACTTTTAAGGGTTGGCATAAGAAGGGCAATTTTGCCTTTTCTTCCTAAGAACTCAACGCGTGTTTGTTCAAGCTGTTCAGAAGATTGAGCAACTTGAAGTGCTTTTTCAGATGCTTTTTTAATGGAACTTATTTCTGAAAGTATTTTTTTCATGCTTTTGCCATTCGGGCTTTGTGAGAGTGTTTAGCTTATTTCAAAATACTAACAGACCAAGAGTTTCTTGGCAATTGTGAAATAATGTACTTAAAAAAATGGTGCCGGGAGACGGAATCGAACCATCGACACTGTGCTCTTCAGGCACATGCTCTACCACTGAGCTACCCCGGCTTGACGTGTTATTTATAAGAATAACAGAGAAAAGATGTTCTTAAGGTACTATTCCTAGGTAATTTGTCAACAAAAAATCAGCTTAAATTATAAAAATCAGAGGGATTCTTCTCTTCTGCTTATGAATGTACTATGGTGAAATGCATAGTTTGTAGAAAAAGGATGAGTAAGGGGTACTAAGTATGAAACCAGTCTCACTCAATAAGCAGAGCATCGCGTGGTTTAAGTTAGCCGAATGTATTGGGCGCGGGGAAAAAGAACGGGCTTTAAGCTTATTACGTCTCTTGACCTACTCTCTTGATGATAATCAGCCTTTTATTAAGCAACTAGAGGGCGATATTCTTTCGTTTTTTGAAGATGGTCAAGCTGTAACAGAATATATTAGAGCTGCGCATATGTATCAAGAAGAGGGTAATACTGTAGAAGCTAGCACAGTGTACGAAAAGCTTATTGCGATTGAGCAAAAAGTAGAGTTTTTAGAAAAAATTATCGATCTCTACGCACAACTCAAAGATTCTAAAAAAGTTGTGTATTATCAAAGACAGCTTTGTCTTGAATGGCTTAAAAAGGGTTCAGTAGCAAAGGCTCTTGAAGTGCTTAAACAATGCGATCAAGAATTAGACGGTGGCGAAAAAATAGATATCTATAAAAAAGTTATCTTTGCTGCGATTATCCATAAATATACGCAGCAAGAAATGGTTACAGACTATCTACACAAAACGCTTAATGGGTTGCTTCGGTTTGGCTCCCAGAAAGAGCTTCAGACCTTTTTGTCAGATCTTAAAGCATTGAATAGCATGTGGCATGAAGACGCTTTGTTTCATCTAAAAAAGTAATTTATTTTTTAGAAGTGGTCATTGTGCATCATACGTATTATTTTTTTGTATTCTTGGTTTGTATATTCATAAAAATTTTCATTACGACTGCCTTGTCCGCAGCTAGCTTCAAGTGCAATAGCATTTTCATTATTTGGAAGTTGTAATAAGTCTCTAACTTGACTTTCTAAAAGTCCTTTTAGTGGTCCATAAGGATCAATAAGTAAGATAAGATCAGTTTTCCCGCCTGTATCAGTAATAAATTGTTCAGTATATTTCCACGCAGAAACTCTTTCTGGAAAAAGATCGGCTAACTTTTTAAGGCTTTTTTTTGTATAAGGCTTAGTTGCTTTTGCACCTTTTTTGTGAGCAACAGGATAGATAGGGTCGATGATATTAACAAATACATTGTTGAAACCAAGTTGTTTTAATGAAGCCAATAAAAGGTAGGTATCAAATAAGTCGCCCGAACCTATCGAGGTAATAATAAAATGGTCTGACGGTTGTACATTGTGTTCCATCATGCGGATAATAGTTAAAATGGTAAATGCTATGCGAGAAGAGAAAGAATTGCATGTTGAATAGTCGAATATTTCCTCTCCATTGTCAAGCCTCATCGAACGAGATTTTTCAGCGCTTTTAAGTGTTGTTGTAGCAATAGGAAAAAGTCCTTCATCAGATTCTTGTTGAGTTAAAGTTGGCATTTTTTTATGCATGTATTCATAAAATTTTCTTTTGTCATTTAAAATTTCTTGATTTAACTCGTATTGATAGCCTCTATTAAAGAGATTTGATAGGTGTTTAAGGGGAGCTCTTTGTAAGCGGTTTAAAAAACCTGAGGGCAGTTGAATAAGTGGTGCTCCCTCAATTGTTCCATTAATACTATTTTGAGGATCTGCGGCTGTTACTACCTCGTATTCTGGTGTGTCTGAAGCAGGAGTTGCTTTTTCTGTTATATAAAATACTTCAGCATCAGATGCAAATATGGACGATGTATAACCGATTATTGTCATTGTAATAACTAATATTTTTTTCTTCATTTTAACCTTTCATTTTGAGAAAATAATAAAAACATGGAGTTTATTCCACTCCCCTCTACCAGACTCCATCCAAACTACGAGGATTAAACGGCTTCTTCGTTTCATGAGTAGTTGTCTTAGAAGTCTTTGCGGTTAAGTTTCCGTTGTCATTCCAAAGAGATGTTCCGGGTTTAGCGTGGACAGTTGATTTGTTGCCTTTAGAGTGACCATTATCGCAAGTGCAAGTTAAGGTATTATTGGAAAGATTGAGACTGCATGAATGACAAGATTCAGACCAACTACCAGGATAACTTTTTTTAATTTGTGTCATGTTGGAAGTTGTTGTGGTGTTAGAAGTCCTTGCAGTTAAGTTTCCATTGTCATTGTTGTATGGCGATACTTTATGAGACTTTGGCTTCTTCTTAGTTGTATGGAGATTCATGCTTTTTTTCTTACAGCAATGGCAATAGGTGTTCCCGTTTTGTTTTGTTGTTGTGCCATTCCAATACTTGTTGTTTTTATATTCCTCCGATCCTGATCGAGTAAGGTTGATACATGCATCAGAACATGTTTCAGAAGGTGATTTCATCCAAGATACACAAGTGTTGTGCGGTGATGTGTTATGAGTGTTTGGTTTCTTGCCAGTTGTATGGGTTGGTGTTTCGCGAGTGCCATAGTGGTGAGTGTTATAATATGGTTTCTTGTGGTTTGCTTGGTAATTTTTTAGTGTTGTTTGACTATACGTTCCTGTTTTGGGTATTAATTCCCAATTTTTTTTGATGCTATTTGCTATCTCAGCATATGCATTGATCCATACTCTGTCGTTGTAATTGAGGTTTTCAAAGTGAGATCCTTTTAAGACAGGGATAGGTAGCCCTCTAGGAGATGATTGACTTATGGGCACTAGTAAGTTCCCCCACCTGTGTGAATTTGGTTTCTTGCGAGTTGTATGGTGTTTTCTATGTTTTGTTTTATGGGGCTTCATGCCTTTTTTTTCACAGCAATGGCAATAAGTGTTACCGTTTTTCTTTCCTATTCTGCCACTCCAATATTTGTTGTTTTTATATCGATCCCATGATCGAGTAAGGGTGATACACCTGTCAGGACACGTTTCAAAGGATGTTTTCATCCACCATACACAATTGCTATAGGGTGATGTGTTATGAGTGTTTGGTTTCTTGCCAGTTGTATGGGTTGGTGTTTTGCGAGTGCTATAGTGCTGAGTGTTATAATATGGTTTGTTTTGGTTTGCTTGGTAATTTTTTAGTGTTGTTTGACTATACGTTCCTGTTTTGGGTATTAAGTTCCAATTTTGTTCAATGCTTATGTTTGATTTTGGATTATTTAAGAGGCTATTTGCTATCTCAGCATATGCATTGATCCATACTCTGTCGTTGTAATTGAGTTTTCCAAATTGATTTCCTATTAGGATAGGGATCGGTAGGTCTTTAGGAGATGATTGACTTATGGGTAATATTAAGTTTTTCTGACTTTGTAGATTTGGTTTTTTGCCAGTTGTATGGTGTGATGTGTTATGAGTGCCATAGTGGTGAGTGTTATAATATGGTTTGTTTTGGTTTGCTTGGTAATTTTTTAGTGTTGTTTGACTATACGTTCCTGTTTTGGGTATTAAGTTCCAATTTTGTTCAATGCTTATGTTTGATTTCGGATTACTTAAGAGGCTATTTGCTATCTCAGCATATGCATTGATCCATACTCTGTCATTGTAATTGAGTTTTCCAAATTGATTTCCTGTTAGGATAGGGATCGGTAGGTCTTTAGGAGATGATTGACTTATGGGTAATATTAAGTTTTTCTGCCTTTGTAGATTTGATCTACCAGATGATGGTTTACGGTTCGACCAATATCCATCAGTAGCAGGCATACCACCTACCATCAATAAAAATGCACTAACTAATAATAATTTCTTCATTTTAAACCTCCAAATTTTTAACTCAATGCGAGCTTAATTAAACTATTGAATAATTAGGATAGCAAATTGGATCATTTGAAAGCAATAGATTTGATTAATATGTTTTATAGAAAGGGTGTTTATCTTTAAATAGGCGCGATATGCCCTTTAGGTTGGAAAACTCTTGTTTCTGGCGTTGGAGGTGTGGTATTCTTATAATTCAAGCTTATCATGGAGGTAAGTATGTAATTATAGGAGGTTATATAATGAAGAAATTATTATTAGTGAGTGCATTTTTATTGATGGTAGGTGGTATGCCTGCGCCTGATGGACCCATGGACCCATCTCCAGGATATTTTGATCATGGGGTACTAGAACTAAAACAAAAAACCACTCCTGATAAAACTCATGCAGATAAAAAATTTACACAAAAACTATGTACATTAATGAATAATCCTAAGAATTTCAAGTCTATGGGAATGGAGAAGTGCCATGATTGTCATTGTGTTAATGGCATGTTGATTTGCCAATGTATGCATATAGAAGATGGTCCTGTTGTTCGATTTAGTGAAAAAAAGAGGATTTTAAACTTTAATGCTCCTCGTAATTATGCTGTAGTTGTGGTTCCTCGAAGTGGTGACAAGCTATTTTTAGGAAATAAGAAAGATTTTCTTGAGAAAAAGCTTTATGACCAATATGAACAAGAATATAACCCACAGATTAAAGACTACATGGATATGAAATAATATTTTTTAAATAATTGGAGGTAGAAATGAATAAAAAAGTAGTACTTTCTATTGTTTTGTTTATTTCTACTTTTAGTTTGTCTGCTAAAGAAGAACCCAAATATACTAGTTCAACTATTACTAAAGCTTGTAAAGAAGCAGGTCACGCTAATTGCAAAGAAAAAGCAACTCAAAAAAAAGAGTTTATCTATGTTTTTAAAAAAGCACATAAGACTTATAAAAGCCTTAAAGCAAAAGAACGTTTTGAAAAATGCTTTGATATTGCTGTAAGAAGCAGGCTCAAATAATACTCATTGATTTAATAATCTTGTTAACTAGACTGATAAAATAAGTCGTAAATACTTTGATAAATCATTTTAATGAGATGTATTATGCGTTTTTTATTTTTTTGGTTTTTCTGTTTTTGTATTTCTTTTTTTATAATGGAAGTATTGCCGAGTCAAGGGGAATACAAGGCCTTTTTGAGAATGAGTATTGATGATGAAAACGAAAAAAACATACGCTTAGCTTATCCTGGTTTAAGTTCAAAATGGATATATAAAGATTCCCAAAATGTTCAGTATTCGTCTCTTGGTTTTGCTTGTGCAAAAGCAAAACCTAAGTCTATACAGGTGTTGCATTCATTAGGAGCTAAATTTAGTGATCATGCCGTGCGTTTTAATGGATCAAAGTATACTGTTTCGCAATGGATATTTAACTGCAACCAAAAATTCGATGGTGATGATTTGGTGAGTGATGATGAAGATGGTAAGGAATTTATTTTAGCGAAAAAAACATGTCTTGAGTTAGTGGTCGATAGCTATAGAGATAAAGAATGTCGGCAAGTGGAAGGATTGAAAGAGGATGAGTATGAGCCAAAGAAAAATTTCAACTGTAAAAAGTATGAGTACGAAGAGCTCGATTCTCCAATACCGGTTGATCCTGAAGAACATTGGTCGCCAGAAAAAGTCGAACTGGGACCTTTTTTTCTACACTTGCAATCAAATCTTATACTAAAGATTAAGCCTGCAGTTGAACCTTAACATCTAAGCCTTCTAGCTGCTCAATCAGGGGGAGATCTAAAGAGATAGCACGCTTAGTTTTTAGTTTTAATAATTTCCCATTTTCTTGAAATACGATATGCAACGGAGCTTTTCCTTTTGGTAACAGCTCCTGGATTTTTTCTAAATCAGGAATTTCTTTGGCTGGCATCAAAAGGGTGATAGAAGAGAACTGCTTCCATTCTTGAAAGAGCAATTCCAATGGCACCATTTCGTTTGCCAAGATTTTACATTTACCTGGGCTACCCAAGTCTGCATTGCCTTTTACAACAAACACTGTGTATTCATCGAGCCACGACTCTATTTTTTTAAAAACAGAAGGAAACACGACAATTTCTGCGCTTGAGCTGTAATCTTCTATCTGTACAAACGCCATACGGTCACCTTTTTTGGTGTTAATGATTCGCTTACCTTTTAATAGGCCAAATCCTGCAATAGGAATATCTTTTAAGGTGTTTGCTTGTTGTGCTTTTTCATGAGATTTTGCAAAGGTTTGCATGTTTAAACGTTTTAATTGTTTTTTGTAACCATCCAGCGGATGAGCACTGAGATAAAAGCCAACAACGTCTAATTCCTTTGCTAACTTTTCTTTGTCTGTCCACGGTGCAAGGGGTTGATACACGTATGGGTCAACTCTACCATCTTTTTCTGTAGGCGCATCAAAGAGCCCCATTTGTCCAGTTTCAATGGCATGTTTTTTATCGACAGCAGTATCAACTATCATACCAATTTCAGCAGTTTTTTGTGCTCTATTGCCTGGCAGATTATCAAACGCTCCGGCGTACGTTAAATGTTCAAGTACCCGTTTGTTAACGGTACGTAAATCAACACGTACACACAAGTCTAAGAGATCGTTGAATGGATTTTCTTCTCGTTTTTCTAAAATATTTTGTAGTGCTGATAAACCAACATTTTTAATACCTTGAAGACCAAAAAGAATAGTTCCATTGTGTACACTAAAATTAATTTCTGATTTGTTAATGTCTGGTGGCAGAATCTCGATCTCCATCTGTTTTGCTTCTTCCAAATAGAAGGACATTTTTTCTGCGTTTGTTGCTTCTAAAGAAATTAAGCAAGCCATAAATTCAGCTGGGTAATTAGCCTTTAAATAAGCTGTTTGATAGGCAAGCAGAGCGTATGCGGCAGAGTGAGATTTGTTAAAACCGTAACCGGCAAAGTAAGCCATGAGGTCAAAAAGTTCTTTTGCTTTTTTAGGATCTATGTTGCGTTCTTGAGATTTTTGAACAAATATTTTTTCTTGTTCAGCCATTACTTCTACTTTTTTCTTACCCATTGCTCGACGCAGAATATCTGCTTCTCCAAGTGAGTATCCACCAACATTAGAAGCAATTTTCATAACCTGTTCTTGATACACAATAACCCCATAGGTTTCTTCAAGAATTTCTTCGAGCTGGGGTAATAAGTACGTAACTTTTTGTCTGCCATGCCGACGTTCAATGTAATCGTCTACCATTCCAGAACCAAGTGGACCTGGACGATACAGCGCGTTAACAGCAATAATATCTTCGAATTTATCAGGTTGTAGTTTTCGTAATACTTCTTTTAGACCTTCAGATTCAAGTTGAAATACACCAGATGTATTTCCTGCGCAAATTAATGCAAATGTTTTTTCATCATCAAGTGGAAGCATGTCGATGTCAATTTTTTTGCCATGATTTTTTTCAATCATTTTTACGGTGCGATCAATCAGTGTAAGTGTTTTGAGACCCAAGAAATCCATCTTTAAATAACCGATGCTTTCTAGCTCTGTCATGGCATATTGCGTAACTAGATCGTTTGTTTTAGCTGGTATATAGACGGGTAATACATCGTCGATACGTTCGGGAGAGATTACAATGCCGGCTGCATGTTTTGATGCGTGTCGTGTTAATCCTTCGAGTCGTTCTGCAATTTCAAATAATTGAGCAACTTGTGGATTGCCGTCGATCATATCTTGCAATCGAGGTTCTTGTTCTTTTGCTTCTTTGAGCGAAATATTTAATTGATTAGGAATTAAACTTGTAAGAGCATTCGCATCTTCAAAGGGTATAGATAGTACGCGTGCAACGTCTTTTAAAACACCTTTTGCCATCATGGTACCAAAGGTTATGATTTGGCATACATTGTCGTGTCCATAGAAATCACGTACATAATCGATTACTTTTTCTCTACCTTCAATGCAAAAATCGATATCGATATCAGGCATAGACACACGCTCTGGATTCAAGAACCGTTCAAAGAGTAAATTGTATTTTAGAGGATCAATATTAGTAATTTGTAATGCCCATGCAACGAGTGCACCCGCAGCAGAACCTCGACCGGGACCAACCGGAATTTTTTCTTTCTTTGCCCATTGAATAAAATCACCCACCACCAAGAAGTAACCTACGTAACCCATCTTAATAATCAAATCAATTTCAAGATCCAACCGTGCATGATATTTTTCACGATTTTCTTCGGCAATAAAACCTTTTTGAAAAAGAAGTTCTAATCCTTGTTTACAAAGATGTATAAAGTAGGATTCTTCTGTGTACTGTTCTGGAACGGGAAAGTTTGGAAAGTGTAATACGCCCATTTCAAAATCAAAATCGCACATGTCTGCAATTTTACCGGCGTTCCATACCGCTTCTGGATGTTCACTAAATTCTTCGAGCATTTTCTTTGGTGTGCGAATATAAGTTCTACAATCACCAAATGTATATCTGTCAGGATCGCTTAGTTTGCCGTGTGTTTGAATATTTAGCATCACTTCGTGTGCTTGATGATCATCAAGTGTAGGGTAGTGGCAATCACCAGCAGCGAGCAGATTGAGATCTCGTTCTTTTGCTAGCTTATATAAATGTTGGTTAAGAACTTTTTGCTCTTCTTGGTCTTCTGGTTGCACTTCTAAATAAAATCGTTCTTTGCCAAAGACATCTAGGAACCAGTCAATTTGTTTATTAACACCTTCGATGTCTCCACGTTTATACAGTTGTGGAATGTGTCCACCTAAGCAAGCAGACGTAACAATGAGACCTTCTGAGTGTTTCTTAAGAATTTTGTAGTCGATGCGAGGTTTAAAATAAAAACCTTCTTTAAAAGAGAAGGCGATTAATTTACATAAATTTTTGTACCCAGTTTCGTTCTGAACAAGAATTACCATGTGATAATATTTATTATCAACAGATCGAACAGCTGCATCTTCTGTGATGTATGCTTCCATTCCAAGAATTGGTTTGATTCCCGCCTTCTTGCATTTTTGGAAAAACTTTACTGCACCAAAGATATTACCATGATCGGTAATTGCTAAAGCTTTTAAATTGTGTGCTTTTCCAAATTCAATGAGCTGATCTAGTTTGATAGCGCCATCGAGAAGAGAAAACTCTGTATGAAGGTGAAGGTGAGTAAAATGTTGTTCCATAGTCATTCTAGTTTACGTAAGTAGGGAATTTGCGCAATAGTTTTGTGATGAGTTTAGAATAAATATGTATTATCTATTCAATGGGATCGGTCCATTCGGATGGGTTGACTCTTATTTTTCATCTTGAAGCATTTGAACGATGATCAATTTTCAATGTTTTTATTTTTTCTTCATTTTTTATAATTGTAATCTCTTTTTATACTTAATATTTAATTTGAAAAATATAAGCTCTAAGTAAAACAAAAAGTTTACTTAGAGCTTATATTCGGTTGATTTAATCTTAATTACTCTTTTTTAAGTTTTCCGTTGTCATTCACAAGAGTTGTTCCAGGTGAAGCTTTGACAGTTGTTTTTTTGCTTTTACCTTGTCTATCAAGACAGGTGCAGCTTAATTCATCTTTGAAAAACTTGCATGAATGACAAGATTTAGACCAGCTGCCAGGAAAAAGTTCTTCAATTTTTTTCTTGTTTGAAGCCGTTGCAAATAGTCTTCCACTGTCATTCACAAGAGTTGTTCCAGGTGGGGTTCTAAGGGTGGTCCTTCTACCTTCACCGTGGTCATCACGACAGACACATCTTAATCTATCATCGTGGTAGTTACATGCATAACAATGTTCAGACCAGCTACCAGGAAAAAGTCTTTTTATCTTGTTAGAAACCGTTGTAATTAAGTTTCCATTGTCATTGATAAGAGTTGTTCCATGTGGAACTTTGACAGTTGTTTTGTTGCCTTTAGGTTTTCCATTAGCGCAAATGCAGGTTAATTCATCTCTGAAAAGCTTGCATGAATGACAAGATTTAGACCAGCTACCAGGAAAAAGTTCTTCAATTTTTTTCTTATTAGAAACCCTTACAAATAGTCTTCCATCGTCATTGATAAGAGTTGTTCGAGGTGGGGTTTTAACAGTTGTCTTTCTACCTCTACCTTGTTCATTAAAACAGGTGCAGCTTAATGTATCATCGTGGTAATCACATGCATAACAATGTTCAGACCAACTACCAGGAAAAAGTCTTTTGATCTTATTAGAAACCGTTGCCATTAAGTTTCCATTGTCATTCCAAAGAGTTGTTCCATGTGGAACTTTGACAGTTGTTTTGTTGCCTTTACCTTGTCCATTAAGACAGGTGCAGCTTAATGTATCATCGTGGTAATCACATGCATAACAATGTTCAGACCAACTACCATGAAAAAGTTTTTTTATCTTGTTAGAAACCGTTGGAATTAAGTTTCCATTTTCATTGATAAGAGTTGTTCCCACTGGGAAATTGACTGTTGTTTTGTTACCTTTAGGTTTTCCATTAGCGCAAATACAGCTTAATTCATCATCGACAATCTTGCATGAATGACAAGATTTAGACCAGCTACCAGGATAAAGCTTTTTAATATTGTCAATACTCCTAACATTTATTTTTGATCCTATTCGAGTGGCCCAGTCATTGCCTACTTTTGTTTTCCATGTTAAATAACCTGAGCCATTAGCAATATTATATATTTCTCTCAGGCGCTTAAAAGTTGAATCTACTGTTATTATATTCATATTATTACATTTAGTGCCTTTGAGATGGGCAAGGCCGTATATTCCTCCGGAAAATATAGTTGCTGTAACTGCTCCCCCTTTGGAAATTGTCCTATGGCAATGGCCTGTGTCACATTGAGTAAAGAATCTTTTAGACTGATAAATAGAATAATAGCAACCTCCTGCTCTATTTTCCCAGTTTCCACCAAAAAATTTATTTAGTAATGAAAGATATGAACCGTTTTTATGTGTATCTACAAGTTTCATATTTCTATTGGTAAAGATTGGAGTATGCATTCCACCATAAGGAGACTCTGCTGTAAGTGCTGGGAATGCTGAATATTTCCCTTCACAAATAATAGTCCCATTTGAAACATTGCCTCCAGCATAATCTGTAAAAGGTTCAAGCACACAGCTTTTCATGCTTTGATTAAAGCTTCCATAAACTAAATATTTTGTTGAGTTATAACCTGTTTCTAGAAGAGTGCTACCAGAAGGTGTATTGTCTAACGTTAGTGTTCCATCGGATGTTTTTTTTATGACAGGAGTAAATTTTTTGCCATCGGGCGTAACTGTTTCTAAGGCAGGGTAAATACCTGTTTTTTCGTATTTTCCTTTATTCGTCCAACAAGAGCATGTTAAAAGTCCACCAATAGGTTTTGTATCAAGTGTACATCGAGAGCAATCAGCATGATTCCACTGGTCTGTGTCATTTGTAGTAAATGTTCCAATAGTTTTAATGGTATGACCATCAATAACAAGATTTTCAGTATGTGTTTTAACTGTTGCACCTAAAAGTAGTAGTAATAATAACTTTTTCATTTTCTCTCCATTTATAGATTTGCCCAAAACCTATTTTTAAGCTTGATATTAAGTTTACAAAATCTGAGGTGCTAAATGCAATGAAAGTTTATCTATGAGCTTATATTGGGGGGGGGTGAGCTTAAGTTTTTTATTGCATTTTAAATTCAATGAGTTGATCTAGTTTGATAGCGCCATAGAGAAGATAAAACTTTACTTTTTAAGTAATTTCGTTAGCATTTTTGCCTACAAATGCAAGTATGTCTCCCGGTTCTAGGGTAAGCGATTGGTCGAAATTGTAATATTTTTGAGTATATTTTGGAACAAGAGCAGAATAGACAAGAGTTCCTCCTGTGTATTCATCGATGTTAGTATCAACTTCTACTCCATTGCTTTCTTCAATAGTTGTAAATACAGGAGTACCTTTGAGAGTGGGGTTTTTAATAACCTTCAAAAGGGTGTTTGAATTATTAGAAGCACCAAAATCAAGCGACTTAATTTTAGGGCAAGTGATAGGGGCATGGTTATTATCTAGTAATGGGGCTCGTAATACTAATAATACTTTCTCTGAAGCTGTAAGAGATTTCTGGTTGTAGGTATGAATAGTGGTCCCAAAGTCTATGTTTGATTCGTGAAGAGAAGCGCTCATGGCAGCACAGGTTATAGAAACGTTTTTGTTCTGGTTGTTATTCTTCACGCTCATTGAGAGAGGAAGAAGGGGAGAGCTTAAAGAAGGTGTGGTGCTATCTTGACCGTGTGAGAGAGTATGTACATTAACAATTGATCCTTCAAAAGGGTCTCTTATAGAAAATTTTGTATATCCATATCCTATACCATCACATAGAATTAAAAACGTTTGTCCTTTGTTAAGTTCTAAGTCACTTAAAGATTGAATATTCCAATCATCTTGTAGTGTCCAATCTTCTTGAGGGGTGACGCCTGTAATAGTTTGAACAAAACTTTCTACGCTGTTGATTAAACCCGTTTCGGTTACAGAGAATATTCCTGTGTATGATTCTGCGAGGTCGCTTGTGAAAATAACTTTATCTCCGTAATAACGAGCAGAAAATCCTGTTGAAGAAAAATCAGCGTTTGCAATTTTTTTGGTAACTTCTCCAATGGAATCCGTTTCATTTATTGGAATGATTACAGGAGGCTTGCTATTGATTTGAATATTAATGGTACCATTGTTTTCAGGTGCATTGTTTATTGAGAGTGTATGGATTTGTTGTTTCCCACCATGCCTATGCAGAATACCAAAGTCTGTTCCATTGTAGCCAAAGAAATAGCCGTTTTCTTCGTTGCCTATACCAATGATTTGAATTGTTCCTTCTACTGGTGTTGAAAAAAAGGTATGAAGTTCAATTTCTCCTTTTTGAGCACCACCAAGACATATGTTTTTTTTAGAAGTAACAGTTGAGTAAGAACCGGAATCTGTTCCGGTAGAAGCTGTTAGCTGATAATTATTAAAAAAAATTTCACCTGCTTCTGAATGGGTGTGGACAATATCTTTAGTATTTTTATAGGGCCATTGAAGTCTCATGTGTGTCATCAGTGGAAGGGTAGTGGTGTAGTTTGAATATACTACTTCTTCTGAGGCTTGCAGGGCATTTAACGATACAAGTGCTATTATTATAATAGGTAACATATTTGTGTCCTTTTTAATTATTCAATCCAGCTAACACTTATGGTTGCTTGCGCAATTTCTTTTTCAATAATATCAATTCCAGGATCTCCGTCGGGACCTTTATCTCCAACAGGGCCTTGCAGTCCTTGATCTCCGTTTGGCCCCTTGTCTCCGGTTTCACCTTTGTCTCCATCTGGTCCTTGGTCACCGACAGGACCTTGCGGTCCCTGATCTCCGGTTGCGCCTTTGTCTCCAGTTAGACCTTTGTTGCCAACTAAACCTTGTGGTCCTTTATCACCATCAGGACCTTGCAGCCCTTGATCACCGGTTGCGCCTTTGTCTCCAGTTAGACCTTTGTCACCGACAGGACCTTGAGGTCCTTGATCCCCGGTTGCGCCTTGATCTCCGTCAGGGCCTTTATCTCCGGTTTCACCTTTGTCACCAACTAAACCTTTATCACCATCTACACCTTTGTTCCCGTCTGGTCCTTTGTCACCAGTAGGACCCTTGTCACCATCAGGACCTTGCAGCCCTTGATCGCCGGTTGCTCCTTGATCTCCGGTTGCGCCTTTATCACCATCAGGACCCTTGTCACCATCAGGACCTTGCAGCCCTTGATCACCGGTTTCACCTTTATCACCAACTACACCTTTGTCTCCCGTTAAACCTTTGTCTCCATCGGGACCTTGGTCACCGACAGGACCTTTGTTCCCGTCTGGTCCTTTATCTCCGGTTTCACCTTTATCACCAGTTAAACCTTTGTCGCCATCGGGACCTTTATCTCCGGTTTCACCTTTATC
>CBFHTA010000003.1:0-116968 GCA_965658655.1 Candidatus Babelota bacterium | reverse complement strand
CCTGGGGGTGGAGAAGCTCCCAAGGGTTTGGCTGTTCGCCAATTAAAGTGGTACGCGAGCTGGGTTCAGAACGTCGCGAGACAGTTCGGTCCTTATCCTTCGTGGGCGTAGAATATTTGAAGAGGGTTGTCCCTAGTACGAGAGGACCGGGATGAGCAAGCCTCTGGTGTTCCAGTTGTTGACCAACAGCAGTGCTGGGTAGCTAGGCTTGTAAGAGATAACCGCTGAAAGCATCTAAGTGGGAAACTCGCTCTAAGATAAGATATTCCTTGAGACTCCTTGAAGACTACGAGGTTGATAGGTCGGGTGTGTAAGCGTTGTAAGGCGTTTAGCTAACCGATACTAATAAGTCGATTGATTTTTTCACATTATAATTTGTTGAGAATCATTGTGGTAGTCGCTCTATAAAGTAGTTACTTGATTTACAAACTGATCGCAAGATCGCAAGAAAAATTTTTTTCAAAATGGTCGTATAGTTCTAAAGTATGAACATTTTGAAGTACAAATTTTTGGTGGTGATAAGTACAGGGATACACCCGTTACCATTCCGAATACGGAAGTTAAGTCTGTACTGCCGATGATACTTGTCTGGAAACGGACCGGGAAAGCAGGTACCGCCAAATTAAATTAAGACTCGTAGAAATACGGGTCTTTTTTTATGCCTAAAATTAAAAAATGAAGGTTTATATTGTGAAAAGTATTATATTGGGTTCAATATTGTACTTTTTTGCATCATTTTTTCTTTTTTAGAAGAGATTAAAAGTAGTAGTAAAAAAATATAGTGTTTATTGATGTCTTGCAGGTACTATAAAATCTCCATTTTCTTTAAAAAATTACGTTCTCTTCGATCCTTTAAGTGATTAAAATGAAATCGATTAATATAATTTTAAAAAATTCATGTGTGCGATATAAAAACTTTGATTTTTTGTTTTTTCTAACAAAATGTTTTTTTTAAAATAGATTTTTTTGTGGGATAAAGGTTATTCTAAATGAATTTATTCTCTGTCTTTTACTAATCAAATGTTCTGTGTCTGGTGTGGGTCTGCGAATGCCTATAAAAGTGCCTTAGGAGTGGGTATTGGTGCTAATAATTTCGTTGTTTTATCTTACAGGAATTGTTTTATTGGTGTTATTGGAGCAACTCATTAAAATGAAGCTCTTAAAGGGTTTTTACAGGTTTTTCTTGTAGCTGTACAATGTCATGTAGCAGGGTAGCAATAATTAACTTTTCGTCATAGGGCGTATGTAGAAGTGCCTTATATGCTACTTGCAGTTCATGTTGCAGAGATATTGATTCACTAATATAATCTGCATAATTAATTTTGATTTTCTGGAGGGCTATCAGGAAGGGGCTTTTATGGGGTTCGTTTCAAAAAAAGTTGACGTACTCACTTTATTTGTATAATCCTGAAGTATAGTGTTTTGTAAAAAAGAAAGGAAGTAGAGTGAATAAAAGTAAAAAACTAGGAATAGCAATATTCCTTCTTCTCATAGGGTCATTGGATGCTAAACGTCAAAGACTTATTAACGATGGAGACTCTGAAAAGTCAAATAAAATGGCTGTTAATAAAGCTCCCACGCCTCCTGCTCATTCTTCTTCATCAAAGAAACATCATAAGACTTTAAAAGCAAAAAACATTACTAAACCTCACAAAAAATCTAAGTTACATAAAATAGCTGTTAGTAAAGCTCCCACGCCTCCTGCTCATTCTTCTTCATCAAAGAAACATGATAAGAAGTTAAAAAGAATAGCAAAATTTCAGGTTAAAGAAGTGCAACGTAAAAAAGATCGTGCAGAAGCAAAAAGAAACCAAGTAAGGTTCAAAGATGGTAGATTTAAAAACTACCAACAAGAATTCAATTATGGATTTATGGTATACCACAAAGAACAAAAGACAGAGCTCCTTGATGCTGTACAAGCAGGCGTAGCTGCAAATGGTTTATTAAGTAATGCAGTAGAAACAGAAAAAGATACTATTGAAATCACTAAGTCAAAACCAGCTCCTCAAGTTTCTTATGTGTTGTCAGCGGTTTACGAAAATCTACCGTCATTGTTTAAAGCAGGTAAAACAGTTGAAGGAGCTATGGGTATTCAAGCTTCCTTTGCAAAGAAGAACGATGCCTATCAAGGGACTTATAAAGATGTAGGAGTTGCAGGTGACTTACGAACTCGCCAATCTATTAAAAAATGGTCTGTACTTGTCTTTGGGCAATACGAGCTCTTTAGATATTACGGATTCAGATATAACTTTAAACTAGGAACAGGGCTTTCTGTCGGTGCACTAAGAGATCTTCGTATTTATGAAGGAACCAACGATCTATTACACAATACTGGACAATTCTTGGCTTCAAATAAGTCTCGACCAACCGTAGAATTTGGTCTTAACGTTTCTAAAGAAGCTGGTCCATTAGATATTATTTTTGCTTATGACGTAGGTTATGTAAAACAAACTTACTCTAAAGAACTTTATCTAGTTTCACCGGATGCAGGAGCTTCTATAGATCACACCAATAACTTTAATAACTTAAAACATGATGTAGCTCGTCATCTTGTAACTTTAACTCCGCCTATATTTAAACTCTGGTCATTTAACTTTAAGTTAGGTGCTGGATTTAATTTCTAGAATTCTACGTATAATAACGTAATAAAAAAGGCCTGCAACTGCGGGCCTTTTTTATTATCTAAAAGTGTTTTTATTATTTCTTTTTTTCCCTACTAAACATTTTGTTCCATTGGTCGTTAAGTTCAGAAATAAAGCCTTCTGTATCGTTTGTAGTAGTTGAATCTTTTTTCTTAGGTTTAGCAGATGCTCCGTAGTCGCCGCCATCTGTATATAGTCCTGCAAGCCATTCTTCATCAGGAGGAGCGGGCAAGTCATTGGTATCATTAGTAGATGCTTTTTTAATACGAATCCCTCGAGGTTTTACACTAATTGTTGGCTTTTCTCCTGGAGTTAAAAATCCACCTTGTCGCGCAAGTTGTTTAGTAACTCTTTTGTGTCTTTCAGCGGCGACTCTTGCAAATTCTTCTGCGATAGATTCTTTATTATCACCGACAGCAGTACCGCTTTGATCCATTTCAGATGCAGCAAGAACTTCGGCTAGAATAGTCGCTTCTTCTTCTTCTTGTCTTAATCTTTCCGCTTTAGCTACAGCTTCTGCTTCTGCAATTTGTGCAAGTTCAACTTCTGTTAAAGTGTCGTTAGTTACTCCATAATTTTCTTGTTGAGAGCGTTCTATCGCTTCTACTAATTCACGCTCAAATCGTTCTTCATCAGTTTCAGTTAAGCTACCGCCAAAAGCAGCATTAATATTATATTGTGTTCCTATTAATAGGGTGAAGAGCAATAACAAATTAATCTTTTTCATAATAACCTCCTCTTAAGATAATCCATTTATATAGGTATTAGACTATCATATTGAGGTATTAAGAAACAAGGTTTTAGGTTTAATTTTTGACGAGGAGCTTATTTTAAAAGACTAATGGAGTTAGTGAAAATTACTGAATTAGGTACTAGAGTGGTTTCAGAATCGCTTTCAAGTTTAGTATAGCGTAAATCTATAGCGATAACCTTACCTTGATCATAGCATGATTTGCTTGTTTGAATTTTGATTTCTTGACCTATTTTAAAGGGACGATAAAGCAAAATAAAGATTCCGGCAATAGTATTAGAGAGAAGATCCTTGAGGGCAAAACCAAGTGCAAAACCGGTGAGTCCAAGACCTGCTAAAAGTCCACGGACGTCGATACCAAATGATCCGGCCGCACTGATGGCACCTACAAGCATACAAATGCGCTTGGTGCTGACTGCAAGAAAGCTTAGAATTGCAGGGCTATAGTGTCTGCGTGTAGCCATTCTCATAATGCTGTGTTCTAAAAGAGTGCCTACAAGCCAAAGAAGTAAGAATGTTGCAGTACCAGAAATTATAGAAAAAAGAACAGAAGTATCCATAAACATTATAACATCCTTGTTTAGTATCAAAATTTAATATGTACGATCGCCAGATCAAGATCGCTATTGGAGAGAGCTTTTTTGAATCGTATGATATTCTTCCAGTGTAGGGTAGTTTTTGGAAAAATACCAGTCACCTGGGTAATTCTTCAAATGGTATAATTCAAAAATAAAAAACGATGACTCATTAATATATTCCTAATAACGAAAGATAATAATTATGAAAATGGTAAAGAACGATACCCTATTCGTTCTATTGTGTTTAGCATTTTCAATAACTCTAAAATCTGCTCATCTGACTTGTTTTCAGGTTGTTTGAGCAAAGAAGAAAGTATAGCATGGTGTTGCTTTACCAAACCAAAAGTGTAATTGTTTGTTCTTACTTGGCCCAGATCATCTTTTTCTAGAAGTTGAGCGTATTCCTGTTTCTCAAGCAGATTCAAAAATATCTGAGCTTGCGAAATGCGCAGGTCTTTTTCGGAAGTGGTTCGATTTTTTTTATAGGACTCATTTTTAGCGTTTTTTTCTAAAGTTGAAGCAAAGCGTTTTTGAGGTGAAACTAAAAGTTTTTCTAGTTCACTTGTAAGTTCTTCTTCAGGTTTTTTCTTATGTTGTTTTGAGTAATCGTCTTCAGATATTTCGTGTGTTCTTTTACGATTAATACCACTTGATAGAGGGAAAGTTCCAAAGAAGGTTATTAATAATAAAGTTATGTTTTTGTTCATCACGCATTCAGTTAGTTTTTAAGCTCAATAGTTTAGATTATATAAAATACTATTCTTTAAAGAACTGAGCAATTTATTTTTTTATAGATGGCTCAGCTCTTTAAAGAGTAGCAGTTATAATTTTTTTCTATTAGTTACTATCTTATTTTTTTAAACCAGAATATTCCTATAGCAAATGTGCATACAATACCTATTAGAGTATTAGTCAAAGCTGTAGGGTATCCATAAAGCAATCCATTCTGTAACATTTCTAAAGCTAAGCTTCCTGCAAAAAATGGAACAAACAGGCTTGGATCATACATCAGCACGTATCTGTGAATAGCATAGAAACCAATACCCATAGGTATTCCAATTACAAAGCAAGCAATTAGAGATTCTGGTCCACCCATTGCAGTCAGTGCGATTCCGGTTGCTACGCAAAGTATAAAACCAACAATGTTTCTTTTTTTCCAATAGTTGGTAACTGTTGTTAAGCAAATACTTACCGGCACAAAAAGTGCTATCAGCAGAAATAGGTAAAAACTACCAAAGATAAATATATTTACTAAAACAGAAGAAGTGGAAAGTCCTGTTAAATCGGCTACTTTAGGAGATAATTGTGGTAGAAATGCATCACAGCACGAACTGATACCGGCTATAATTAATGCAAGTGCAAATCCTACAAGAGGAAGTAGTGTAGTTTTCTTATAATGTGTTTGCATGCAGTAAGCTCTAAAGCCAATTAAAAGAAAGGCTAAACCAAAGCCTTGAAGCAAAACTGAGCCAAATAGTGATGTTAAAATAGAAAAAAGTTGGTTGTTAAATGGTTGCGCAGAGCTGAAGGTAAAAGAGAAAAGTGGAATTTTATTAATAACACTTATTCCTGAAATAGCGAGAACAGTTCCAAAGAATACTAAGAACCTAGAAAACTTAAATCCCTCAAAAGATGTCTTTGCTGTGGTTCCTACACTGAGCATAATGAGCAATACAAGAAAAAGCATAGAGATCATACCAAATGAAGAAAGTACTCCTTCTCGTAGTGTTTCAGCGCGAGTCCATGCTTCGGGAACAAAAATAAATCGTTCGTAATCAACAATTTTATCTCCACCAATAACAATGTTAATACGTGTTTGTCCGCCGTCTTTAAGTTTATGTGTGGTGTCTTGGAAGATGAAATTCCAGTCTTTACGTTCAGGCTTTTTAATATCGATAGCTGATATTTCTTTAAGTTGATCGGTACTCAAACCAAAATGCTCTTTAACAGTAGAAAGAGCAATGCCTCGAGCTTCACCTTCTGAAAGAGATTTACCTTTTTGAGCCTCGGGTAATATATGCCAAATTCGGTAGACTTCCCCTTTGGTGTTAATAAAACATATATATTCTTCTGCGCGTTCAGCAATATCACCTTCAAAGAGCATGAAGCGAGTTTTCCAATGTACAGTTGTTAGATAGGTGCCTAAGAGTTTTTTATAGATTTTTCTTAGTTGAGTGCGCCATACAAAGCGATGGATATGAGTGTAATTCCTCAATTGTTGTGGTGTAACACCATTATCTGCTTGAGCTACAATAGTCCAATTTTTATCAGTATCAGGTAAAGCATTTACAGCTTCTTTTGCAGCAACAATGGCCTGTTCTTTAGAAAGCGTTAATGGAGGGTTGGTATTTCTCTCTTTTCCAAAGAATAAACAAGCAGCAAGACCAAGCACACCGGCACCAAGAATAAGTTTCAATTTATAATCAGATAGAGTGGATGTAACAGTTTTTACAGGGCCTGCTTCTTCTATCGTTTCTGCAGGAACTTTCCACGCACTATTTTTAGATGATTTAGAAGCGTATTCCCATTTGCCTATTTGCCATCTTCTAAATAGGACAATTAAAAGGGGTAACAGTGCTGTGAGTATAATAATAATTTTTTGTGGTAATGCTCCCGATGCGTTTGAGGCCATAATAGGGAAAGAGAACCACATTAAATCCCAAAGGTAATGGCAAATAATTCCAGGTAGTAGACCAAATGCTAAATAAACTGCTGCCCATAATAGTGATGGTATAAGAAGTTCTACAATTCTAAAATAGACAGGTTGTTGAGCGTAGAATGTATGCATGCCACCAAAAATAATGGCTTGTGCAATCATTGCTATAATTAAAAAAAGTTTTTCTTGTTTAAAGTATCTACCTAAAACAATCATACCGGCTATGGGCAATGCACGGAACGCGAATTCTTCCCAGAATCCTGCAGATAAAGAATTAGAGAATGCGCCAAGCCATGGTGCATAGGTGGCAAGAATATTAGGGTTTATTAAGGTGCCTGTTGGAGCCCACCAGCCAAGCCCTTGTGTAAGTGCATAGTAAAGTGCAGCCATCAATGGTAATTCAAAACAGAAAAGCGCATAGCCACCAAGAGTTTGTCCCAGCACCGTTAATGTGCCTCCGGTTTTCTTTGACCATGATTTCCAAAATTGAACATGATTAGGAAATGCCCATCTTCCTAAGCTTTCTCCGGCTCCTACCACCAATAAGAAGGCTATAAAATTTTGTAATACCCCAAAAAGACTCATGGTAATAAGACTAACCATAAAACTGCTAGAAGATTGTGCAGTGTTGTAATTCATCCACGCTAGTGGAAGATTATTAAAGGTATTTAAAAGAGCAAAGAAAGAGAGAATTCCAACTGCTGCAGCGGCAGGAATGAGTAAATACCTTCTTTTACGAATAAGAATAAAACCGCCAATTAAACCACCTAAGAGCAAGAATAATACTTTAAAAAGCATGCCGAAACTGCTCGCAAAAATATTATTTTTTGATCTCATTGCTTCGTAACGACGCATAAAGCCTTCGGGGGCTTGTACAAACTGCTTTAGTTGTGCGAAAACGTTTCCAGATACTACTAGTTTAATTCTGTATTTACCTTCTTTTCCAAGTGTTGCATTGGTGCGCTCGTATAAGAAAGTATGGTCTATTCGCCCTTTAGGAGTTTCTTCTTTTGATGTTTCTACTTCTTTATAATCATCAAATGAAACATTCCAGTCTTTTTGTGCAAGTTGCAGTGCAAGTTTGCGGGCTTCTGTTATTCCCAAATTTCCAGGAGTCTCGTCTTCTGCTAGTTTTACTTCAAAACCATAGGGTTCTCCTTGAGCAGTGAAGAAAATATGTGTTTCCTGGGTGACACTTTCTTTAAAATTTCTAACATGCCATTGATATGGTTCATACAGTTTATCTTCGATCATTGTTTGAAATGCTGTAATGCCACCGCATTCAAGTTCTGCAAAGAATTGAGTAACATGATCTTGTTGAAAATGTGCTGTTTGCCAGCAGTCTTGGGGCGCCCAATTATTGTTTTTTGCTAAGGTGGCTGTTTTTTCCAGAGCCTGTTCCCTATTCATTTTTACATCTACAGAAATCATGGGAAGTACTTTGAATAAATATTTACTTCCGACTACTGCGCTTACTAGACTCGCTGCTACTAAGACTGACCAGAAACTTTTTGTACGAACCATCCCTTTGAACATAAAGAACTCCTCAAGGCAATGAAAAAGACGATACAGAAATAATATTCACTGTATCGTCTTTAAAATTATTATGCAAATAATGGAAAATTTAAGGTTTTGTTTTGTATTCTGGGTAAAATATACTTAGTCGTTTATTAAGAACAGTCATAAATTCTTTTCGATCAATATTTTCTCTACAAGTTTCTGGAGTTAAAGCATTGAGGGCTTGGTCAACTTTCTCAAAAGATTTTTTATCTTGATAGTTTTCAATATTCCATCCAGCCATTTCAATTTTTTTTACAGCTTCTTCATTAGACATTCTTTTATTTTCTGTATTATCTGCTGCGTTTAAACCTGCAACAATTAATAAAGATAAACTCAGGGTAATAATTTTTTTCATATTCATATCCGTTTCTATGGCTAAGATTTCTTTTATTTTTTTAGAGTAAAGACAAGATATACAGAAATATTCTTTTTGCAACTTTTTCTTCTTTGCGTTGCCAGAGCTTTTTTTTTATTGTTCTTCTTTAATAAAATATGAATTTATCTCTTTTCTTGTAAAGTTCCCTGTAGGTTTTTTTGCAATGTAATTAAAAAGACATGCTTTAAAAAAGAGGATAGTGGTATCTATAAGGAGAAAAACTATAAAAATCAAAAAGAATGAAAAAATAAAGGCTGGCAAAAGATTGTAATGATAATGTGTAAAGAATCCAAATGTGCTTACAACAATAAGAATTGTAAAAAATTTAATTTCTAGAAAAGAAACATTCCAAATAAAATTTTCGCCAAATGATTTTTTCATTAAAGAATCACTTTGTACAATATTTTCAGGAATACTCTTATCGTTGCTGACTATAAGAGGTAAAAAAATCATTCCTTCTTCTGCATGGAGCATATTTTTGGGATTAAGTTTTTTCCCCTGTAATACGGCAAGGAGCTCTTCGAAAAAAATGTAAGGAGATAAAAGGTTGTTAAGAAAGTTGTATACAAGATCTATAAGGAGAATAGTGGCTATATAACTGATTAAAGGAATTTTCAAAAAAGACCATTTAAGTGCAAGCAAAAGAGAGTGTTTTTGTTTGTTTAATTTTTTCAAAAAGTAGAAAGTAAGGGCAGTGTTGAAAATATTATTAATAAATGATGTGATAAATAATATAAACAATAAAAAAAATGCTTTAAATAAGTGATGTGATATATCAATAGATAACCAGTTATAAAATGTTTCGGGTTTAAATAAAGATATCCCATAATAATGTTCTTCTGCAGCGAGAACACTTAAAAATATAGCGCTGGTATTTACAATAATTAAAATAGGAAAGATCAGAGAAAGAGGATGAGAAGCGAAGAACTTTACACATTTTTTTAAAACTTTACGGCCATTTTCAGTAGCGGGAGAGAACAACATAGTTTTTCCTTTTTTATTTTTACTTGTTGTCTATTTTTACCATATTAGTTGTTAAAGACGTAAGAGATTATTTTTCGGTATCGAATAAACCAAGGAGTTGGTATACACTCTTAAGCTTTACAATATTGGGAGAATTTAGTTTTTGCGAATGAGCTAAAAACAAATGTTTAACACCAAATTTTTGAGCTTCTTTTATTTGTGTGTCTATCGCATTAATAGGTTTTACGGATCCGGTTAAACTGAGCTCGCCAAGGGCCATTGCTTTTTCTGGCAATGATTGTTGAAAGTAGCTAGAGAGCAGAGCAAGGGCGATTCCTAAGTCTGAAGAGCTTTCATTTATTTTGATCCCACCACTGATTTTTACAAAAATGTCGTGTGCACTGAATCGAATTTGCAAATATTTTTCTAAAATTGCGGCGATTAAAACAACTCTCTTGTGGTCTAGTCCTGTAATAACCCGTTGAGGAACATTAAATTTTGTAGGTACTACCAAAGCTTGAATCTCTAGTAGTAATGGTCTGGAACCTTCAAGGCAGCTGACAAGTACTGCACCGGGAGCGTGTGCTGTCTCATCTAATAAATATTGGTTTATATGGGGAACCTGTTCCATGCCTTTGCCCGTCATAGCAAAAAAACCAAGTTCGTGTAGAGCTCCGAATCTATTTTTAACACTGCGTAAAATACGGGTGTGCCAGCGATCTTCCCCTTGTAAGTAAAACACACCATCTACCATATGTTCTAATGTTTTTGGCCCTGCCATGTGACCTTCTTTGGTGATATGACAGGTCATGATAATGGCAATATTATGTTCTTTGGCAAGGCGCATTAGTGCAAATGAAGTTTCTCTTAGTTGTCCTACGGTGCCGGGAAAGGTATGTGAGTCAGAGAAGAAACAATTTTGAATAGAGTCGATAATAATAACATCGGGTTTATGTTGCTGACTCGTTGTAATAATACTTTCGATGTGAGCTTGGTCAGAAAACAGAAGCTTGCTGTCTAGGCTATTAATTCTTTCAGCTCGTGACTTTACTTGCTCTAACGATTCTTCAGATGAAAAGTAAAAAACTGAATGTTTTGAAGCGAGTTTATTTGCTACATGAAGTAATAATGTAGATTTCCCAATGCCGGGATCACCAGTGAGAACCAGCAGGGAGCCAGGCATAATTCCACCGCCTACTACGGTGTCCCATTCTCCAATACCAGAGAGTAAACGGCTTTGCGAGGTAGTAGAAATGTCTGCAAGTTTATGCATGTTTAGTGTATTGCCCAAATCGGGCTGTAGCTTTCGAGCACCGGTAGTTTTTGGTGTAGGAGTAGCTTTCTTTTCTTCAATAAAACTATTCCATTCACTACAACTGGGGCAGCACCCCATCCATTTAGGACTGGTATGGGTACAGTTAGAACAACTAAAAATTACAGAGTTTTTTGCCATAATGGTTTTCTATCGATAATAAAACAATCTCTGCAGCGTGCTTGATATGCTTCTTCTGCACCAATTTGCACGAGTGGATCTTCATACTTTGCAGGATGTCCGTTTACTAAGCGTTGAGAGAAATAAGCTTCGTCTCCACATTGAATACAGATTGCACTCAATTTTGTAATTTTGTCTGCTAATGCAATTAAAGTTGGCATTGGCCCAAAAGGAACGCCTCGGTAATCCATATTAAGACCAGCGACTAGTACTGTTTTTCCATCATTAACAAGGTCTAGTACGGTGTTTACTAATTCGTGTGAAAAGAATTGTGCTTCATCTATTCCTACAACGTCTGTATCAATAGGGGTTTGCTCAATAATGTGTAGCGGAGTATCTACAGCAATAGCATTGAACTTGTTACCATTGTGTGAAGAAACATGGGCAAGTGAGGTTCGATGATCAAGACTTGGCTTAAATACAAGAATTTTTTTCTTGGCGATTTTTGCGCGTCTTAATTTTCTAATGAGTTCTTCTGATTTCCCTGAAAACATTGATCCACAAACAACTTCCAAACTTCCTTTTTTTGGTTGTTCCGATGCCATGCCTTTTCTCCATACAAAAAGTAATGAATTGATGATTTGTAAACTCTACATCTCTAGTATACACTACCTCTTTATTACGTATAGAATTTTTATAGAAAAAAGAGAGTCGATGTCTGAGCACGTTATTCAACCTTTTTCATCCCCTGTAACTTCGCAGTCTCCCATAACACCTTATTTAGAGGTAGAGCATTCTCCTCCTCTAGAAGGGCAAGCAAATTTGTTGGGTGCAAAAAACGCTACTTTGGTTATTATGACTTCTTTAATTTTGACTAAAGGGGTTTCGGTATTGCGTAATGTTCCTGCCTCTGAAGATGTTATTAATATGATTGAATTGCTCAAAAATTTAGGTGCAGATGTTGAATTTGATCCAATGGCAAATGTTCTTGAAGTAGATACACGGGGATTAGAAGAATATAGTGTAGCTCCTGATATGATGAAAAAAATGCGAGCTTCAGTTTTGGTTATGGGTCCATTGCTTGCGCGTTTTGGAAAAGCAAAGATAGGGTTTCCGGGAGGAGACGTTATTGGTGCACGCCCAGTTGATTACCATGTTACTAATTTTGAAAAAATGGGTGTGGTAGTAGAAGAGCGTGATCATACTATGAATGCACATACGGAAAGAGTAAAAGCGCGTAATCTTTTACTTGAATATCCAAGTGTAGGAGCCACAGAAAATTTACTGATGTTTGCCACACTTACACCCGGAACATCTCGTATTATTAATGCTGCTTTGGAACCAGAGGTTTTTGATCTGGTAGCGGTTTTAAAAAGAATGGGAGCACGTATAGAGGTCGATGCACCTGCGACTATTACTATTAGGGGAGTAGAAGAACTTAAGCCCGTTGATTACACCATTATGTTCGATCGTATGGAGGCAGCGGCGCTTCTTACGGCGGGAGCAATTTCGGGAGGATACGTTCATCTTCCTCAAGGTCCTGCACATGCCATGGGAATGTTGTTGATGAAGTTTCAAGAAATGGGACATACCATTTTAATTCATCCAAGTGGCACTGGTATTAAAATTAAAGCAACAAAGAACCCTCAAGCTGTGCGTATTAAAACTGCACCTTATCCTGGTTTTCCCACCGATATGCAGCCGTATATGGTTGCCGCTCTTGCGTTAGCTCAAGGAACATCTTGTGTTCAGGAAACGGTATTTGAGAATCGGTTAATGCATGCAAGAGAATTGGCTAAAATGGGGGCCCAAATAGATATTGATCACGACACTGCGTTAATTCGCGGTGTAGAGCGGTTGTATGGAGAGCATGTAATTGCAAGTGATATTCGAGCTTCATGTGCACTTGTACTCGCTGGTTTAGTTGCCGAAGGGCGCACTACTATTTCGGGTGTGCATCATTGGAAACGAGGGTATCAGGGATTAGAAGATAAACTCTGTGCACTTGGAGCAAATGTAAAATTATACGAGTGATTCCGATTCAAAAGCTCCAGAAAGTTCTGTTAACTCTTTAGTAATCTTTGCTTGTCTTGCTTTATTGTATTGTAGCTGCATGCTATCTAAGAATTTATTTGCGTTTCTTGTTGCGTTATCCATAGACAAAAAACGTGCTGCTTGCTCGGCTAGTAAAGATTCAAAAAGTGCTGTTCTAAGAGATATTTTAATAAAATCTTCTGCTAGGGTATCGAGCACTTTACTTGAATTGTGATGCCACAGATAATCTTCAGAAGCATGTGCTTTGTTATTATCTGCACATCCTATAAAAGGAATTAATTGTTGATAGCGTTGTTCGTGCACAAAAAAAGTTTTAGATTGATTACTTAGAATACTTACTTTTGTGTAATGTTCGCCTTGATTAAAAATGTCCTCTAGAAGCTCTTCTGTTTGTGTATTAAGATTTCTTGGTTTTAGCTCTTCGTAATTTTTTTTAATGGCTATGGCTCTTTTAATTAAATGTTCTTGAATGCGTTTGCCAAGTACAATAATGCGTTTGTCTGGAGCATTCAGTTCATTTTTATGAGTATCTATCCAGTAAAATAAATTGGTATTAAAATTACCGCACAAACCTTTTTGGCCTCCAACAATAATCAAAAGTTCTTTTTCAACAAGTTTTTCTGATGGAAAAAATTTTGTAGGTTTCCACTCAGGAGCTGTTTCACGAAGTTGTGTAAAAACGGTACATAGTGTATCGCGATATTCCTTGAGTGTCTCTTGTTCCTTGTTCATTCGCATATGGAAAGATCGAGAAATAAGACGCATTGCGCTGGTAATTTTTTTAATAGTTTCAATTGCTTTGATTCTTCGTCGCATTTGAATGAGCTGTGACATGTGTGCCCCTTACAAAATAAGTTTACTAACAAAGTATAGGTTCCAACGGTATTTTGCAATATACTAAAGAGTATGATTATCGTAATAGATGGGTATAACCTATTAAAACTCATACACGGCCCAAATCTTTCAGAGACGCAACGTTCAGCATTTATTAATTTAATGGGGCGATATATGAAAAAACGTAACCACAAAGTGGTTGTAGTGTTCGATGCGGGTCCTTGTACTTATCCTATGAAAGAAAAAAGTCATGGTGTGCAAATAATTTACTCAGGAGAATATCAAACAGCCGACGATGTTATTGTAACGTTTGTGCAAGACAATCCAAGTAAAGAGATTGCGGTAATCACCAAAGATCGTGAGATTATTCGTCATGTTATGGCGCTTTCAAAAGAGGTGATAGATCCATTGGAATTTTATGGTAAAGTTCGCCAAGCTTTTGTATCTAGAGAACAAAAACAACTTGATCAAGACGGTACATTGATTAAACTAACAGATGACTCTGATGAAGATATTGATGCATTAATGCAAGAAGCTGCTGGTATGAGTATGCCAGATAAAGACACAGAAGAGTATACGGTACTACGGCATCATGAACCAAAAGGTCAGGATGTTTCAAAAAAACGACGTTCAAAATTACGGGTGATAGATAAATTATGAATATAACGCTTTATGATATGCAAAAAACAGCCCAAAATTTATTAGGAAAAAATGTACAACTTTATACATTTACAGGTTCATTGGGTGCGGGGAAAACAACATTGGTTCAAGCAATGCTTAAAGAACTTGGGGTAGAAGGTGCGATTCAGAGCCCTACATATACCTATGTATGTATGTATACAGCTGCTGATGGACGTAAAATATATCATTTTGATTTGTATCGTCTTAATTCATTAGAAGAATTTTCTCAAGCTGGTTTTGAAGAATATTTAAATGATTCGAATGGTATCTGTTTTATTGAATGGCCAGAAATCATTAAGCCGTTGCTCGATGATGCTTGTCAGGTAAATCTTGAATATAAAGATGATAAGAGTAGAATTCTAAAAATTATTTAAGAAGTGTTTTTATGTTTTGTTTATGCGCTTTAGCATGGGCATTTCCAAATATAATAAAAATATCGTATCCATTGTCCCAGTAATTCTGTATTACCCCAAAAGTATATTTCTGGCGTATCGCAAGATAGGTGGAGTTGATCTCTGCAATTTTACAAAAAGAGATAGCAATATCTTGAAGGTGTGTTAAGTCGATATCTTTAAACCATTGGCCTAAATGATAGTTTATATAGTCATTACAAGAAGTATGAGGACGCTTATTGGGTGCAAATCTTTTCCACATTAAAGTAAATCGGTCTCTGGCCCATGCATGTACGGCTTCTAATGAGTATTCTTCAAGTAGCATTTTTACTGCGATATTTCTGTTTATGTCGGCATTTAAGTTTTCTATGTTACTACGTTTTGCCAAGAAATGAGCAAAACCACGATCGCCTTCGTTGCGTATAATTTCTTGTTCGTTCGTATTAAAAGCTAAAGGCTGGGGGTTGCCTTCGTGTAAAAGGATCTTTTTTGTATTAGTTGAATTTTGTAGAAAGGCTGTAAAAGCGGTTTCCATTTTTTTGTACAACGGATCTGTAGGATTGTGAGAATGAATAGATCCAAAGAAGATAAGCTGCTGATTAACTCTTACGTGAGAGTAGAGTTCAAGGTCTGGTGAGAGTGGAGTTAAAAAACCTGAAAATAATAAAAGTAGATTGTTATACCGAATGTTTAACAAGGCAACCCTAGGTAAAGTGAGGGGACATTATGCCCCCTCTTTTTAAATTAATTATTCGTTCAAAAGTTCATTTGCATCATCAAGAATGCTCGCGTCAAACCCTTGTTCTTTTAAAATATCAATTGCAACGTTTTGATCTGCAGCGCCTTCTTCTAATTTAAATGGATAGCTGAAAGATCCATTTTCATGACGAACAACGCGTACTTGATAGTTCTTAAAGTTAGCAGTTTGAGCTTCTAAGCGTTTAAGTTTAGGGAAATGAGATGCAAGCAATAGAATGCTGTTGTCAATTTGACCTAAACGTCTTGCAACACCAAAACTTGCAGCTTCACCTTCTTTTGGAGATGTTCCGCTGAACATTTCATCCATAATAGAAAGAGAGAACTTCTTAGAATCAAGAGCTTTTACGCTGTTAAGCAAACCTTGGGCACGTAATACCTCAGATTTAAAGAGTGAGTTTCCACCAGCTGTATCGTCGGTGATATTCATATAGGTATTGATCTTTGTAAATGGAGTAAACGAAAGCTCTTTGACTGGTGCGATACCGAATGTTTGTGCCATCAGGATGCTTGTTGCTAAGCCTTTTAGGAAGGTAGATTTGCCACCAGCGTTTGGTCCTGTAAGAATAACGTTTTGTGGCATGTTTTGACCGAGAGTAATTGAGTTAGATACAACTTTTTCGACAGGTACAAACGGGTTCCACATGTCTTTCATTACAATGTGCGCTTTATCAGCTTCATCATAAGATGCAAAAGTATATCCAGCTCTTTGATTTTCAAATTCTTTGTACAGCTTTGCGGTAGAAAGATACGTGTCAATTTCACCAATCGCGTAGAGCGCAGGAGCAATTTCTTGCTTGATCTCTTTTAATAAATAGTAAGCAACACGTACACGACCTTTTAGAGAAAATACGGTTTGCTGCCCTTTAAAGGTGTTAGTTTTCAAGAGAGTAATAAGACGCTTAAGTTTTGCTGAAAGCGCTTTGTTTTCTTTTGTTATGTCAGTGATTGTTTGTGCATGCTCAAGATTTTTTAGAGTAGGATATTCTTTAAATGTTTTTTCGAAGCTATTTAGTGTTTGTATAACAATTGCAACACCGTTGGCTTGTTCGTGAAGATAATTGAGAAGATTTGCATAACGTATCTGTCCATTTATCCCGCCCTTCACCATCAAACCTTGGTAGCCTAACATTATTCCAGATATTCCTACTGCAGCTAATCGACTACCAAGAGGAATGTTTGAATCAGTAATAAATTGACCTATCATACCTGGGGTGTTTTTAATAATAGTCCAGAGTGAACCTGTAGTAAGACCACAGTCTCTTGCAAGAAATGCCGCATAAACGGGCATGAAAAACACAGGGAAGCCAATATTAAAAGCGTGACCAAGATCAGTTTGTGTTTCTTGCCATAGAACAGAATTATTCAAAGGTTCAAACCAAGAATCTTGTTCAGCGTATATTCGATTAATAAGTATTTTGTTTCCACTATTGGTTTCTGTTTTCCAGAAGCAGAGTAATGCAGATTCTTTTTCTTTAATGTCTTTAAGCGGTTTTTCAATAGCATTTGCAAGATTTTGTTTTTCTAGTAGCGTGCGTACGATTGCTTGTCTGTTTCTTAGAGTGGGAATAGAATCTGTTGGATTAGTAAGCATGTAAGCAAGATAAGCATGACCGAAACCAGTGTTTGTTCTGTCGATCTTGCTCAACATAGTGGTTGCCTTACTATGATCACCACACAGAAGTTCTAAATCTTTCCAGCTTACAGGATCTAGCACCGTACTGGTTTTTCCAGTTTTGCCTGAAGCTAATACCTCGTTAAAAAGCAGATTGTAGCGATCATACTCATCAAGTGGATGAATAGTAAAGTCAGGATTATCAAGTCCAGTCATTTTACTAAACAAAGATTTTTTTTTCTTTTCTTTATCTTTTTTCTTTTCAATTTTTTTTGTGAATGCACTTAAATGTTCATTGCCGAGTTTTGTAAATGGATGGGTTGCTTCATGTGCTTGTTCAGCAAAAATGGAAAAAGAGACGAGTAACGTAAGGCTAAGAAGACCTTTTTGTTTGATCATAAAACCCCTAAAAGTAGAACATTGAATAAAATAATGACATACTACGGTGTAGCAGCATAGTAAGGTTTAGGATAATGTATCTATGGGCTTAGTCAATCTTTTTTAGTACTAGGAAGGGGTTTTCGATGAGTGAGAAAAGTTTATTGTCTGCACGGCCTGATTATTTGGTGTGTACCTGTATGGAAGTTATGTACAGTCAAATTGTTGAAGCAATTGATCAAGGAGCAGATACTTTTGAGCAACTTTCTGACATGCTTGGAGTGGGTACAGGGTGCTCCAGTTGCGTTGAAGAGGTATATGAAATTCTTAAAGAAGTTAAAGAGTCTGAGAATAGATAAAAAAAAAACTAAAGTTAAATTTGAAATTACAAAAGAAAAACATTATCCTATCAACACGTGTTTGAAATGTTATTTGATAGAAAAGCCAAAATAAGGCGAGATTCCCGAGCGGTCAAAGGGGGCGGTCTGTAAAACCGCTGGCTCAGCCTTCGCAGGTTCGAATCCTGCTCTCGCCACCAGTCCTTGTTCTTTGCGGAACTTTGTCTGGCACAGCCAGTTTCTGGTAAGGCTTTAAGGCAGATATGTGCGGGAATAGCTCAATTGGTAGAGCGACAGCCTTCCAAGCTGTAGGTTGCGGGTTCGAGTCCCGTTTCCCGCTCCATTATCAAATAAAGACGCTGGCGTAGCTCAGTTGGTAGAGCAACTGATTTGTAATCAGTAGGTCATCGGTTCAAGTCCGATCGCCAGCTCCAAGCTTAAGATTAGGCTCAGATGTGGGTAAATTGGTTGTGATGGAGTAAAAAAGTAAATAAAAGGGCGAAAAAGCCTTTAAAGAAGGCAAAAAGGATTTGTCTTTTTATATTTTTTGCTTTACGCTTAGAATATGCCTGAATTTGGCCGCTTGTTTAAAGTGGCCCACGTAGCTCAGTAGGTAGAGCGCTCCCATGGTAAGGGAGAGGTCACCGGTTCAAATCCGGTCGCGGGCTCCATGCTTCCGCTATTTTTAGGGTAAAAAATTAGAACTTTAAGGTAGAAAATGGCAAAAAATAAAGTAATTACCAATCTTTCTTGTGAAGGTTGCAAAGATCGCAATTATACACAAGTTGTTTCTAAAAAAAGAACAGTAGGGTCACTGAAGCTAAATAAGTATTGTGCAAAGTGCCGCAAACACTGTCCTCATAAGGAAACGAAATAAGATGTTTTTTCGGAGGCCAGTAGCTCGAATTGGTAGAGCGGCAGACTCCAAATCTGATGGTTGGGGGTTCGAATCCCTCCTGGCCTGCCAGATTCAATCTGAATAGGATAGTAGATGGTAGAAAAATTTAATGACGGAATACAGTTTTTGCGTGGAGTTAAGAGAGAGTTCTCAAAGGTTGTTTGGCCGACGAGAAGTGATCTTATTGGTTCAACGGTGATTGTATTATTATTGGTAGTGTTTTTTGCTGTATATGTTGGTTTTGTAGATTTCTTGTTTACAGGTCTAGCAGCACGTGTTTTTTAAAGTTTTTAGAATAGGGTCTGTTTGTCCATGAAAAAATGGTATGTAGCTCAAGTATATGCAGGATATGAAGAGGTTGTTCAAAAAGACCTTACCAAGCGTATTGCGGCTGGTAAAGATGAACGTCTCGGTCAGGTTCTTGTTCCTTCTGCAAAATTAAAAAGTTTTTTTGCATTAGGAGAAGATGAGGCTGATGAGCGTCTTTTTCCGGGATATATTCTTGTAGAAATGGAGAAAGATCCTGAAACAATAAACTTCGTTACATCAACACCAAAAGTTTTGAAATTTTTAGGCGGGCAACATGATCCAGCTTCTTTAACAAAGAAAGAAATTGATCGTATTCTCGGTCAAGTTAAAGGGGAAGTGGCTGTTGTATCTGCTCAGAAGACAGATCTTAGCGAAGGCGGAGAAGTTGATATTTCTGAAGGTCCGTTTGCAGGATTTGTAGGTATTATTGAAAAAATAGATGAAGAGAATGAGCGATTAACGGTTATGGTAAGTATTTTTGGACGTTTAACACCGGTCGAACTTACTTTTGATCAAATAAAAAAATAAGAGCATAAAGGTTAGGCATGGCGGAAATAAAAGCAAAAATAAAAGTTCAGATCCCTGGAGGCTCTGCGACTCCGGCTGGTAAAATTGGTACTGCGCTTGGTCCGCAGGGTGTTAACATTATGGATTTCTGTAAGGCGTTTAACGCACAGACAGCTCAGCGTAAAGGTGAAACTGTTCCTGTAATTATTACTATTTACAAGAACAGAAAGTTTGATTTCATTATTAAAACTGCACCTACTTCTGAGATGATCAAGAAGAAGTTGAATCTTTCAAAAGGGTCTTCTCGTCCTAATGAAAATAAAGTTGGGAAGTTGAAGAAGTCTGATGTTGAAGAGATTGCCAAAGTGAAGATGCCTGATCTTAATGCAGTTGATTTAGATGCGGCTAAAAAAGTGGTAGAAGGTACGGCTCGTAGTATGGGCGTGGATATCATCGAAGGCTAATACAGGTTTTGTTAAGGAATGATGTATGAAACATGGAAAAAAATATAAAAACGCTGTAGAAGGGCAAGAGCCCGGAAGCTTTTTTTCGTTAAATGATGCTGTTGCTCGTACAAAAAGTAAGGCGTACGCATCGTTTGATGAAAGCGTTGATGTTGATGTTAACGTTGGTATCGACCCATCTAAGGGTGACCAAGTTGTTCGAGGTTCAGTAATGTTACCGCATGGGACTGGTAAAAAAGTTCGTGTGGTTGTTTTTGCTAAAGGCAAAAATGTAGAAGAAGCTCAACAAGCAGGGGCTGATCATGTTGGGCTCGAAGAGCTTATTGATAAAATTAACAATGGTTGGATGGAATTTGACTATGCAGTAGCGACTCCTGATGTAATGGGAGCTGTTGGTAAATTAGCAAAAATTTTGGGACCTCGAGGGTTGTTGCCTAACAAAAAAATTGGAACAGTAACATTTGATGTTGCTCATATTGTTAAAGAGTTGAAAGGTGGACGTGTATTCTTCAAGAATGATAAGAATGCAATTGTTCATTTTTCTCTTGGAAAAGTTTCATTTGAAGAAAAAGCTCTTAAAGAAAATGTACTTGCATTTGTAAAAGCGCTTATGGCTTCTAAGCCACCTTCTTCAAAGGGTAAGTTTATTAAAAAACTCACAATGTCTTCGTCGATGGGGATTGGCTCAAGCATCCTAGTTGACGAGTTGCTTAAATAAGGTAGAAGCTATGAATAGATCGCAAAAAGAAGTTGTTGTTGCTTCTATTAAAGAACAATTTTCGGATAGCGCAGCTTCTTTCTTGGTGGGAGTAAAAGGGCTAACAGTTGAAGAGCTGGAAAGTTTAAGAGGCGAGCTTCGAAAAGAAGAAGGGCGTTTGCAAGTTGCAAAAGTTCGTCTTATGAAGCGTGCGCTTCAAGAAGTTGAGTCTGTGCAAAGCTTAGAACCTTATATGGGTGAGCAAGTAGGACTTGTTTTTGCCAAGAAAGAGGTTCCAGCAATTGCAAAGGTATTGTGCACATTTTCAAAAAAAATGGAAGCTCTGCGTGTTGTTGTTGGTACAATGGATGCAAGTTTGTTAGATGAATCTGCTATTAAGGTAATGGCAACGCTGCCTTCTCGTGAGGTATTGTTGGGTCATGTGGCTGCAACATTGCAAGCACCTTATGCAAGTCTTACAAGTCTTTTACATCAACTTATCGCACGTCTTGTATACGTTTTGAAACAGGTAGAGCAGAAGAAGCTAAATAGTTAAGTAAATAAATTTTAAATAATAGTGGTTTAATTTTTGGGAGCATGTCCATGGCGGGTAAATCTTACGAAAAAATGATTGATCAAATCGGTGAAATGTCAGTTCTAGAATTGGCAGAAATGGTTAAAGCGTTGGAAGAGAAATTTGGTGTTTCAGCGGCACCTGTAGCAGTAGCGGGCGCAGCACCAGCAGCAGGTGAAGCAGCACCAGCAGCAGAAGAAAAATCAGAGTACAAAGTTACTTTGAAAGAAGCTGGTTCTAATCCAACTGTTAAAGTTATTAAAGCACTTCGTGAAGTGGTAAAAGATATTCCACTAGGTGAAGCTAAGAAAGCTGTTGTAGAAGCACCAACAGTTATTGCTGAAGCGGCATCTAAAGAAGATGCAAAAAAAATGAAGGAAGTATTAGAGGCTGCAGGAGCTAAGGTAGAATTATCTTAATCTCTCCCTTGTAATGAAGCGCGTCGTTTATGGATGTACCGTTTTGTATAAGGAGCGGCTGAATGAGTAGCCTGCAGATGGGCACAGATACGATCAGACGATCGTTTAATGATGCTAAGGACAATGTTCCTGTACCCAATTTGATTGAGATCCAGTCAAAGTCTTTTAATGATTTTGTTCAATTGGATTATCTCCCTTCAGAAAGACAAGTTATAGGTCTTGAAAAGGTTTTGCGTGACATTTTCCCCATTGATTACAATGAAAAAATGTCTTTGGATTATATTAGTTACGAATTGGGCAACTGGGCTTGTACCTGTGGAAAGTTGACCGGCATAGAAAGTCGCTATGCGTGGTATTGTCCTGTCACTAAGAAGTCAGGGACTTCTAACTTGGCTACTGATAAATCCGCCCCAAAAACAGCGCGTTATAAAACATGTGCTGTTTGTTTGTCTCGTGTGGCGATTCAACTTCCTATGGATGTTGATGAATGTCGTTCTAACGGGCAAACTTTTTCTCTTCCTCTCAAAATTAAGGTACAATTAATTTGTTGGGATGGAGAAGGTAAAGACCGTATTGTTCGTGATATTAAAGAGCAAGATATTTTCTTTGCAGATGTGCCAATCATGGCAGATATTCACGAAAAAACAGGTCGCTTGCAATTAGGGACTGACGGTACATTTTTGATCAATGGTATTGATCGTGTAGTAGTAAGTCAGTTGCATCGTTCACCTGGTGCAGTTTTTTCTCAAAGTAAAAAAATAAAAGATGTTCGTGGTCGTCCTTACTATCTAGCTCGTATTATTCCAATGCGTGGTTCGTGGATGGATTTTGAATTTGATAGTAGTGATCACTTGTATGTGCGTATTGATAAAAAGAAAAAGATCCTTGTTACTACGTTCTTGCAAGCGTTGGGTATTCCGCGCGAAGAGATTATTTCTCACTTTTATCAAACAGAAAAAGTACATGTTGCAAAAGGTAAATGTTATAGTTTGGTAGATAACTCCCTTATTGGTCGTCGTATTGAGCGAGGAATGATTCCTGCAAAACACGAAGCAGACTTTTTGGGTCGTCGTATTGATCAAGCATTATTGTCAAAGCTTATCTCTCTTGGTATTAAAAAACTTTCTCTAGAAAAAGAAAATCTTGTTAATCGTGTTTTTGCACAAGATGTTATCTCTCCTGAAACAGGGGAAATTCTTGCAGAGCAGGGTGAAACACTAACAGATGAACTATATGGACAACTTCTAGAACAAGATAAACTTTCATTTGCTATGGTAAGTTCGTCTGGTTATATTTTCCAGCCGACACTTGCAACAACTTTGCTTCAAGATCAATGCGCTACACAAAATGAAGCATTAAAAGAATTGCATTCAAAAGTATGGCCAGGAGATAACTCAACTCTGGATGAAGTTAAAGAACGTTTAGAAAATATGTTCTTTAATTCACGTTTTTATGATCTTACATCAGTTGGTCGTATTCGTTTAAACAGAAAGCTTGGTCTTTCTATTCCTGAAGATGTACGTGCGCTTACGCGTGATGATATTTTTGCGACTATTAAGTATTTAGTAGGTTTGCGTGAACGTGCAGAAGGTGAATTAGATGATATCGATCACTTAGGTAACAGACGTGTTCGTCTTGTAGGTGAATTGCTTAGTAACCAAGTATATCTTGGATTCTTGCGTATCGAGCGTATTGTTCGTGAAAGATTCAGAATGCAAGAAGCGTATGGTACATTAATGCCGCAAGATCTTCTTAATGTAAAACCATTGAGTGCTGTATTAAGAGAGTTTTTTGGAACAGGTCAATTGTCTCAGTTTATGGACCAAACAAATCCACTTGCTGAAGTTGCGCATAAGCGTCGTTTATCAGCTCTTGGGCCCGGTGGTGTTATGAAGGATCGTGCAACATTCGAAATTCGTGATGTGCACACTTCTCACTACGGTCGTATTTGTCCTATTGAAACTCCTGAGGGTCAAACAATTGGTTTGATTTCATCTCTTGCATCGTATGCGATGGTGAATGATCTTGGGTTTATTGAAACCGCGTATCGTCCTGTTAAAGACGGTAAGATTCAAAAAGACGTTGTTTTCATGGATGCGTTCCAAGAAAGCGAAAAGTTTATTGCTCAAGCAGATTCAGTAAAACCTGGTAAAAACGAAATTGAAGGTAAACGTGTAGTTGCTCGTCACGAGACAAACTTTCTTCCTGTTGATACAGAACAAGTGGACTATATCGATTTATCTCCTAAACAATTAGTATCTGTTTCTACAGCATTGATTCCGTTCTTGGAGCATGATGATGCTTCTCGTGCGTTAATGGGTGCAAACATGCAACGACAAGCTGTTCCTCTTATTAAAACAGAGGCTCCTCTTGTTGGTACTGGTATGGAACGTGAAATTGGTAAATCTTCAAGTGTTGCACTTACTGCACGCCGTCCTGGTGTTGTTGAATACGTTTCAGGTGACAAAATTGTTGTTCGTTCAGACGAAAAAGAATTTGGATCTGTGGAAGATTGGGCAGCTCGAGGAATCGATACTTACAATCTTAAAAAATTCCAAAAATCAAGTATGAGTACCTGGATTCACCATGTGCCTATTGTTAAAGCGGGTCAAAAAGTTCACGAAGGTGACGTTCTGACCAATGGCTCTGCAATGGATCACGGTGAGTTGGCTCTTGGTGCAAATATGATTGTAGCGTTCATGCCATGGCATGGATATAACTTTGAAGATGCTATTATTCTTAATAAGCGGTTGGTGTGTGACGATGTTATGACATCGGTTACTATCGATGAGTACATGGTTGATGCTCGTGATACAAAGCTTGGGCCAGAAGAAATTACTCGTGATATTCCAAATGCAAGTGAATCTTCACTTTCTGCATTGGATGAAGACGGAATCATTAAGATTGGTTCTCGTGTAAAAGCGGGTGATGTGCTTGTTGGTAAAGTGACGCTTAAGGGTGACATTCAATACTCTCCAGAAGAGAAATTATTACGTGCAATCTTTGGTGAAAAATCTAGGGAAGTACGTGATACTTCATTGCGCGTTCCACCGAGCATTGAGGGTATGGTTACTGATGTTAAGATTTTCTCTCGTAGTGGTATCAGAAAAGATAAACGCTATAAAGAAGAAGTTATTAAACAAGTTAAAAAACTAGAAGCAGATTCAGTTCATCATGTCTCATTACTAGAAAGAATGATCGCTAATAAGATTGCAAGTTTGGCTCATGGTCAAAAACCTGCAGGGAAAAGCGGTTCTGAGTTCTTAGTAAAAGGTGTGTTTGATAAAGCAAAATGTAAAGATGCTGATGCTAAAAAGCTGATAGCTCTTAAAGTTGCAGATAAAAAAGTAGCTGAATCTATTAAGCAAACTATTACTGCGTTCGAAACACAAGTACATGTTTTAGCAAACTTGAAAGAAGAAAAGATCAATCGTTTGAAAAAGGGTGATCCTCTTCCTTCTGGTGTTATTAAAATGGTTAAAGTGTATATCGCTCATAAGCGTACTGTTAAAGTAGGTGATAAAATAGCGGGTCGACATGGTAACAAAGGTGTAGTTTCTACTATTGTTCCTCGAGAGGATATGCCATATATGGAAGATGGAACTGCGGTTGACGTTGTTCTAAACCCAATTGGTGTACCTGCTCGTATGAACGTTGGTCAGATCTTAGAGACAATTCTTGGATTTGCAGGTAGAGAAGCTGGAAAACAACTTCAAGAGATTATTGATACTAAAGGTCAAGATGAAGTTAAAAAGTTTTTGGGTCATCATTATGGCGTAGAACTTGTAAAAGACTTTGAGAAAACCTACGGTAAAGATGGTCTTCAGTCATTGGCACAAAGAACAGCTAAAGAGGGTGTTCGCTATGAAGTTCCAGTTTTTGAAGCACCAAAGTTTGACAAAGATATTAAGCCAATTCTTAAAGATTTAAATCTTCCAGAATGTGCAACTTATACATTACGTGACGGTAGAACAGGGCAATTGTTTGATCAACCAGTTACAGTAGGTTCTATTTACATGTTGAAATTGAATCATATGGTTGACGATAAGTTGCATGCTCGTTCTGTTGGTCCTTACTCATTGGTTACACAGCAGCCACTTGGTGGTAAAGCTCAAATGGGTGGACAGCGTCTTGGTGAAATGGAAGTATGGGCTCTTAAAGCACATGGTGCTGCGTATACGTTACAAGAGATGTTAACTTACAAATCAGATGACGTAACTGGAAGGCATCGTGTGTATGAAGCGATTGTTAGAAACGATACTATTCCTGAACCAGGTTTACCAGAATCGTTTAACGTTTTGATTAAAGAGTTGCAAAGTTTAGGGGTACAAGTGGATCTCTGCAAAGTGAGCAAGGAGGAAATCAATGAATAGTCAAATGCTCGAACGTTTTAAGGAGTATATAAACGTTACTCAGTTTAATGCGTTTCGTATTGGATTGGCTTCTTCTGAAAAAATAAAATCGCTTTCTTATGGTGAAGTGAAAAAGATAGAAACTATTAACTATCGAACACTTAAACCAGAAAAAGATGGTTTGTTTTGTGCTCGTATTTTTGGTCCGGTAAAAGATTGGGAATGTAACTGCGGTAAGTACAAACGTATGAAGCATCGTGGTGTTACCTGTGAAAAATGTGGCGTTGAAGTAATTCAATCTCGTGTGCGTCGTGAACGTATGGGGCACATTGAATTGGTGGCTCCAGTTTGCCATATTTGGTACCTTAAAGGGATTCCAAGTTACTTGGGTCTTATTTTGGACATGCCGGTTAAAGAACTAGAACGTATTATCTATTTTGATAGCGTTGTAGTTTTGAACCAAGGAAGTTCACCGTATCCTCGTAAAACATTACTTTCTGTTTCTGAAGCTGAACAGTACATAGATGCTCATCCAGAAGATCTTATGTTTAAAGCTGAAAATGGTGCAGAAGCTCTTAAGGATTTGCTTTCTACTATTAATCTTCAAGAAGAAATTACGCTTTTAAAAGATGCCTATAAAAAGACAAATTCTGTAGCAACACGTCATAAGATTATTCGTCGACAACGTATTTTTACAAGTATGTTGCAATCAAACTTGCGTCCTGAATGGGTTGTAATGGACATTCTCCCGGTATTGCCGCCGGATCTTCGTCCGTTGGTTCCTTTAGAGGGTGGACGTTTTGCAAGTTCTGATTTAAACGAATTGTATCGTCGTGTATTGAACCGTAATATTCGTCTTCGTCGTTTACTAGAGATTGAAGCGCCTAGCGTTATTATCAAAAACGAAAAGCGTATGTTACAAGAATCTGTTGATGCGTTGATCGATAACGGTCGTCGTGGTCAGCCTGTTCGTGGTTCAAACAAGCGTCCATTAAAGTCTTTAAGTGAAATGCTTCGTGGTAAACAAGGTCGTTTCCGTCAAAATTTATTGGGTAAACGTGTTGACTACTCTGGTCGTTCAGTAATTGTTGTTGACCCAGAACTTAAAATTGATCAATGTGGGTTGCCTAAGAAAATGGCGCTCGAAATCTTTAAGTCATATGTTTATGCAGGGTTGTTGGAGCGAGAAATGGCTCCTAACCTTCGTGTAGCAAAAAAGATGGTAGAAGATAGTGTTCCAGAAGTATGGGACGTTCTTGAAGACGTGGTAAAAACGCGTCCAGTTCTTCTAAACCGTGCTCCAACATTGCATCGTTTAGGTATTCAAGCATTTAGACCGCTCTTGGTAGATGGTAAAGCGATTAAGATTCACCCACTTGTATGTTCTGCATTTAACGCGGATTTTGATGGTGATACTATGTCTGTTCATCTTCCATTGAGTGATAAAGCTGTTAAAGAATCTGAAGAACTTGTTATGTCTTCTAAAAACATTCTTTCTCCTTCTAACGGGCAGCCTGTAATGGTTCCTTCTCAAGATATGATTCTTGGGCTGCATTACATGTCTAAAGTTCGTTGTAACGTAAAAGGTGAGGGTGTTGTCTTCTCTAGTGTTGCAGAAGTAATTACTGCGTTCCAATGTGAACAAGTAAGCTTGCATGCGCGTATTAAAGTACGTCTTGATGATGATTCTGTTGTAGATACAACGGTTGGTCGTGTGTTGCTCTTTGATATTTTACCAAAGGGTGCTAGCTTTGACCTCATCAACAAAGTACTGCGTAAAAATGATTTGAAAAAACTTATTCAAGTAGTATATGCAACTTTCTCACGTAAAGAATCTATTGAGTTCTTGGATAACATCAAGAAATATGGTTTCTATCACTCTACTATGAGTGGTGCATCTTTTGGTATTGAAGAACTCTTGGTTTCAGAAGATATGAAGCAAATACTTAAAGATGGTGATAAAGAGATTGATAAAGTTGAAAAGCTTTATCAAGAAGGTGTTATTACTAATGGTGAGCGCAAAAACAAAGTGGTGAGCACATGGTTCCGTGCTGATTCAAGCATTACTAATCAGATGATGGATAGTTTTGAAGAGCAGAATGAAATTGCGTATAAAAATGAAGATGGTAAGAATGTGCCATTTAACTCTATTTACATGATTTTAGCATCGGGAGCGAAAGGTTCTCGAGCACAGATTAAGCAGCTTGTTGGTATGCGTGGTTTGATGTCTAAACCGTCAGGTGAAATTATTGAAACTCCAGTTCGAACCAACTTTAGAGATGGTTTGAGTGTGTTTGAATACTTTATTTCCACTCATGGTGCGCGTAAAGGTCAGGCTGATACTGCATTGAAAACAGCAAACTCTGGTTACTTAACGCGTCGTCTTGTAGATGTTTCTCAAGATGTAGTGATAAGTATCAATGAGTGTGGCACTCTTGGATATCGTACTATTTTAGATCTTAAAGAGTCTGGGGATACTATTTATGCGTTGAATGAGCGCGTGTATGGTCGTACTTTAGCTGCAGATCTTAAAGATATGGTGACTGGAGAAATCATCGGTAAACAAGGGCAAATTGTTGACCGTACAATGTCTCAAAAAATTGGTAAATCAGCTGTCTCTGAAGTAATCGTACGTTCTGTATTAACCTGTCAAGCCAAACGTGGTGTATGTGCGCAATGTTATGGTTTTGATCTTTCAAGAAGTCAGCTTGTTGATATTGGTTCAACCGTTGGTATTGTGGCAGCACAATCGATTGGTGAACCGGGTACGCAGCTTACTATGAGAACGTTCCACATTGGGGGTACAGCGAGTGGTTCTGCGTCGCAACCTTATTGGAAAGCAAAGCATGATGCCGTTATTGAATTACGTGGTATTACCACTGTAACAAACCGTGATGGGAATCAGATTGTATTAAGTCGTAAAGGTGAAATTTCTTTACGTTCTGAAGATGGTCGTGAGCTTCAACATCATATTATAGATTATGGTTCTACTTTACATGTTGCTAACGGACAAAAAGTAAAAGTTGGCGATATGCTTGTAGAGTGGGATGTTAACGCTGATGTTATTGTTACCGAAAAAGGTGGTAAGGTTGAGTTTGTTGACCTTATTAGAAACGTTACCATTCAAGAAGAATTTGGAACACGTCAAGGTACAGAACTTCAAGTTCTTGAGCATAAGAGTGAAAAGTATCAACCAGCCATTGCAGTTTTAAATACTGCTGGTGAAGAAGTGGCACATTACTATCTTCCATCTGGAGCGTATCTTTCTGTAACACCTGGTCAAGAAATTAAGCCTGGTGATATCCTTGCGAAACTTCCACAGGAAGTATCAAAAACAAAAGATATTACCGTTGGTGGTTTACCTCGTATTGCAGAATTATTCGAAGCACGTACTCCTAAAGAAGCTGCAATTCTTTCTGACATTGATGGTACAGTTACGTTTGGTGGATTATACCGTGGTATGCGTAAGCTCGCAGTTTCTGACGGTGCAACAAGTTATGATTACTTAGTGCCTCGCGGTAAACAAATCAATGTTCAAGAAGGTGAACAGGTTAAAGCTGGTGATCATTTGACTGCTGGTGAGCCGGTGCTTCATGACATTTTACGTATTCTTGGACCAGATGTGGTACAACGTTATATTGTTGATCATATTCAAGAAATTTATCGTTTGCAGGGCATTGATATTAACGATTCTCATATTGAGGTTATTGTTAAGCAAATGATGCGTAAAGTACAGGTAACTGATGCTGGTGATTCTGACTTCTTAGTTGGGGATAAAGTTGATCGTATTCACTTCAAAACGATTAATGAAATGCTCAAACAAGAGGGTAAAAAGGTTGCTAAGGCGGTTCCTACATTGATGGGTATTACCATTGCTTCTACAAGCACAGAGAGTTTAATTTCTGCTGCAGCCTTCCAGGAAACTACACGAATTTTAACCGAAGCTTCGATTTCAGGTAAAACGGACTATCTCTATGGTCTTAAAGAAAACCTGGTAATTGGTAAGCTTATTCCTGCGGGAACAGGTATTCCATCTTACAGGAAGAAATACTTGGGAGATAATTTGTCGAAACTTGAACGTCAAGCTCAGCTTGAAGAACAAAAGGTTCGACAAGATGAAATGCGTGCCAAAGGCGTAAAAGCGTGATACACTGGTTGGTGTTGTAAGTAGTATTAGGCGCGTAGCTCAGTGGTAGAGCACTGCTTTGACGTAGCAGGGGCCAGCGGTTCGATCCCGCTCGTGCCTACCATACTTCGCCAAAGTTAATTTAGAGAATAAATAATAGTTGAATAAATCATAAGAGTTATTATGAACGATATTAAAAAACATGACAAAGATACCGGTTCTTCAGAGGTACAGATTGTCAATTTGACTAAAGAAATTGCTCGTTTGTCAGAGCACACTGCGAAGAACAAAAAAGATTACAGTTCAAGTCGTAGTATTTTGAAAAAAGTAGCAACTCGTAAAAAGTTTTTAAAATACTTAAAACGTACCAGTGTTGCTACATACAAAAAAGTTCTTGCAGCAGTTGGGCTCAAGAAATAGCAGGGATGTTTTAAATTTATACTTATAGAGAGACGTGTATGTCTAAAAATACGTTTACGATGCCAAAACGAAATGTAACGCTTAAGGTGAACGAGTTTGCTCGTCAAACCGATGGGTCTGCATGGCTTCAACATGAAGGTACAGTTCTTTTAGCAACAGCTGTATCGGCTCCTGCTAAAGACTTTATGGGGTTCTTCCCTTTGATGGTTGATTACAGAGAACCATTTGCGTCTGCAGGAAAAATTCCTGGTGGATTTTTCAAAAGAGAAGGGAAATCATCGGATAAAGAAGTTTTGACATCACGTATTATTGATCGTGCAATCCGTCCTCTTTTTCCTAAAGATTATTTTAATCAAGTTCAAATCAACGTTACTGTTTATTCTGTTGATAAAAAACACGCACCGCACATGTTGGCAGCACTTGCAGCTTCTGTTGCGTTGAGTGTTTCCAAGATTCCATTTATGGGTCCTATTGGTATTGCAGAAATTGGTCGCTTAGATGGCAAGTGGGTTGTTAATCCTAATTATGAACAAAGCACTGAGTCTGATGTTAAAATCGTTGTAGTAGGTACAAAAGATGGTATCTGCATGGTAGAAGGTGCTACTAACGAGATTTCAGAAGCAGAATTAATTGAAGCACTCTTCTTGGCGCATGATGCAATTAAAGAACAGGTTGAATGGCAAGAAGAAATCATTAAAACCTACAGTCCAGAAAAAGAAGGCTCAAGCTTTGATATTGACTGGAATGGATGGGAAAAGCGTTCTGTTGATTTCTTAACTAATGAACGTTTGCAGCCTATTTTTGGTACTTCAAAAGTAGAACGTAAAGAGGCGATTAAAAAACTTAAAGAAGATTTCGACACTCAGTTTGAAGAAGAAATTGTTGGAATAGAAGATTCAAAATCTATTGTTGACTATATTTTTGATTCACAACTTAAAGAACGTTTGACTGCAGTTATCTGTGAGCAAGGAAAACGTGTTGATAATCGTTCTTTTGATCAAGTTCGTTCTATTGAAACACAAGTTGGTCTGTTGCCATTTACACACGGTTCTGCTGTGTTTACTCGTGGTGGCACACAAAGTCTAGCGACGTTGACTCTTGGTAGTGGGCAAGACGAACAAAGAATAGAAGATATTATGGGTGGGGAAGTGGACGGTTCATTCATGTTGCACTATAATTTTCCTCCATATTCAGTAGGGGAAGTTAGACCTCTAAGGCCGCCTTCCCGACGTGAAGTTGGTCATGGTCATTTAGCAGCTTCTGCATTCCGTTATATTCTGCCAGATAAAGAAGCATTCCCATACACTATTCGTGTAGTATCAGACATTTTAGAGTCTGATGGGTCAAGTTCTATGGCTACAGTATGTAGTTCTACTATGGCTTTCTTAAACGGTGGTGTTCCAATTAAAGATATGGTTGGTGGTGTTGCTATGGGGCTCTTAAAGAGCGACAAGAGTGACTTTACTGTACTAACAGATATCACTGGTTTCGAAGATGCATTTGGTTTGATGGACTTTAAAGTTGCGGGTACTGAAGAAGGTATTACCGCGATTCAAATGGACATCAAATACAAAAAAGGTTTACCTCGCGATGTATTTGAAAAATCATTAGCGCAAGCAAAAGATGCACGTTTGCATATTCTTGGCGAAATGAAAAAAGTGATGTCTAAGCCAAGCGAAAAAATGTCTGATCTCGTTCCACAAGTTGCTTCATTTAAAATTGATTCAGACAAAATTGGCGCTGTTATTGGTAGTGGTGGTAAAGTTATTCGAGAAATTATCGATAAAACAGCTACTTCTATTGATATCGAAGATGACGGAATGGTCAAAATCTTTGGTCAGCCAGGCCAAGGCATGGAACGCGCTGTTCTATGGGTTAAGACTCTTGCTGGTCAAATTGAAAAAGGCATGGTCTTCGAAGGTGTTGTTAGACGTATCGCTGACTTTGGAATTTTCGTAGAACTGGTCCCAGGCAAAGATGGCTTGGTACACGTTTCTGCAATTCCTAGAGAGCAGCAACGTTCCCTTGATGAACATTATCCTGTGAACTCTTCAATCAAAGTTGAAGTTGTAGAGTACGATAAAGAACTGGATCGTGTTCGTCTACGCTTTGTTAAGGCGTAATAAGCGTGAAAAGAATTGATGGGCGTTTACCTGATCAGGTGCGCCCAACTTCTGTTACCTACGGTATCTGTGGTAACGCTCATGGTTCAGTTTTATTCGCTTTAGGAAACACCAAAGTATTGTGTACAGTCATGATGCAAGATGGTGTTCCTTCGTTTTTACGGGGCAAAGGTTCTGGTTGGTTAACTGCAGAATACACTATGCTTCCAGCAGCTACACAAACACGTACACAGCGCGAAGCTTCTACTATGCGTCGCAATGGTAGGTCTATAGAGATTTCTCGTCTTATTGGTCGTTCTTTACGATCTGTTGTTGATTTAAAAGTGTTGGGTGAGCGTACTATTTATATTGATTGCGATGTGGTGCAAGCTGATGGTGGGACTAGAACTGCTGCTATCACTGGTGCTTACTGTGCACTGCGTCAAGCTATTGATAAATGGACTTTTGATGGAAAATTACGTTCCGGACTTCTGCTTGATACAGTAGGTGCAATTTCTGTTGGTGTTTCAAATGGTCAGGCGCTTCTTGATATTAATTACCAAGAAGACAGTACTACTGATGCAGATTTTAACTTTGTTATGACCGGAACAGGAAAAGTAATTGAAATGCAAGGTGCAACAGAAAGTGCTCCGCTTGAATGGCAGTTGATTGAAACTATGCGTGCATTTGCACAGAAAGGTATTCGTAACGTTCTTTCTCGTGTTGACGAAGTTGAATTATCGTGCGATCCTGCTTCCAGTCATTTATCTGTTACAGTAGGTGATTTACAAAAACAACAATAATGAGTTGTAACTATGAAGATGCGCACGTTCTTGCAGATTTGCAAAAGTACTGAATTTCATAAAAAACCGCTTATTCTTTTTACCGCAAAAGAGTACCCGGTTCTTTTTTTTGCTACACTTTTAGATCGATTACGAAAAATTATTACTCCGGCTCCTAAAACCCTTTCATTTTTAGAGGCAGATTTTACTGCATTACAAGCGCAGTTGAGCACCACTTTTTTGGGACAACAAGATATTCTATGGTGTGGGAATCTTTCTGGGTTAGATCTTTCTACCAGAAAAAAAATGATTCCTTTTACATCAGCGTATCAGGGCCCTCATGCATTACTAGCATTTATGACTTCTAAAGATCTTCCTGCCAGCGTAGATAAACAATGTATAGTAAATTTAGATGATCCTCTTTCTCCCGCTGAGCGTGAACAGTTAGTTACGTTGTTGTTTGATCGCTTGCAATGGAAGCAAGTGCATGAACTGACGAAAGAGAGTTATAAAACTATGTCTCTGGATACATTGGTTCTCTTGGCACAATATAGATTGGTTTTAGGGAAGAATACTCAGTTGTTTATGCAACAGTGGTTTGAAAAATTATTAGCTCCAGATGAATCTTTATTTACTCTTACTCAATGGTTCTTTGCTCGCAAGCCTCAGCACTTTTTCAGAACTTGGCATAGTATTAAAGATAACTATGTTCCTGTCTTTTGGACTACATTTTGGTCTGAGCAGTTGTGGCGTGCTCATTATGCATTAGTATTACGTAAACAGAATAAATTAGCTGAAGCAAAACAGATGGCTTATCGATTACCATTTTCTTTTTTGCAACGGGACTGGAAGAATGTTTCTGAGTCAGAGCTACAAAAAGCCCATAGCTTTATGTATACTGCAGACTTTAATAGCAAAAATGGATCTTCGGATTTGTTTTTAGAAGTATTTTTCAATAATTTTTTTTCAAAGCAATTTTAGTGCTAGTGGTGACTAAAAAATAATAACTGTGATTCTTATTTTTTTACTATACAATTTTGGGTGAGAGATTCTGATTAACAAAGAAAGCATTGGTGGATCAAAAAATAAGAATCAACGATGTTTTTTGTTTATCTTGTGGGCTATGTTGATTTGAAAAAGAAAAAATGAGTAAGTAAGAAAGGGTATGATTATGAAGAAAAAAGCATTAAGTATTGTGTTGTTACTGTCTGTTGTACAGATGCATGCATCTAATAGTGAATCAATAAATTCAGGCGGTATTGGTCCTTCTGAGTGTTTTCAAGAAAAAGATGAAGAAAACGTAGCGGTATTAAATGAAGAGCTAAGAGAAGTAGAAGCAGAAAAAAAAGATCTTCAGATTAAAGCTGCAATCACAATTCAAAATGCTGTGAGAGCATATAACGACAAAAAGAGGGTTGTAGGATCAGAAGCAGGAGACACTAAACATAAACTTGCTACGGGAGATGGATCTCCTAAGCTATTTTCACGAGATCAGTCTCTTGTGCGCAGAGAAAGGGATTATGATCTTCTATCTTCGAAAAAAATAGTTGCTAAAGATGGTGGAAAACTTCCTTCTAGAGCGAATCATGGCGGTGCAAGAAATTGTTGCTCAAAAGTATATACAGGTATCTTATGGTTAGTTTGGGGAGATAGTGTTAATGCAACACAAGAAAAGAAAAAACAATAATTAAAAACATTAACAAATTTTTAGAGAGGCTTTGTAACAAAAGCCTCTTTTTTATTACAGAAAAGTCATTTGTTTTTTTTGCTTATAATGGTACATTTAATGCCTTATTAATTCTATGTGATAATTTTTATAAGGTGAGTTAATTATATGAATAAAAAATTATTATTTTCTGTTTTATTAATTGCAGCAACGACCACTGTATTTTGTCCAAAGGGGAAAAAACCACCCAAAGGTGCTTCTAAACAAGAAAAAAAAGAGTGGCGAGATTTAGTAAATCAAAGTAAGAAACCTGTATTGCTAGATCTAGATGATCTTGAAGCGAAACAAAGGTTTTATCAACTGGGTAAAAAGGGGACTCGAGTTGCACAAAGAGAGGCGGCAATTGCAGCTTCTGCAGAAGCTGCAAGGAAAAAAAGAGGGAAAAAAGAAAAATAGCTACTAAAAGAAAATAAGGTGAACAAGGACATAGTTTTTGTTGTTTGTAGAGTACTTTGAGTGAGATTCAAGGAATGATAAATTAAATAGTGATACAAATTACCAAGAAGAAAAAAACGCAAAAAAAGTGTGATCAATTTGTATAATAAACAATAAGGAAGGCATTAGTGATTAACCAGAAAGTGTTAAGTATTTTATTACTTACGATTATGGGCATTCAAGCAGGGGAAGAAGAAAAAAAGGTACAAGATAGACTTTTTAAAATGTATGGTAAACCGCGAATAGTTCAGGGACGACGAGTAAGAGCTTCTAGAAATGGATATGTGAAATCATCTGTAGCAAAAGAGGAAGAGCCTTCTACTCCACGAGCAGGTGGATTTTTAGGGGTTTTAGATGGGAGCAATTTTATCGATGAATCGTTTCGAGATTTAAGAGAAGAAAAAATTCCTTTTGATTTTGCTAAACTAGCAGAAGAAGCAGCAAAACTTGAAGAAAAAAGAAGATCTAAAAAACTTCCTAAGCACAAACTTCATACTCGTGTACAAAGAACTGATTATAATCAAAGTAGTCGTTCAGGTATTTCCGGGCAATCTAATCGTGCTTTAAAAGTTTAGTCTTTTATTTAAATCTATCCGGTTGAATAATGCCGCCAGAAATAATAAGTGCCATTGCTTCTTCGGTTGTTAAGTCAACAGGAGTAAAGTTTTGAGCGGGGACTATCACAAAATAACCGGTAGTAGGATTTGGAGTCGTTGGTACAAAAATATTGTAAAACGGCTCCTTTTTATTTGGAGATAATTCTGTTTTAAGTTCGCTTGTTAAAAATCCTAAACAGTAGGTTCCTTTCAATGGGAATTCAACCAACACTACTTGCTTAAATGTTTCTTTTCCACTTGGGGAAAAAGCATGTAGTAGTTGCTTTACACCATTGTAGACTGGATAGATGATTGGAACGTTTGAGAGTACTAACTCAAATAAACTAACAACTGATTGAACAATGAAAGATCGCAAAACTATGCCGGCAGTAAAAATAGCTACAACCACAAGTATAATTTCGCCATGAGGAATCAAATTGATATAGGGTATATCAAGCTTTTGTAATGGAGCAAGCCAAGCTTTAATAATTCTAAAAGTAAACGAAAAGAAACTAAGGGTTATGACAATAGGGAGCAGAGTTAACAACCCATTGATAAAAAATGATTTTATCAAATTGTATATTGTTTCAAAAAAAGATGTTTTTTTCATTTTCATTCCTGGGCAAGAGTTGCGGTTAATTCTTGCGATAAAAGTGCACCAATGTTTTGTGCATGCTCTTTGGTTTGGTCTTCTATCATAACACGTAATATTGGTTCTGTTCCCGAATATCTAACAATAAGTCTTCCATCAACTAACTGTTGTTGGTGTTTTTTTATAATGGCTGCGTAGGGATTGAGGGATAAGTCTTTTTTGAGTTCAATGGGAACATTGATGAGCACTTGTGGATAATTTTTAAACGTTTCAAGAGGTGAGTTTATAACAGTTTCTGCTAGTCTGAGTGCGGTAAAAAGACCGTCAGAAGTTTGGTTGAAGTCTCGTAAGATAATGTGTCCAGACGGTTCTCCTCCCACTAAACAGTTAAGTTCTTGCATACGTTTGAGTACGTTTTTGTCTCCAACAGCAGTGCGTTCTAATGTTTTATTTTGTTGTGCAAGATGATTATCTAGCCCTTGATTTGCCATGATGGTACTTACAATGGTTGTTTGGTCTTTGTATGTAGGATTATTGAGCAACAAAGCTAAAATATGATCTCCATTGTAGAGTTTTCCTTTGTCATCTACCATCACTACACGATCTCCGTCTCCATCAAATGCAAAGCCTAAGTCTGCTTTGTGTTTGAGTACTGTCTTTTGTAGTTGTTCAGGATATTGTGATCCGCAGTTTAAATTAATGTTTTTGCCAGTTGGTTTATCTGAAAGAGTAATAACTTTTGCACCCAAAACTCTAAGCAATGTAGGAGCAAGTTTAAAGTAGGCACCGTGAGCACAATCGAGTACTATGGTTCTGTTTTTTAAAAAGTTTTTTTCAAAATACTGTAATAGTTTTTCTTGATATGCAATAGATGGATTGGAGGGTTGTGTTTCGCTGCCAATATGCTCATAAGAAGAAACTAAAGAAGGTAATGTGTAAAAGAGTTTAGAGAGTTCTTTTTCTTGCATTAATGTGGTTTTTCCTGTTTCTTGTGTAAAAATTTTGAGCCCATTATCTTTATGTTGATTATGAGAAGCGGTGATCATAATTCCTACATCTGCAATGCCTTTTTCAATCGTAGTAAAAAGTGCAGGAGTAGGGAGTATGTGCAAGTCAGAAATTTCTAGAGGATAGAGCAAAAGTCCACTTTTAAGAGCTGCTTTTATCAGTGGACAGGAAAGACGAGTGTCGTGTGCAATGGCAACCTTTGTTTTATTATGATGTGTCATCCAATAGCCAATGGCGTTACCTAGCTTCATAAGACTTGAAGTGGTCAAGGGTTCTTGTCCCATGGTTTTTCTTATACCGTCGGTGCCAAACAATGTTGCGTGCATTACGTTCCTTATTTATGTTTTGGTAACTGTGACTTCTATTGGCAAATAGTGTAGCAAGAGGACAGAGTCAGGTAAAAATAAATTTTCGTGGGTAACTTTAAGCGTGTGTGTTCCTGTCTCTAGTTGTGCTGCATCGTAATGAAGTGCAAGGTTTGAAATTGTTTTATATAAATCTGTGCGTGTACCTTGTAAGCGTAAAGAGATTGTCTCTGGTGCTACAATTGCTAAATTTTCTGTATTGTAAAATGAGATAGGTACAGTGATTACGGTATGTAATGTATACGGTTGGCTCATTGCTTGCCATAACGAGTATCCTAAAATTAAAGATACTATACTAAGAGAGAGTGTGTTCAGAAGATGTGGTTTTTTCGAGATGAGCATAATCGTTTTCCTTCTCTTGAGCGTTTAATCCAAGATATTTTTTTATCATTCGTAAAGCAGCGTGGGCAGAAGCGTGTTGTAAAATTTTACCTTGAGCAACAAGTGTAAACGTTCTTGTTTTGGGGTTCAGTTTAAAGAATAAGGCATCTGTTCTAGTGGTAAAAAAAAGTGCATCTTGGAGCCATTGTTCTTGCTCTTTTACTTCTTGAGCAAGCCATTCATCCACTGAGCTTTTTTTCCATTTGCTGTTTATTGCTCGCAATTTTCCTGCGTTGGTTATCCAAAGCATGTTGTCTGAAGAGAATGTTTTACTATGTATTAAAACTTGGAAAAGTCCTTCAGAGAATTGGCAGTCAAAAGGGTATATAGACGTAAGTAGCGTGTCTAATGCTTGAGTTTTCTCAATGATAGCAGTAACCGGTTTGTTTTCTCCAAGTGAAACGAGTGCTGAGCGGATAACTAAATCTACCCAGTCGGATGTATCTTCTGTTGAGGTAATGGCATGAAGAGCAATAAAATTTTTTTGTAGTGTTGATTGATGGAGCATTAAGCAAACAGCAACGGTAATGGGAGCAAAGGTTAAGAGTGCAGTGCTCAGTGTGAAAAGTTCAAAATAGTAAGCGGATAAAAAGATAGTGCAGTATCCATAGAAAATACCAAGCAATGGTGTTGAAGTGTCTCTCCTAAGCCAGAGAGAAAGGTATAGGATACCTCCTGAGAACGCTAAAATTTCTATAATGTCTTGCCATCGGAAGATATACCAATTCCACCAGAAGGGTGAGTTGAACATATTTGTATCTCCTTTTTTAAATTACTAAACATTCTTTTTAAGAATAGCGCACTCATCTTTGCAGAGCAATGATTGGTAGAAATGTGCTGTACAAAAGGATAAAAGCTGTGTACGATAAAACCCCGTATTGGTAATTTAAGTTATAACAATGTGGGAAAAAATGAAAAAATTTATTGTTCTTTTTTTAGTAAGTTCACTGACTCAAAATTTAAGCGCTGCTGTTCCAGCTAATGTTGACTATGAAAATTATGATAGAACAACTGCTGGTAGCGGTTGTTGTGTAGGAACTGATGATTGGCTTGGTGGTCCCGGACCTATGCAAAGTCAAGAAGATGCATATAGAGCTTGGGAGATGAGTGTAGAAAATGAAAAAAAAATAAAGGTAAAGGCTACTATATTTGATTGTCTTAAATCTTTGCCTGAAGCGTTGCAAAAGGCAGTGTTAGAAGAAGTTGCTCATGGAAATGGTTTTTCTATGAAAAAGATTGATGGATTTAAAACACCGACTAATGCTGGTTCACCATGTGGACCTACATCTTTTTCTCCTGCTAGTCGCTCTTCTCTGCGTTCTCCTGTGCCTGCTGTAAAATAATTACATTAGTTTTAGTAAAAAAAAGACATCTTGAATAAATGTTCAAGATGTCTTTTTTTTACTAATTTTACTTTAGATTTTATGAGCTTCTTTTTCTACCTCGAGAAAATCCGCCAGAGCGTTTTCTTCCTCTACCAGAACCACCACCATCTGAATTTCTTCTTCGTCCACCTGAATCTCTGTCGCTATTGGAACGACGTCTTGGACGTCCGCCACCACGAGAGCTGCGTTCGCCGCTACTTTTTGGAGCTTTCTCTTCTTCCATGGTGTAACGTTTAGGATCTAGCTTGCTTGCAAACGTACGTTTTAAAAGAATCGCAATAATTGCTTCTGCGTCTTTTTCTTCGAGTAATTGTTTTGCAATGCTTACGTAATATTCTTGAGGGTTTTTCTCTAAGCTTGTTTTAATCTGATTGATCATGTTGTCTTTTTTGTTGGCAATAATATCTTCTGCTGTTGGCAGTTCTACTAGTTTAATCTTGCCTTTTGTTTTGCGTTCAATCATTTGAAGTTTTCTACGGTCACCTCCGCCAGCAAAAGAGATAGCTTTTCCTGTTTTTCCTGCACGTCCAGTTCTACCAATACGATGAACGTATGCTTCTGGTTCTTCTGGCAATGCGTAGTTTACTACATGAGAAACATTTTGAACGTCAATACCACGAGCAGCAACATCTGTAGCAACCAAAATAGAAATCTGACGTTTTTTAAACTTAGCTAAGATTTTTTCACGAGCACTTTGAGACATGTCACCATTAAGTGCATCGGCATGGTATCCAAACTCAGAAAGTTTACGAGCAACAGTTTCTGTGTCTCGTTTAGTACGGCAGAATACTAATCCATAAAAAGGCTCTTCACTATCAATAATTCTGCATAATGCATTAAAACGCTGACGAGGAGAAACTTCGTAGTAAACTTGCTCAATGGCATTACAAGTAATTTGAGTTTGTGCCACTTTTAATATTTCGTAATCGCCCATGTGTTTTTTAGCGATTTTTAAAATTTCTGGAGCCATAGTTGCAGAGAAAAGTACCACACGTTTGCCTTTTGGTGTGTGGTCTAAAATTGCTTTAACGTCTTGAGCAAAACCCATGTTAAGCATTTCATCTGCTTCATCAAGAACTACATTGGTTACACTGTTAAGTTTAAGTGTACCGCGTTCAATATGATCAATTACACGACCAGGAGTTCCTACTACAATGTCTACCTGTTTACGTAATTTTTGAAGTTGTACGGTAATAGACTGACCACCATATACTGGAAGCACGTTTAATTTTTTAGATCCTTTTAAAGAATCAAGTTCTGTTGCGACTTGAATCGCGAGCTCACGTGTTGGAGCAAGAATGATCGCCTTCACTCCATCAGCTTTTTCTGAAAGCATATCGATTAATGGTAAACCAAAAGCTGCTGTTTTCCCAGTTCCGGTTTGAGCTTGGCCTACAATGTCTTTTTTATCTTCAAGTAAAGCTGGAATGGTAAGTGCCTGAATAGGCGTTGGGTATTCAAAGCCTTTTTTCTTAAGTGCAGCAAGTGTGGTCGTAGATAGACCGAGCTGATCAAATGTTTTCTTTAAATTTTCGCATTTAGTATCTGACATATGGGTTCCTAAAAGTATAAATTTTTACTTAGTTACGGGATAGGTGATTGAGTAACAAGTGAGTCCCCCTGGCAACCGCAGTTCGGTTTTAAAAAAGTGCCGTAAAAAAAGTATAATTTAGGACCTACTCCATTCTCAAGTTATCTATAATCAAGGATAAAGCAGCAGGGTAAAAAGTCAATCCAGCAGGCGCTTTTTGAATATGGGTAAGATTTTTGTTCTATTTGTGGTAGTATTGAGTTTTAAGCTTATTTACTCTAGAAAGAGGCCCCCTATGGATAAAAAAGACATTATTTTAACTGGAGATCGACCTACAGGAAAATTACATCTTGGTCATTTTATAGGCTCTCTTGGCAATCGAATTAAGCTTCAGGACTCATGTACCCAGTATGTAATGGTTGCCGATGTTCAGGCCCTGACAGACAATTTTGAGCATCCAGAGAAGGTTAGAGACAATGTATTTGAGGTTATCTGTGACTATTTGGCTGTAGGCATAGACCCTGCAAAAACCACCATTTTCTTACAATCTCAGCTTCCGGCGCTACCTGAGCTTATGCAATATTACATGAACTTAGTTACTGTTGCTCGTCTTGAACGTAATCCAACGGTAAAGGCGGAGATTAAACAGAAGGACATGGAAAAGAGCTTGCCTGTAGGGTTTTTTACGTATCCAATCAGCCAAGTTGCAGATATCACTGCGTTTAAAGCAAACCTGGTTCCTGTGGGTGAAGACCAATTGCCTATGATTGAACAGACCAATGAAGTGGTGCGTTCTTTTAATAGAATTTATAAAAAAAATGTGTTGGTAGAGGCAAAGCCCTTGGTTCCTAAAATAGCTCGCCTTGCAGGACTTGATGGTCAGGCAAAAATGTCTAAGTCTTTAAAGAATTGCATTTACTTGGGAGATTCTCCAGACGAATTGGCAAAAAAAGTAAAAAGTATGTACACCGATCCAAATCACTTGAGAGTAGAAGATCCGGGCAAAATTGAAGGTAACACAGTATTTGAATACTTGGATGCTTTTGATGCTGATACTGTAAAAGTTGCAGAACTTAAAGCCCAGTATCAAAAGGGTGGTCTTGGTGACATGGTTGTTAAAAACTATTTACTAGAGGTGCTTAATGCATTCTTAGAACCAATGAGAGAACGCCGAAAAGAATTCGAAAAAGACAAAACAGGTGTAATGAAAATCTTGTTTGAAGGAACAAAAGTTGCTAATGAAGTAACGCAAAAAACGCTTGTAGAAGTTAAAGAGGCGATGTTCTTAAATTATTAAAATAAAAAACTCTAGAAATTACCTTCTGCTTTTTGCTAACTTAAGTACTTGTACGAAACGAGGAAAAGGGTTAGGAAGAAGGGATTACTATGAACAAAATACCATGCCGAAATAACAATAAATATGTCTGCTTAATGTATAACTACTTTCCAGTATTTGCCACTATTTGTTTAAGTTTGCTTTTTTCAGTGTGTGTTATTCACTACGCCTATGGCTTTTATACACCGCATCCCACTAGGACCTTGTACCTTGGTTTTTTAGATCAAGATTAGTTATACAACATCGAGAAACGATGCTTCAATCTTTTTTAAACCTACTTTAAAATGAGCGGTGACAAAGGTTTTTGACTTCTTTTGTTCCACTTCTTTAACAATGCCAACGCCAAACTTTTTATGTTTTATAGTCTGATGTTTTTTAAAGAACGATTTAGAAGATGTTGTTTTTGGAACTGCTTGTTTCGATTGAATATTATCTCTAGATGTTTCTTTACGAGGCATAAAGGTAAACACTTCTGGGTTTGCCTGACGCAGTCCAATCCATTGTGTGAAGAAATTATTAACTTCGTATTGTTGCCATTGTTGTGCTTGTGCAGCTTTGCATGAAGATACCGGAACTTCGTCTAAGAAGCGTGATCCAATTTGCTGTTCCATTTGGCCATACGTTTGTCGATAACGAGAATGTGTTAACAAAAGTCTATTCTTTGCACGAGTAATACCTACATAAAATAGACGTCGTTCTTCTTCTAGTTGTTCTTGTGTTGTAAGCGAACGGCTTGATGGGAAGAGGTTTTCTTCTAGGCCTGCAATGATCACGTTGTTAAATTCTAAACCTTTTGCTGCATGAATAGTCATGAGCATAACACCGTCTTCTTTTATTTGTTCAAGGTCAGCTTTCTCTTGTAGAAGGGTGACTTCGTCAAGAAATGCACTTACCGTTGCTTTACCTTGACTGGCAAAATAGTGAGCAGCGTTTAAAAGTTCTTTAATGTTTTCTTGTCGTTCGGTTGATTCGTTTTTCTCGTAACTTTTTTTCAAGTAAGCAAGGTAACCACTCTTGGTAATAACATCTGCTAGCGTTTGTGCAGCGGGTGATTGAGCAGTTAAGTTATTATAAATCGCTAGAAAACTTTGAAAGGATTCTGTCTTTGCCGGCGGAAATAATTTTTCTGTAATAACTTTTCCACCAATTTGCTGCAGGTTTAAAAGTGGCTCTGCATCCCATGCTTCAAAGAGCTGTTCTAAGAATTTATCACCTAGGCCACGAGAAGGGCAATTTACAATACGAGTAAACGCTACGCGGTCAAATGGATTAACGACTAAACGTAAATAAGCAACCAGGTCTTTAATCTCTTTTCGTTCATAGAATCGAATACCGCCAATAATTAAATAGGGAATGGCATGCCGCAATAATGCTTCTTCAAGTACCCGAGATTGAAAGTGAGTTCGATAAAGGATCGCTGTAGAGGCAAGTTTTTTATGGGAGTGGAGTAGTTTGCAGTACCGTGCAATAATGTCAGCTTCTTGGTACCCAGAGAGACATTGAAGTGAGCGCACACAGTCTGCTCCTTCGCGAGAAGACCATAATTTTTTTGCGTTACGTTTTTTATTGTGAGTAATAACAGTGTTGGCAACGTGTAGAATTGGCTGTTTAGATCGATAGTTTTGTTCAATTTTAATGAGCTTGCTGCCCTTAAAATCTTTTTTAAAGTTAATAATATTATCAACTGTTGCACCACGCCATGAGTAAATTGACTGGTCTTCGTCACCCACGACGCAAATAGAATCAACGGCTAATTTTTTATTTTCATCGAGCCCCATATGTTTGAGTAACGCGTGCTGAATGCGGTTGGTATCTTGATATTCGTCAACTAAAAGATGGCGAACTTGGTTTTGGTGTGCGAGTTTTAATTCTTGGTTCTTGTGAAATAATTTGGTTGCTTCAATAAGTAAATCGTCAAAATCAAAACATTTGCTTGCGGCTTTTTCTTTTTCGTATCCTTGAAAAATTTCGCGTAGAGGAACATTTTCTACTGAGTCAAAACTGGCTTTAGTTGGGTCTGCAATGTCGTTTTTAATTTTTGATATTTGGTAAGCAAGTTGCTGAGCGGTGCTTTTTTTATGAAGGGTACTTTGTTTTAATAGTTTGTTTAAAATGGAACGTTTGTCATCTTCATCTAAAATAGAAAACGTATCAAAAGGCAGTAAGTGCGTGTTTGTTTTGAGCAAATATAAGCAGTAGGAGTGGAATGTGCCAATAAACGGAATGCCAGACTTTTTACCTACAAACTTTATAATTCGTTCTTTCATCTCGTTAGCGGCTTTGTTGGTAAAGGTAAGCGCAACTAACTGAGCAGGATGTAGATCTTCTTCCAATAACAACTGGGTAATCCGTGCAGTAATCACACGTGTTTTTCCAGACCCTGCACCGGCAATAACAACCAGAGGACCGTTTTTATGCTTAACCGCCTTGCGTTGCTCGGGGTTGAGATCATTTTTTACAAAATCTTTAAATGAAAATTCTTTTTGTTCCATATAAGTTACTCGCTATTTTGCCCGGAATTTTTTTGGTTCATTTTGTCGCGTAAAGTCATGAGACTTATATTTTTATTGTTTTCTCTGTAGTTAGTATTAAGGGTTTGTCTTTTTGTAACACTAAGAAGAAAAGGAAATAAAATAAGACGCGATAACTGTTTCATGTAAATTCCTTTGTAGTTAAAACTTTAAACAGTGTACCGCGTCTTATCTCTTGTATCAATTATAAACTATAAGCTTGTTGTATACGTTAAGCTACGATACGTCCATTTTAACGGGCATAGCAGAAGGCACTTGTGTTTCTGTGCCGCTAGGTACTGCTGAAGATGCTGCACTGGTATTAGTGCTTTTTTGAGTTAGTATACTTGCTGTATATTCTTTTATTGCAGCATCATAAACATCTTCTTGCGCGGCTACAATTTCTAGAGTTGTTTTCTCTCTTGGTGCTTTTCCAATGTTTCTTTCTAGATTTCGTGTGAGAGCAGCCATTTCCCAAGCGTTATCTAAATCCCTTTGTGTAAAGGTGAAGGCAGGTCTTTTCTTTTTGCGTTCTTGTATAGGAGAAGGGTGATGGCGTTTTTTACTGTCTGCAGTTTGTGCAACGGTAAAGAAAGTAAGTGTTAAAATAAGAAGGTGCAATACGTTTTTCATGTAACATCTCTTGTGTGTAATGTGAATTTGAACTTATTGTACCGCTTCTTATCTTTCTTATCAATTATCAACTAAAGATTTGAATTATGCCTCGGAATCCATTCCCGCTTCTCTAAATAATTCTGCATTTGTTTTCCTCTTACAATCTTCAAGAGTTTTGTTACAAATCATTAATGTAGCGAGTATTCTTTGTATACCGCTTGCCTCTTTGCGCAGATATGAGTCTTTACCTTTTTGTTCTTTTTTAGCTGTTTTCATCATTGCCTCTACGGAAGTCCCTTTAGATTTAATAGATCCTAGTCTACTTCTCGACTTTGGAGAATCAGTAGCAGGAGCTTGATAGGTATCTCGTTTTATTGCTAATCCTTTAACTGCTGTAACGAAAGATTGCATCACTTTACTAAGGTTTTCATTTGCGGTGCTCCCTTCGTTTATAGCGGCTGAAACAAAAGGAAGGGTTTTGTCTGTGGGACTGATCTGTGTGTCAAGAGTATTATAGTGCGGAGGTACGGAGCCGGTTGGTGAAATTCTGCCACTTGCAGTCTGTAATTCATGTGTCGACCGTGCTTTTTTCAACAATTCAAAAGCTTCTAGCTCTTTTGTGTTACGTTGAGATTCTTCTCTAGCACGTACCTCTTCTTGTTGTCTTTTGAATGTTTGATATTGTTCCCATTCATGTTGGCTTGAGGGTCCATGTGAATAAGGGTGTTGTTCAAAAGACCCTGGAGAAGAAAAATCGGTTCTTGTTGGTGCAGTTGGTTCAATTATATCATGGGAGCTATATAGCCTACTGCGTTTTTGTGGGTGAATCTCTTTTAAAGAAGATGTACCGGGATAACTTGCTGAGTTGTGAGTGCTAGGTGAAAGAGGGTGTGTTTGATAGTGTATCTGTTGTTGGATAGGTATTGGTTGTGCAGCAACGGTTCCGGGCGTTTTATGGGGTGCTGAATCTTTTGTTTCAAGAGTATATAGATGGGTTGAGGCTAGTTGGCCTGGTAGCTGCACGCTGTCTGCTGTCTGTGCTTGAGTGGTGAGTACGAGTGCCATCCCTAGTAAACTTTTTTTCATAATATCCCCTTTAGTTTATGTTTAAAAGTTTACTAGGTGTATCATGCTAAAAACAAGAAAGTGTAGAGTTTGGGGTAAAAAAGTGAAAAATATGCAAAAAATAAGCTTAAGTGTATGGGGGAGATTGTTTTGTTTAGTTTTTCGTTGTAGAGATTGTATGAAACCTATAATTCTTTAGCTATTCGTAATTTTAAAAAAAGCTCCCGATTTCTCGAGAGCTTTTTTTAAAATTACGATCGCCAGAGCCAGGATATACCACTAAGTCCGTTGTGAGCATCTACCAACGGCTGTCTGTTTTTATTGTAGGTTTCAACTTTTTGTTGTGCTTGTTTATCTATTATTTTAGCGTGAGCAAGTGTTTTTATTTCCGCGTCTCGTTGTTCTTTTAGTGTGGTGACTTTCTCGCTAAGTTCCTTAAGTTGTTCAGATGCATTTTTAAGTTTTCTATCTGTAGCCGCAATAGCTGTTGCTGCCCGATCTTTGGTGTTAGCCGTTGTGGTTGATTGTCTTTCTAATTCTTGTTTGATTATCCTTGTTCTATCTCTTTCTTCTTTAAGTTCTGCTTTTCTTTCTGAACTTCCTTGATGCGTAGAAATAGTGATTGGATCTAGTTCAGTTACAAGGCCATGACCTTCAACTGTGTTTAGTGCAAGAGCAAGTTGATGTTGATGGAATGCGTCGGATAAAACGGAACGTTTTAACAATTTTCGTAATTGTTTGCTAGATTGAATCTTTTCTAGATTTTCCAAACTTGCACGAGAAAGAGTGGCAGCAATGTTTTGCTCTAAAACACGTTTTTTGAGGGACTCCCGTTTTGCTTTACCTTCGTGTAAGGGTTTTTTTGTTTTTAAATTGTATTGGTATCCGGCCGCGTTTAGGATACGGTTCTTAAGCTTTGCTTTTATTTCTCGAGTATTTAATTCTTGAATTACAGTTTCATATCTTTGTTCTGGAGTGAGAGGTATGTCATTTCGATTTAATTGTGGGGCGCCGTAATCAAATTTGGTAGTTTTCTTATACACAGGAACTCGTATTTCTACACAATTTCCATCTTCCCCCTTTTTTATTTTTTGTGTTTCCATTTGAACAGAATATGGTGTAACAATTGCTCTTGATGGAAGCTTAATTTGTGGAGTTACTTCTTTGGAAGCGTCAGGAGTGTTTTTAATTTCTTCTATGCCATCATCGCTCTCTAGCGCTTTAATTTCTTCTGCTTTTGTTTTATGGAACTCAATCGCTCTGCTTTCTTTAAGTTCTGGTAGTGTAATGTTGGCTATTCTTTTTGTTTCTTCCGCTATGTTGTTTCTAAGAACAGCATGTTTTTCTTTTGCTTTAATAGCTTGTGCTTCGCGCACGCGTTGACGTCTATCGAATGTTAATACAGGACCATCACCTTTTTTCAAGTAAGAATGTTTGTCGTCAGGTGTTTTATAAGTGTCAGCAATTTTCACAATTTCAGCTTCTTTTTCTCCAATTTGATCTGTTATTTTTTTTCTTTTTTCAGTTTGGTCTTCAGTATTTGGAGTGTCCGCCAAAAGGTCTTCCAATTCTTTTATATCAGCACAAAGTTCATTTGTTTTTTTATCAGCAGCTTCTTTAGGTGTTAATTCTTCTTGGCTCTTTGTCGGCACAAACTCTATTTCTCTTGTTTCTCCTGCTACGAGTGCCGCTGCTTTGGTTGCTATTACAGAGAGCCAGCCACCTGTTTCAGGAGATTCTTCTTTAGGTTCTGTAGTGTCTACTCCTTCTCTAGCTGTAGCACCATTATCGTTACCTTCATTGCCATCTAAGCATTCATTCTTAGTTGCTTTTACCGTTGCCATTGAAGTAATACCGTGTTTATTTGTAGAGGATAGTTTTTTAGTTCTTGGGGTGTCTGGTCTTTTTGTATCAGGCTCATTATCACTGTCAGAAAAGCTTTCTACAGGTAGTGGGGCAGATGTTACTTTCTGAACTGAGGTTCCCAAAGCTCCTTCTTTACTAGGCGGTTTCATTTTTGAGTGAGCAGCAGAAATGCCTGCAGAAAAGACCAATCCAATTAAGACTAAGAAAAATAATTTTTTCTTCATTCGAACTCCTTTTGGTTTTTAAGAAACAACAACAAGGCCTAGTTGTACCCCCGAATAAGGATAAAAGTCAAGTTAAGAGTTCTAATAAAGTAAATGTAAGAAGACTAGTTTTGTTTCCAATTTTCTAGGAAGTTTACAAGCTCGATAATGCCTTCTTTAGAGCGTGCAGAGACAGTAACGCTTGGTTGATATTTTGTACGTAATTCTTCATCTGCGTGCATCTCTTTTGGTGTATCCGCTTTGTTGAATACATAGAGCTGTTCTTTATTAACATCAAGTTCCACTAGAATTTTATTTACAATGGCAATGTGCTCTTCCCAGTTAGGGTCAGCAATATCAACAACATGTAATAATAAATCTGCATACTGAAGTTCGCTTAAAGTTGATTTAAAAGCATTAATAAGATGATGTGGCAACTGCTGAATAAAGCCGACAGTGTCAGAGATTACACCCAGTTTCTTGTTGCTAATAAAAAGTTCTCGAGTTGTAGTATCAAGCGTTGCAAACAGTTTGTCTTGAGCCAGAACGTCTGCCTTAGTCAATTGATTGAGCAATGTAGACTTTCCGGTATTAGTGTAACCAATTAAGCAAATATGAGGTATTTTGTTTTCTACACGGCGTTTACGCTGTGTGCCTCTATTTTTTTCAAGCCCTTTAAGATGTCTTTTTAATTTGTTGATATGACTTTCAATATGGCGTGTTTGACGTTCTTTTTCTGTTTCACCAGGACCTTTTCCACCAATATGACCAGCTTGCTGACTCATATGGATTCCCATACCAGACAATCGTGCTTTACGATAATGAAACATGGCAATTTCAACTTGCATCTTACCTTCAGCGGAGTGAGCAGTTTTTTCAAAAATTTCTAGAATTAATTGAGTTCTATCAAATACTTTTGTGTTAAAAAGATTGGTGAGATTACGCTCCTGCATAGCTGTAAGCTGATCAGAAATAATTACTTCTTCGTATCCTTCTTTCTCGCATAGCTCTTGAATCTCTTCTAATTTACCTTTGGTAAAGAAGTAACCAGCGTCAATGGATCTAAGCTTTACATAGATGATTTCATCATATTCGATATCGTTAGATTCAACTAAATGTAGGAACTCACTGTAGTAAGATTGTATATGTTTAGTCTTGTTATAAGGTGCATGTACCCCAATTAAAAGGGTTTTCGGGTGAGTTCTGGTTGCAGTTGCTTTTGGCTTAACCATGAGTGTTCCTTGAATTCAATATCGGCTTATAAGGCTTAAAGAAGCTTTTTTGAGTATAGCAATGCTTGCGATATTTGCAATCTGTGGTACAATGATTTTCTCGTGTCTTTAAGCTTAACTATTTATGACTTAGAAGGATTTTGTGCATGTCAGTACGCATACGGCTTGCTCGTATAGGGAAGAAAAGAGCTCCCTTTTATAGAATTGTAGCTATCGATAAGCGTGTAAAACGCGACGGTAAATTTCTAGAAAACTTAGGAACATTTAACCCAGTTTCAGGTGAAATTATCCAATTTCATGCAGACCGTGTTCAAGCATGGATCGAAAAAGGTGCTATTCCAAGTGATACCGTTAAAAAATTACAACACCGTGTAAAAAAAGGTGAAAAGTCTGCTTTAGAGCGTGTAGAGCCTATTAAAAAGCAAACTCCTTCAAAAGCTGAACTAGAAGCTGAAGAAGCAAAGAAAAAAGCAGCTGAAGAAGCCGCAAAGCCTAAGGCAGAAGAAAAAGCTGAAAAGACTGAAGAAAAACCTGCAGAGTCTAAAGACAAAGCGTAAAATCTAGAAAATAGGTAAATGGAAGTTTCGATACTTACGGTTTTTCCGGAAATCTATCACAATTTTCTCCAGACAAGTTTAATAAAACGTGCGCAAGAACAAGAGACAATATCTTTTGATGTGCGGGCGTTTTCTTCTTTTTGTGAGCCAAAAGAACGTATCGATGGTCCAACGGTTGGTCATGGTTCTGGTATGGCGATTCGTCCTGAAGTTATCGAGCGATCGGTCACCGCGCAAGAAGAAAAGCATGGTAAAGCGTATCGTATTTTTCTTACCCCTCAAGGTAAAAAATTAGATCAACGCCTGGCTCAAAAAGTGGCTCAAAAGCTTCAAGAGCAGAAACATGTTATGTTTATAGCAGGGCGTTATGAGGGTATAGATGAGCGTGCGGTACAAGAATATGCCGATCTTGAGCTTTCTATTGGTGATTATGTGTTAATGGGAGGAGATCTCCCTGCGATGGTAGCCATTGAGGCCGTTTCTCGTTATTTACCAAATGTGGTAGGTCGTGAAGAATCAGTAGAAAAAGATTCATTTTCAGGTCCATTTTTAGATTTTCCTCCTTACACTACACCTCCACGCGAGTGGAAAGGGCATAAAATTCCTGAGGTGCTTCTTTCTGGTAACCACAAGGCTATGGACGAGCAACGGCTAGATAAAGCTGCAGAGCGTTCGGTTTTAGAGCATTTTGATTGGGTTCGGTCTCATTGCCTAGAAAGAAAAGATCAGGAGCGAGCTGCAAAATATATTCCAACTCACTATTGTGCGTTGCTTCATGGTGATGTAGTGGTAGATAAAGGTCGAGTAGGTAATTCTTCTGTAACAACTTTAGACATTCATGATATTGCTCGTTCGGCTCGAACTTACGGGTTTAAAGAATATTTTGTGGTAACTCCGCTTGAAGATCAGCAAAAAATTGTAAATTCTATTCTTGGATTTTGGGATGCCGCAGGGGTAGCTTATAATCACAATAGAGCAGATGCAGTAAGTCATGTTAAGCTTGCACGAGATTTAGAAGCGGTTAAAGCCGCCATTAAAGAAAAAGAGGGGATTGAGCCTTTGGTGATTGCAACATCGGCTCAAGTGGTAGGAGGGGTTCCTTCTATTACGTATTTTGATCAACAAGAAGTTTGGAGCCAAAAAAGGCCTGTTTTATTGATCTTTGGAACAGCCAAGGGGTTGAGCCAGGAGCTTATGAGACAGTGCGATTATGTGCTTGGCCCAGTTTTGGGCTTCTCTAATTTTAATCATCTTTCGGTCAGATCGGCAGCTGCCATTATTTTTGACCGGTGGTTGGGCATTAATTTTGCTGGCCAATAGGGCTTTATTGTTGTATAATGATCAAACTTAATTAAGCATTTTTTGAAGTCAATTGGCATAACGTGTCCGTTTCTCGGACCTGTTTAAAGGAATCAAATTTATGAAGGCACAACAATTAACACGTGAGACTATCCGTGGACTAGGTGCAGAAGAACGTGATTTTCCTCGTTTTGAGATTGGAGATCACATTGCAGTTTCTCAGTGGATTACTGAGGGTAATAAAAAACGTCTCCAAGTATTTGAAGGTGACGTAATTGCAATGCATCACAAGGGTGCTTCAAGTACCTTTACTGTTCGTAAAATTAGTGCAAACAGTGTGTATGTTGAACGTATTTACCCATTCTACACTCCTATTATCGACAGTATCAAAATTGTTCGTAAGGGTGATGTTCGCCGAGCAAAATTGTATTACTTGCGTGACCGTGTAGGTAAGAAAGCTCAAGTAAAAGAAAAAATTCTAACTAAAGAAGCTCGTGCGCATTTACGTGCAAAAACTAAAGAAGCAGAAGCGAAAAAGAAAGCTGAATTTGCTGCAAAAGCAGAAGCAAAAGCTGCTGCAGAAAAGAAAGAAGCAGAAAAAGCCGCTAAGCCGGTTGAAAAAAAGGCTGCTGAAGCTCCAAAGGTAGAGGCAAAAGCTGCTGAACCAAAAGCAGAAGCTCCAGCTGCAGAAAAAAAAGAGTCTGACAAAAAAGAGTAATCTTCTTGTCAGAGGGGTAATGTTGCATGAAGAAGCTTGTTTGTTGTTTAGGTGCACTTATGCTTTTTTCTGGATGTGTTAAAACACAAAAGAAAGAAAAAAAGCCACGTATTGTACAGACCAACAGGCAAGGTCAAAATCGGTTAATTATGCCTTCTAAAGAATTAAGCGCACTATCTGAGCAATCAGAGCCGTGCGCTTTTCCTCTTTCTTCTCAATCTAAAAAAACAAAAAAACTCTCTGCTAAAGAACAAGCAAAGCAAATAGAAGCACGTTTAGTAGATGTGCCGATACCTGTTTCTGTTAAACCTATGGCGGTAAGTTTTGGTGATCGCAGAGCCAAGTTGCTTTCTTATAGTAGTACTATGCCGGCTCAAGATATTAAGAGATTCTATATTCAAGAGATGGAACGTTTTGGTTGGAGGCAAGAGTATTATTTTGAGGGTGAAGAAATGCTTTTAAGTTTTAAAAAACCAGATAGATTCTGTTCTGTGTCTGTTCGTCCTGCTCGTAAAAATTGGGACAAATCTAAGAACGTTATACTTAATGTTTTTGTGAGTTGACCAAAAAAAAGAGGCAGAAAAATTCCACCTCTTTTTTGTTGAATTAGTTTTTATAATTCTTCTTCAAAATCATCAATCCATTGTTCAAAGTCATCTTTTAGCTCTGGAAGTAGTGCACGGTGAGGGTTAATGTCTTTTAGGAGGCGAGAATTTTCTTTGCGAAGAGCGTTATTTTTATCTTCATATTTTTCGATTTGAGCTTCGTGACGATCACAGTTACCACTGCCACCACGAGCTGTTGAGCTACCTAAAGCGCTTCCCATGAATGAACCGGCAAATGCTCCACCAGCAGATCCACCCTTAGCTTCTATTGATGCTACTCCGAAAGTAAGGAGTGCTATGATTACTAATTTCTTCATTTTAATCTCCATTTCTATTCTTTAAATTAATTTCTTTTTCTAGCTTTTTTAGCTTTATTAATTCTAGCTTTTTTAGCTTTATTAACTTTACGGTTTAAAGCTTTTAGCTTGCTGTTTCTTTGCTTAAGTTTTTTGTAAGTGCGCTTAACTTTACGAAGCTCAGCTTTTTCAAAGCTACAATCTTCGTAATCATTGTTACGGTTACCAGCATTTGCTAAAGAAGAGCCTAGGAAAGAGCCTCCAAAAGAAGCACCAAATGATTTACCAAAACCTGCTTGTAAACTTATAGTGCCTGCAGATAAAAGAATAAGTGTGAGTAATTTTTTCTTCATTGCTTTCTCCATTTAATTACTATTTAATTACTGTTTAAGTATACATAAATGGAAGGTCAAAAAACAAGGTTTTTAGCTCTGAACAGTGCTATTAAGCTTATTTTTCTATGAGTTGAGCATAAATATCATTCACTTTTCCAGCACCTTGAAGAAGTAAAAGATCACCTTCTTCTAGCTCTGAACTTATATGCTCTTTAAGCTTAGAAAAATTAGGATTAAGGGAAATGTATTGTGTTTTTAATGAAGGGCGTCTTTCTTTAATAGTTTCTACTAGTTTTTGACTCGTAATCCCTGGAACAGGGGTTTCGCTTGCTTCATAAATATCGGTAATAACCAGATGGTCGATAGGGGCAGTTGCAAACAGTTCTACAAAGTCGTCCCATAGCTTATGAGTACGAGTGTAACGATGAGGTTGGAAGAGCATTATAACTTTCCCTTTAGTTTTTCGCTGAGCGGTTTCAAGTGTGTGTTTTATCTCAAGGGGGTGATGACCATAGTCATCAAAAATAGAGGCACCTTTGCAGGTTCCTTTAAAAGTGAATCGCCTGTCTACTCCAGTGAAAGACTTGAGTCCTTGTGCGCAAGTGGCAAAAGGAATCTCTAATTCATGGCCGAGTGCTAAGACAGATAAGGCATTTTTTACATTATGAATACCGGGCAAAGCAACGTGTGCAGGTCCCATATTTTTATTTTTGTACCATGCGTCAAATGTTGAGTAATCCCCGAAGTGAGTAATGTTTTTTGCGGTCCAGTCTGCATCTTCGTGGAGACCATACGTAATTGCTTGCCTATCTTTTAGGGGTAGTAGTGCTTGTACTTCAGTGCTATCTATACCCATGATTGCTTTACCATAGAAAGGTAGTTTGTTTAGAAACTTTTGAAATGTGTGTGTAACATCGTGCAAGTTTTTATACGTTTCTAAATGTTCTAAATCTATATTGGTTACAATTGCAATGCTTGGACTAAGGTTAAGGAGTGATCGATCGCTTTCATCTGCTTCAGCTACAAAAAGGTTTCCTGATCCATGATATGAATTGTTTTCGATACGATTCAAATGACCACCAATGGCAATGCTTGGATCGAGCCCGGCTTCTAAAAGTACATGTCCTATTAAAGAGCTGGTAGTTGTTTTTCCATGTGAACCAGCGACGGCAATACTATGCTTTTGCCGCATGAGTTCCGCAAGTATTTTTGAACGATGTGTTGTTCTAATGTTATGTTTTCGAGCGAACATAAGTTCTTGATTATCTTTTTTAATAGCTGTTGTATAAACAAAAATATCGATATCTGTATTTTGACAATCTTTAGAAAAATTTCCTGGCGCAATGATGCACCCTGCATTTTTACAATCGGTTATGGTTTTTTGATTTTGATTATTATCGCATCCTGAAACGGTATAGCCTTGTTTTGCTAATAGCTGTGCTAATCCGCTCATGCCAATGCCGCCGATCCCTATAAAATGTAAATGGAAATTTTTTTTATACATGCTTACTCTTTTCTTTGGTGTGTATTAATTGTGTATTAGAGTATCTCAAAAAAAAAAGAGTGTAAAAAAGGCCCACTAATAAAAGAGGGCCTTTTCTTAGAAATGATTATGCAAATTTGAAATAGTGCAAGAGTGAATAAGTTCCTGCAGCTCCTACAATGTATTGCAAAATAACACGGGCTTTTTCGCACTTAGTTACTTTGATTACATTGAATCCAATTCCTGCAAGGCCTACACACAATGTAGCAAAGCCGGTGATAAACCAAACAGCATTGTTTAAATTGCAAGAGCAGCTGTGTGCATATTTGAACCATCTATAAAGGTTTAATGCACCAAATGCACCAGCAATCATTTGTAAGAGAGAGCGTTGTTTTTCTAGTTTGCAAACTTTAAGAATGTTAAAATTAAATGCTGCTAAACCGATAAATAAAGAAACAAAACCAGAAACGCACCAATGAATATGTGGAATCATAGAATTATACCTTATGCCATACCAAAGTAGGCGATTAAAGAGTAAATACCAAATACAGCTGCAACATATTGAAGCATTGGGCGGTATGCATTCAACTTAACTGTTTTAATAACATCAAAGCCGATTGCTGCAAGACCCACACATAATGCTACAAGACCGGTAACGAACCAGGTAATGCTTGCAAGCTTAGGGTTACCAGAGAAACCAACTGCAATCATTTTGCGCGCTGTGAACCAGCAGTAAAGACTTACTAATCCAGCAACACCAGAAATGTATTGCATTACTTTTCTAGCCATATCAAGGTGTAATACTTTCAATGCATTAAATCCGAATGCAGCAAGGCCTGTGCAAAGTGTTACAACTGCAGTGATTGGCCATGCATAATCAAGATATGAAGTTACTACCATGAGAAGACTCCTTCGTTTTTAAAAAGAATATAAGAAATAACTATTTTCCAAAATACAAATAAAGACTATAAGCACCAGCGATACCAGCAATGTATTGCAGTACTTTTCTATAAGAATCGAGACTAAAAGATTTGAGTATTCTTACACCAAATGCTTCGAGTCCAACGCAAGAAGCTGTAAAAGCGCTTATCAGCCAAGTAGCTTTGTGTAAAGAATTTCCAGTAGCATGAATACTGGTAAGAACAGCTTCGTTTTTCATGCAAAAAGCGCATAGTGACATAAATCCAGCGGCACCGGCAAGGTATTGCAGTATTTTTCGATAAGAACCGATACCAACAGATGTAAGCACATTACATCCTAAAGCAGCAGCACCTACAAACGTTGCAACGAATGCTGATCCGGCCCATGCCCATAAGTAGAGCGAGTGTGTATTCATTAAAAACTCCTTACATTGAAATAAACATTACAACTCTGTGTTTTATAGTATGACGTCTCCTTCTTTAAAATTCGTTATACAAAATGGTTAGTTTGTTCTGTTTAAGAAATGAGTTTTTTGAATTCCACCAATTTGCTTCTAAAAGTTAAGAGATTTTTTTCCCATTCTCCTTTTGACTCTTTGTCGATGGTGGTTCTTTGCGAAGCTATGAATGGAGCTTCGGTTGTTTTGAGCTGTTTTTTTGCTCCGGCAATTGTGAATCCTTTTTCATAGAGAAGTGTTTTTATATATCGAAAGCGTTCTAGGTCGCGCTCTTCGTAAAACCGTTGACCGCCCTCTGAGCGATGCGCATTGAAATTGAATTCTTTTTCCCAGAAACGAATGACAAACCGCTTAACTCCGAGGCTTTTGGCAAGCTCTCCTATGCGAAATTGTTTTCTTTGCATTTTCATATACCCTGCTCCCTTTTCTATGATTCTGAGCATGTACTACTGTCCTTTATACTTCAAGTACCACTTTATGTAAAATAAGTGAAGAGATTATAGTTAAAAGGCTCTTTTGGGGACTAGCGCAAATTGCTGCTTCTTGGTAGACTTGAGCCCTCTATATGTAGCAGATCAGCCTATTTCAAAATTTAAAGGATTACACACATGAATATGCGAGAAGTTCTCGGAACTACATCGTTAGCGATTGGAACGGTCATTTTATTCAAATTATTTTGGGGAGGTTTCGGAGTTTCTCAACCAGATGGAAGCTTTACTGCTGCAACAGCGGTGGCAGCCCAAGCTCCTTTGCAGGTAGAGGTAGATTTTTATGATAAAGAACAAAAAATAGAAGATACTCCTGTTCATATTAAAACAGCTTATGGAGATATGACTTTTTCGAGTGCAGGCGGAACAATTAGTGACTTAGTCTTCACTCGTAACCTTGATCATAAAGTGCAAACATTTCATGTGTGGAATTCAAATGAAGCGGTAGATAGAGAGCAACAGCCATTTTTGGTTGCTCTAGAAAAAGAAACTCCGTATTACTATAAGTTGATAGGTCATGAAGAAGATGAAAGTAGCGCAAAGGTTACTTATAAAACAGCTACTTCTGTAGGTACTATTGAAAAAGCGTTTACTGTTGATAAACATGAACACAGAATTGACCTTGCGCTGACTGTAAAACCTAAAAAGGCTTTGCAGGCTCGTCTTATTTGGCCTTCTCCTCATTTGAAAGCGCTTCAAGAGGATGATCCTGTCACTGCAAATATTACTACAAGTAACGGTAAGTTTAAGCAAGTTGCAGCAGGAAGTATAAAATTCAATCAAGGGTTCATGCAACCAAAACTTTTTGGTACTGCAGACAAATACTTTGCTTTTATGATGTTCTCTGATCCACAAGGTTTTGCACAGCGAGCGTATTATAAATCTATCGACAGATCTTTGCTTTCGTTCATAGAGTCGAAAACAATTGAAGAAGAAACTACTTGGAATATTTCATACTATGTGGGTCCAAAAGAGCCTCAATCAATGTCTGCGGTTGACGTTCGTTTAGAGAAAGTTCTTAACTATGGTATGTTCTCTTTCATTACGAAACCTGTTTTGTGGTTACTTTCATTTATAGAAAAGTATACCGACAATTATGGTTGGGCAATTATTCTGGTAACGCTTTTAATGCGTTTAATTTTGTTGCCATTCAATCTTAATGCAGAAAAATCGCGTAAAAAGTTTGAAGAGAATCAAAAAAAACTTGAGTACATTACTCAAAAATATAAAAATGATCCAGACAGACTTGAAGAAGCACGACTCGAACATATGAAAAAGCATGGTACGGGTGGAATGCTTGGTTGTGCGCTTCCTATGGTTGTGCAAATTCCTTTCTTTGTAGGATTGATGGGTGCACTTAATAACTCTATTCAGTTGTACAGAGCACCGTTTGTTTTTTGGATTAAAGATTTGTCTTTGCCAGATCCTTACTACGTTTTACCATTTGTTGTCTTTGTAAGTTTCTTAGCAAGTGTTTTCATGGGGCCAGGTAAAAAAGATGCAAAAACACTTATGGGTCCTGTTGCAATGTCTTTAATGTTTGGAGCTTTTTCTACAACAATGTCTGCGGGTGTTACATTATATTTAGCGACAAGTATGTTGTTACAGGTAGGTCAAAATCAGTTGCAGAAGGCTTTTTAATCTATGATTAATAAACTTCCCTCGTTGGCTCAGCTTTGTAAAAATTTACAGCAGGTGCCATTTTTGGCATCAAAAAACTTATATAAAGTAGCAACCTATTTTTTGACAACAGAAGACGAGAAAGTCAAACGTTTTTGTACAGCTTTGCTGGAGGCACGGAAAAACATTATTGCGTGTCCACAATGCTGTGTGTGGCAAGAAAGAAATAAACAATGTATTTTTTGTAGTGATCCTAGACGAGATAAAACAACAATTTGTGTTGTAGAAACGTGGCAGGAACTTTTGAGCATAGAGAAGACAGATGGTTATAAAGGTTTATACCATGTATTGGGTGGAGCAATTTGTCCACTTGATGGTATTGGACCAGAAGATCTTTCTATTGATATGTTGCTTACTCGTTTAACAGGCGAAACAAAAGAAATTATTTTGGCAACAAATCAAACACCAGAAGGTGAAGCAACCGCTGCATTTATTGCACGTAAATTAAAAAACCGCGTTATGGTGTCGTGTCTTGCCCGAGGAATTCCAGTAGGATCTAATCTTGAATTGATGGATAAATTAACAGTCTATAAAGCTCTTTCAGAACGGAGACCTTTTTAAAAAGGAAGATGGATATGGTAGTACCTTACGAAGAGTGTGCATCTTATGTTGTACGCCGAAACGCTTTGCTTAAACTTATTCAACAAACCTATCCAGATAAAAAGGGCGCACTTCTTTTATGCTCTGCTTTTGAAAAAGAACGAGAGCAATTTTATCAGGATAGTTCTTTTCTCTATTTAACAGGATTGGTAGAGCCTGGAGTAACTCTTTTACAAAAAATTGGCGGTGAAGCTGTTCTTTATGAGCCAAAATATCAAGTAGATCGTTCTGCTTGGTTACCAGAGACTTATGATAAAAAGTATTTGCAAGAACTTGATGTTACCAAAATAGAGAGTATGGGGAATGAAGCTCTTGGATATGCTCTTAATCCTTTCTCTAGCAAAAAAGTTTATTTAAAGCTTGCTGAAGAAATAGAGGGCATTGTTAAAGAAGGTGGTGTTATTTTTACGCCTTTAACAGAGATACAATTTGAATGTAGAGCTGTTATAGATAAACTATGTGAACTTGTTCCTGAACTTAAAAATAATCTTATTAATAGTGCTCCGCTTATCGCTCAGTTACGTAGAAAGAAAGAGCAGCAAGAGTTAGAGTATTTGTATCGTGCTGTTGAAATAACTGCAATAGCACAAGAAGCAGCGGCAGGCGTTATTAGGTCAGGAAGAAGAGAGTCAGATGTTCAGGCGGCTATAGATTACATTTTTACAGAAGGCCAAGCGACTCGTGCATTTGCAAGTGTTGTGGGTTCAGGAAAAAATAGCACAGTATTGCATTATGTCGACAATAAAGATGTTTTACAAAAAGGAGATCTTGTTGTTGTTGATATAGGTGCTTCGTTTCATCACTATTGTGGAGACATTACTCGGACCTATCCTGTTTCTGGAACGTTTACCGATCGTCAAAAAGAAATTTACGAAGTTGTTTTAAAAACCCAAGAATTTGTCGCTTCTCAAGCACGCCCAGGGTTATGGTTAAAAAATAAAGATAAGCCAAAAGAGTCTCTGCATCATATGGCGTATGAGTTTTTGAAAGAACAGGGGTATGAAAAATATTTTCCTCACGGGATAGGTCACTTCGTTGGTTTAGACGTGCACGATGTAGGTGATTATACCGAACCATTGGCTGAAGGTGACATTATTACCATTGAGCCAGGTGTTTACATTCCTGAGGAAAAATTAGGGGTTAGAATTGAAGACATGTACTGGATTGTTAAAGATGAAGCTGTTTGTTTGAGTGAGGGAATTCCTAAGACCATTAAGGAAATTGAGAATCTCATGAAACACAATCAACTAAAAGAGGATGAGAAGTGGGAGACAGAAAAAAAAGAGCGATCATCATTGGAGCAGGACCAGCAGGATTAACAGCGGCATATGAGTTGTTAAAGAGGACAGATATTCAGCCTATTATTCTTGAGCGTAGTACGTATATGGGTGGTATATCTAGAACTGTTCGTTATAAAGGTAACAGAATAGATATTGGTGGTCACCGTTTCTTTTCAAAGTCAGATCGTGTTATGAAGTGGTGGCTAAATATTTTGCCTATAGAAAAAACCGATGGTAAGGATACAACTATTGGTTATCAAAATAAAAAGCGAACCGTAGAAACTTCTGATCAGGCACCAGATCCTAATGCTACTGATAATGTTATGTTGCTTCGTAAACGTAAATCTCGTATTTATTTCACCCGTAAATTTTTTGATTATCCTTTGAAGATAACTCCTGCAACAGTTACTAAGCTTGGTTTTAATCGTATGGTTAAAATTGGTATGAGTTATGGATATCGGTGTGTGTTTCCTATTAAAAATGAAAAAAATTTAGAGCAGTTTTTTATTAATAGATTTGGTACTGAGCTTTATCAAACCTTTTTTAAATCATATACAGAAAAAGTTTGGGGTGTGCCGTGTTCAGAAATTAGTGCGGAATGGGGAGCTCAAAGAATTAAAGGTCTTTCTGTAACTAAAGCGGTGACACATTTTGCTAAACAATTATTTGCTTCTAAACAAAAACAAGATGTTGCACAGAAAGATACTGAAACAACTTTAATCGAACAGTTTTTGTATCCAAAGTTTGGTCCTGGGCAAATGTGGGAAGTTGTAGCAGATCAAATTAAAGAGCAGGGTGTAGAAATTATTACCGAATGTGATGTAGATCAAATTTTTACTCAAGACACTTCAGTAACTAAAGTTGGAGCAGTTAAAAAAGATGGTTCACGTATAGAGTTTGAAGCTGATTACGTGTTTTCTACCACATCAGTAAAAGAGCTTATTGCGGGTTTTCAGTCTCCGGTTCAAGAAGATGTTAAAGCAGTAAGTGATAATTTGCAGTATCGAGACTTTCTTACTGTTGGTCTTCTGGTTGATAAACTTAAGATTGAAGAACAAGGTGACTTAATTAAAGATAATTGGATCTATATTCAGGAGCCTGATGTGCAAGTAGGGCGGTTACAGATCTTTAATAACTGGAGTCCGTTCATGGTTGAAGATAAAACTAAAGTATGGATCGGTCTTGAATATTTTTGTTACACCACAGATGATTTGTGGAAGATGAAGGACGAAGATCTTATAGCACTAGGAAAGCAAGAGCTTGAACGAATTGGTATTCTTGAACAAGTTTTTGTTCAAGATGGCACTATCATTAGAATGGAAAAGACTTATCCTGCTTACTTTGGAGCTTACAAAGATTTTGATAAGGTGAAAAAATTTACCGACACTTTTGAGAATTTATTCTTGTTAGGTCGTAATGGTCAGCATAAGTATAATAATCAAGATCATTCTATGTTAACTGCTATGACTGCGGTAGATAATATTGTAGCGGGCAGAAAAGATAAGGCTAATGTATGGTCAGTGAACACAGAACAAGAATATCATGAAGAAAAATCGAGTTGACCAAATTCCTTTTTTGCCGTACTTTAAGGGGTATCCGTTCGTTTTTTCACATAAAAAATAAAATAAAGTGCGATAGACAGTAAGGAATATTTCATGGATATGAATAAGGCTTTCTTTTTACGTAAAGAAGATCGTGAGCCAAAATGGCATTTGATTGATGCCGAAGGAAAAGTTTTGGGAAGATTAGCAACAGAGATTGCAGATCTTTTACGAGGTAAAAATAAGCCTACTTATACCCCTCAAACAGCGAGCGGTGACTACGTTGTAGTTATTAATGCAGAAAAAGTTAAGCTTACCGGTAAGAAACTTGAAGACAAAATCTACATTCGCTATTCAGGTTACATGGGTGGTAAAAAAGAATTTACAGCAAAACAAATTCTAGAAAAACATCCAACACGTATTATTGAGCACGCAGTTCACGGAATGCTTCCTAAAAACAAGCTTAGTGATGTTATGAAAAAATACTTGAGACTTTACGTTGGTAAAGAACACCCACACGAATCAAAGTTTGGGTTATAAGTTTTACAAGTTACCTAAAAATAAAGGGCTCGAAAGAGCCCTTATTTTTTTGTTCAAAATTAACTGAAGAATAATAGAAAAACATCTTTAAAGGTTAAGTATAAAAACAGTCCTCCAATGAGAGCAAGGCTGATGTATTGGAAATATACTTGAAATGTTTCATCAACGTCTCTACCGATGATTGCTTCAATGGTATAGATAAGTGCATGCCCACCATCAAGTACTGCCAAAGGAATTGCATTTAATGCTGCAAGCCCTACAGAAATAAAGGCTAGAAACAATAGAAATAAGCTTACACCTTGACCAGCACTTTCTGCAGTTAATGAAATCATCATGAGTGGCCCTGCAAAGTTTTCGGCAGATCGTTTGGTAAATGCTTGAGCAATACCTTTAAACGTATTTAAGAATAAGCGTTTAACGAGCGTGCCAGCTTTCTCGGTGGCCTTAAAGAAGCTTACTGGGGGCATTGAAGGGAAAGAGAACTGGATACCCAAGGATCCAATTTCTTTGTTTTTTACTATTTTAGAACTTAGAGTAACAGATACATTTTTCTGCTTGTTTTCTCTCTCAATGACAAAAGATAATTTTTCTTTAGGATGTTCATTAATAGTTTTAAGTAATTTTCCAATGCTATGACTTACATCGTTGTTATTAACAGATATAATTTTATCTCCTTGTTTAATACCGCTTTTTTCAGCTGCAGAATTCGGAAGCACTTTTTCTACAGAATGAGCGCTATCTTGAGCCAAAAGAGGGTTAGCAGGAATGCCATGCATCAAGAGTCCTACAAAAACAAGATAAGCAAAAATAAGGTTGCACAAAATGCCTCCTGAGACTATGAGCATTTTTTGCCAGTAGGATTTGACCGACAAGGTTCTTTCCTTAGAGCCGGCTGTTTTGGGGTCATTGTCAAGCTCTACATAAGCTCCTGTGGGGATAAGAGAAAGTGAAAATGTGGTTTCTCCCCATTTTTTACTAATAAGTTTAGGTCCCATTCCAATAGAGAATTGAGGAACGTGTACATTAAAGAGCTTACCAAAAATGAAGTGACCAAATTCATGGAAGGCCATAACGGTTCCAATACCGGCTAAACCAACAATAATAAAAGGTAGTTTTTGAACAAGTAAACTAACGGATGCCGCAATTGCCATATAAGACTCCTTTAGGCTAAATAAGCTGAAATAATAAGATAATGAATCAAATGGTAGCAAGTAATCTAAGAGTAGTCTATGTTCGGTCATCAAAAAGCTTTTACAAAAAGAAAAAGTTAAAAAAGTTCAATTAAATTAAGCCTAAAAAGTATAAAAGCGGTAAAAAATTTGATGATTAGCTTTCTTTATGCGTAATTGCCCTTGAAAAAAAATAGAAAAACGGTACAATAACGATTAAACCTTTGAGCTGAATTTTATGTTTATCTTGAATTAAAGATAAATACCATCTTTTGTGGGGTTAGCGTTTCAGAACGGGTTAATTGTTTCTCATACAGTTTTTTAGTTTATTTTATTGGGAATAGCACACTATGCCTACCATTAATCAGCTTTGCCGATTTGGAAGAAAAAAAATCAAAGAAAAATCAAAGAGCCCCGCTCTTAAAGGGTGTCCGCAAATGCGTGGCGTCTGTACTCGTGTTTTTACCACGACACCAAAAAAGCCTAACTCCGCGTTGCGTAAAGTAGCTCGTGTTAAGCTTTCGACCGGGGTTGAAGTAACAGCTTATATTCCAGGGGAAGGTCATAACTTGCAAGAACACTCTGTGGTTCTGATTCGAGGTGGCAAGGTAAAGGATTTACCTGGTGTTAAGTACCATATTGTACGTGGTGCGTTAGATACAGCTGGTGTAGAAAATAGAAAGCAATCACGTTCGCTTTATGGTGCAAAGCGACCTAAAGGTTCTAAGTAAGGGTTTAATACATGCCAAGAAGGAAATCTGTAAATTACAAACGCGATATTGGTGTTGATCTTAAGTATAGTTCTGAATTAGTTCAGAAATTTATTAACGTCATCATGGATCAAGGTAAAAAAAGCATTGCTCGTGCTATTGTGTATGATGCAATTGCAGTCTTGATTAAGAAAAATAATGGCGATAAAGAGCAAGGGCTTAAGACCTTTTATCGTGCATTCGAAAATGTTGTTCCAGCTGTAGAAGTAAAGCCGCGTCGTGTAGGTGGAAGTGTTTATCAAATTCCAGCTGAAGTTCGTCCAAATAGGGCGCGTGCGTTAGCAATCCGTTGGGTTATTGCAGCTTCAAAAGGGCGCTCCGATAAGACTATGGGGTTACGATTAGCGCAAGAATTACTTGAAGCGCATGAAGGTCGTGGTGCTGCGGTTAAGAAAAAAGCAGATGTTCATCGTATGGCGGAAGCTAACAGAGCTTTCTCACACTACGCTTGGTAATTAGGGGTCGAGGAAATGGCAACAGATTTAAATAAGTATAGAAATATAGGTATTGCAGCTCACATTGATGCGGGTAAAACAACCGTAACAGAGCGTATTTTGTTCTACACCGGAATTTCTCACAAGATTGGTGAGGTTCACGAAGGTGAAGCCGTCATGGATTGGATGGAGCAGGAGCGTGAGCGTGGAATTACTATTCAGTCTGCAGCGACTACTTGTTTCTGGAAAGATTATCATATTAACATTATTGATACCCCAGGTCACGTTGACTTCACGATTGAAGTAGGTCGTTCATTACGGGTGTTGGACGGTATGGTTTCTGTGTTTTGTGGTGTTGCCGGAGTGCAACCACAGTCAGAAACAGTGTGGCGACAAGCTACTCGCTATGATGTCCCATCTATTATTTTTGTAAATAAAATGGATCGTATCGGGGCTGATTTCTTTAAAGTTGTGTCTGATGTTAAAGATCGTCTAGGTGGTAACGCAGTTGCAATGCAAATTCCTATTGGATCATCAGAAGATTTTGAAGGTATCATAGATGTATTAACTGGCAAAATGGTTAAGTACAAGGACGATAAAGGTTCTGATGTTGATTGGGTTGATGCAGATCCTCAGTATGCAGGTCAAATTAAAGAATTGCGCGGAAAAATTATTGAAGCAGCGGTTGAATTTGATGATGAATTAGCAGAAAAATTCTTAGAAGAAAAAGAAATGTCTGTTGAAGAAATTAAAGCAGCGTTGCGTAAGGGAGTGCTCAAGCGAGAAGTGTTCCCTGCATTCTGTGGCACAGCCTTTAAAAACAAAGGTGTGCAGCCAATGTTGGACGCTGTTATTGATTACTTGCCCTCTCCATTGGATGTTCCTGCGGTTGTAGGAGAGAATCCTGATACTGATGAAGAAGAGACGCGTAAAGCTGATCCAAAAGAACCATTTGCAGGTCTTGCATTTAAAATTATGACAGATCCTTTTGTGGGTACTTTGTCTTTTGTTCGTGTTTATTCTGGAACATTAACTTCTGGTTCATATGTTAAAAATGTTAGCACAGGTAACAAGGAACGTGTGAGTCGTTTGATTAGAATGCATTCTAATAAGCGAGAAGAGATTGATAAAGTAGAAGCGGGGGATATTGCAGCTTTTGTAGGTGTTAAAGATGTTAAGACTGGTGATACGCTTTCTGACCTTAAGAAAACAATATTGTTAGAAAATATTGATATTCCTGCATCAGTTATTTCTTCATCTGTTGAACCAAAAGCAAAAGGTGATTACGAAAAGATGATTCTTGCATTGCGTAAAATGACGCAAGAAGATCCATCGTTCAAGTTGTCTTATGATGAAGAAACAGGCCAAACGGTTATCGCGGGTATGGGTGAATTACACTTAGAAGTGCAAATTGATCGTTTAAAGCGTGAACATAAGATTGAAGTTGTTCCAGGAAAGCTTCAGGTAGCTTACAAAGAAACTATTCAACAGCCAGTTAATGTTGAAGGTAAATATGTAAAGCAATCTGGTGGTCGTGGGCAATATGGTCACGTATGGTTGAAAATGGAACCTTTAGAGCGCGGTAAAGGCTTTGAGTTTGAAAATAAAATTGTTGGGGGTACAATTCCTCGTGAATTTATTCCAGCAGTTCAAAAAGGTTTAGAAGAAGCTATTAATAATGGTGCAATTGGTGGATATCCGGTTGTAGATGTTAGGGCTTCCCTGTATGATGGATCATATCACGATGTTGATTCATCTGAGGTTGCATTTAAAGTTGCAGCAACTATGGCTTTCAAGTCTGGTATGAAACAGGCAAGTCCTGTTTTGTTGGAACCGATTATGAAGGTTGAAGTAGAAACACCCGAAGATTACATGGGTGATGTGATGGGTGACTTGAACTCTCGTCGAGGAAGAATTCTTGGCATGGATGAACAGGGTAAGACCCAAATTATTAAAGCAGAAGTACCTCTTGGAGAAATGCTTGGGGGGTATTCTACAACGTTGCGTTCTCTAACTAAAGGACGTGCGAGCTACTCAATGGAATTTGAGTGTTATCGTGAAATGCCAAAAAATGTTGAAGAAGAAGTTTTAGGAAAAAATAAGTAACGCTATTGTAGCAATTTCAGGAGTAATACTATGGCAAGAGATGTGTTTGAGCGTAAGAAGCCAAACGTTAATATTGGAACAATTGGTCACGTTGACCACGGAAAAACAACATTGACCGCAGCTATCACAAAGGTGCAGTCAGATAAAGGGCTTGCAAACTTTACTGAGTTTGCTTCTATCGATAAAGCACCTGAAGAAAAAGCTCGTGGTATTACTATTTCAACATCTCATGTTCCTTATGAAACAGATAAGCGTCACTACTCTCATGTTGACTGTCCAGGTCACGCCGATTACGTGAAAAACATGATTACTGGTGCGGCTCAAATGGATGGTGCAATTTTGGTTGTATCTGCAGCAGATGGTCCTATGCCTCAAACACATGAGCATATTTTGCTAGCAAAAAACATCGGTGTACCAGCGCTTGTGGTGTTCTTGAACAAAGTAGACATGGTAGATGATCCTGACATGATTGAAATGGTTGAAGAAGAAATTCGTGACTTGTTGAAAAAACATGAATTTCCTGGAGATACTATTCCGGTCATTAAAGGTTCTGCACTAAAAGCTCTTGAAGGTGATGCTGCTGGTGTTGAAGCAATTAATAAGTTGATGGATGCTGTTGATGAAACAGTGCCTGAACCAACTCGTGATCTTGACAAAGAGTTCCTAATGCCAGTTGAAGGTGTATTCACTATTTCAGGTCGTGGAACTGTGGCAACAGGTAAAATTGAACAAGGTAAGATTAAAGTGGGTGAAGAAGTTGAGCTCATTGGTCTTGGTAAGTCATTCAAAACAACCGTAACTGGTGTTGAAATGTTTAAAAAGACTTTGGACAGTGGCCAAGCTGGTGATAACGCAGGTCTTCTTCTACGTGGTATTAAGAAAGAAGATATCCAACGTGGTATGGTTATTGCAAAGCCAGGAACAATCACTCCTCATAAAAAATTCAAAGCTCAAATTTACGTTTTGAAAAAAGATGAAGGTGGTCGTCACAGTCCATTCTTTAATGGTTACCGTCCACAATTCTACTTTAGAACAACAGATGTAACAGGTGTTGTAACTTTGGATGAAGGACGTGAAATGGTAATGCCTGGTGATGATGTTACTATCACAGTTGAGTTGGTGAAACCAATTGCGATGGAAAAAGATCTTCACTTTGCGGTTCGTGAAGGTGGAAGAACTGTTGGTTCTGGTGTTATTACACAAATTATAGAATAAGGTTGGTTATTAAATGAAAAAACCAAAGATTCGTGTAACGTTAAAATCTTACGATCATCAGTTGCTGGACAAAGCAGTGAAAGCAATTTGTTTGACGGTAAAAAGAACAGGGGCTGAGTTAATCGGTCCTGTTCCTATGCCAAACAAAAAGCGTGTGTTTACTGTTTTGCGTTCTCCGCATGTTGATAAAAAATCAAGAGAGCAATTTCAATTAACGACTCATCGTCGTATTTTGGATATTGTTTCTCCGTCTGATCAAACAATAGATGCTTTGACGAAATTAAATATTTCTTCAGGTGTTGATTTAGAGATTAAATAAAATGAAGGAAGGCTCTTCATGGTAGGTGGTTTTTGGGGGAAAAAGATTGGTATGACCCAACTTTTTTCCGGTAACAAGGTAGTTCCTGCAACGGTGATTGATATATCATCGTGGTATATTACTGATATTAAAACACAGGAACGTGATGGATACCTCGCTGTGCAGGTAGGAAAAGTAAAGAAACGCTATGATAAAGAACAATTCTCTCCTGCGTGGCTCAAAGAGAAAAGAGCCTACTTCAGTTTTGTTCGTGAAATTCCTTTGAAAGAACCTGTTGAAGGTTTAGAAATCGGAAAACTTGCTGATTTCTACATGCTTTTTAACGAAGGTGATTCAGTTGATGTATCTGGTGTGACTAAAGGTGCGGGTTTTGCAGGTGTTGTAAGACGATGGAACTTTGCGGGTGGTCGTGGAAGTCACGGTTGTACTATGGGTAAAACACCGGGTTCAGTTGGTGGTTTAACACGAAGTGGTAAAGTTATCAAAGGTAAGAAGTTTCCTGGTCACATGGGTGTTAAGAAAAGAACTATGCAAGGTCTTGAAGTGGTTAAAGTTCTTAAAGATGACAATGCAATTGTTATTAAGGGCTCCGTTCCAGGAAAAGCGGGTTCATTAGTTTTTGTTCGCAAAGGTAGAGCATGAGTCAAAAAACAACAGAAGATCGTTCTTCAAAGAATCAAACGTTAGGTGCAAAGGATCTTGGTATTACAAAATCCGATGAGTCACTTTCTCCTAGCGCATTTGCACAAGCTATAAGAGGTTTGTTGCATAATTGGAGACAGGGTACTGTGGGATGTCAGTCTCGTAGTCAAGTGACTGGTTCTACAAAAAAGCCATGGCGACAAAAAGGAACTGGTCGTGCTCGTGTAGGAAGCGTAAAGTCTCCTCTATGGCGTGGTGGAGGTGTTATTTTTGGACCACAAAAACGTACACGTACATTAAAGGTTACTAAAAAACTCCGTCATGCAGTAGTAAGAGATATCTTGCAAGGAGTGCTAGATAATAAGCGTTTGCTTGTTCTTGATTGGTCCCTTAAAGGTGATAAGCCAAATACAAAACAAGCAATGGAAGTAATTAAAACAGCAAAGCTAAAGGGTGAGCAAGTTAATATCTTTGTTCCTGCTAATGATTTGGTAACGGCAAAGTCGTTCTTGAATATTCCTTCAGCACGTATTGTTTTTATGGATGCTCCTAATGCATATGTATTGTCAGATGCAGGACATTGGGTTGTATTTAAGAAAGACATTGATGCGTTTAAAACTATGGTGGCTCAATGGACATAACGATTTATGATATTATCAAAGGCCCGGTAATAACCGATAAAGCTTATCGCGTTAATAATAAGTTAAAACAACTTATTATTAAGGTTCACATGAAAGCGAATAAGCCTTTGGTTAAAGAAGCGCTTGAAAAGTTATTTAATGTAAAGGTTGATAAGGTTCGCATTAGCATACGTAAACCAAAAAATCGTATAGCAAATCGTCGACCAATCAAAGGTGTACATGAAAAGAAAGCAATTGTAACCCTTAAAGAAGGTTACTCAATTGATGTTCTAGGACAAAGTGGTACAGATGTGGTAGCTACTGATCATGTACAAGCTGCGCAGGCGAAGGAGTAAGATATGGCAATTGTAAAAAGAAAACCAAGAAATGCTTCTCTTCGCTTTCAAACCTTTATTTCTTCTGAAGATATTACGACGAAGAAACCAAATAAAAAATTAACAGTTGGCTTACGTAAAAAAGGTGGTCGTAACGCATACGGAAGAATTACTGTTCGTCATCGTGGTGGCGGTGCGCGTAGAAAATATCGTGTAATCGATTTTGCGCGTAGTGTAAGAGATATTCCGGGTAAAGTTACGTCAGTTGAATACGATCCAAACCGTAACGTACGTATTGGTTTAGTTGCTTATAACAGCGGTGAACAACGTTATATTCTTCTTCCAGAAGGTCTTAAAGTAGGCAGCCCTGTTATTGCTGGTGTTAGCATAGAGGCAAAACCAGGTAATGCAATGCCACTTAGAAGTATTCCAGTTGGTTTCACTGTTCACAACATTGAAATTAGACCAGGTTCTGGTGGAAAAATTGCGCGTAGTGCCGGAACTTCGGTTCAGCTTATGGCAAAAACCGATGAGTACGCAACCTTGCGTATGCCATCAAGAGAAATGCGTCAAGTGCATTTGGATTGTTGGGCTACTGTAGGTGTACTTGGTAACGCTGACTACAAAAATATTTCTTGGGGTAAAGCTGGTAGAACTCGTCAGAGAGGTTTTCGTCCTTCTGTTCGAGGTATGGCTATGAACCCTGTAGATCATCCGCATGGTGGTGGTGAAGGGCGATCAAAGTCTGGTTCTCATCCACAAACTCCATGGGGTAAAGGTTGTAAGGGTACAAGAACCCGTAGACGTAAGAATCCGCTTATTTTAAAACGACGTCCATCGTCTAAAAAAAATAAGTAAGTAGGGAATAGAGAACTATGAGTCGATCAACGAGAAAAGGCCCTTTTGTAGATGCATCGCTTATTAAAAAGGTGCAAAAATCAAAAGCCGATAAAAAAACAGAGCCCATTAAAACTTGGTCTCGACGCAGTATGATAATTCCTGAATTTGTGGGACTTACTATTGCAGTACATAATGGTAAAAAATTTGTCTCAGTGTTTATCTCTGAAGACATGGTAGGACATTACTTAGGTGAATTCGCTCCCACACGTACATTTAGGTTACACAGTGGTCAACGAAAAGCTGGAGTTGCCCCTAAAGGGTAATTGCGGTACACTAAAAGCATGAATATAACGAGTTTGAGGCTATAATGCAGTTTAAAGCAAAATCGAAAAACATTCCTTTTTCTCCCTTTAAGTTAAGACCACTTGTTGATGTGGTAAGGGGAAAGAGTGCTACATATGCGCTCCAGTGGCTTTCTACCCAGTCTTTGCAGCGCGTAAGACCGATAAAAAAATTGATTGAATCTGCGGTAGCCAATGCAAAAAATCTCCAAGGGGTAGAAGATGCAGATTTATTGGTGAAACATATTGCCATAGATCAAGGACGCTCCTTCCGCTACTATAAGCCAGGTTCTATGGGTAAAGCAGCTCCACAGCGTAGAAGGTTTAGTCATATCAGTGTTGTATTAGAATCAAAACAGCAAGCAAAAGAGGCTTAGTGTGGGACAAAAGGTAAACCCAAAAGGTTTTAGAGTCGGCGTTTATAGAGATTGGGATGCTCGTTGGTTTGCACGTAGAAATTACGGCGATCAATTGCTAGAAGATATGAAGATTAGAAATTTTCTAGCAAAGCGATTGCGTAACGGGGAAGTTTCTCGCGTTGAAATTGAAAAGGCTGGCGATAATATAAAGATTATCATTCATTCTGGACGCCCAGGAATTTTAATTGGTAAAAAAGGTCAAGAGATTGATAACTTGCGTAAAGAAATTGCTAAAATTGTAAAAAAGAATGCAATTGAAATTTCAGTCCAAGAAGTAAAGAATCCCGATTTAGATGCAACATTAGTGGCGCTTAATATTGCGGGACAATTGGAGCGACGTGGTAGCTATAAGAAAGCCATGAAGAGAGCTGCAGCAAATACATTGCGTGCGGGTGCAAAAGGAATTAAAATCTGTTGTGCTGGTCGTTTGAATGGGGCTGAAATTGCTCGTACTGAATGGTTAAGAATGGGATCGGTTCCTCTTCATACCTTACGTGCTGATATTGACTATGGGTTTATTGAAGCTCAAACAACCTACGGTAAAATTGGTGTGAAAGTGTGGATTGGTCGTGGCGAATATCAGTTTGCATAAGTGATAGAAAGAAAACATTATGTTGATGCCTAAAAAAACTAAATATAGAAAAGTCCAGCGAGGAAAACGTAGAGGTATTTCCAAAGGGTGTCGCACCGTTGCTTTTGGTGACTATGGCTTAGAGGCTGTTGTTCCTGTATGGCTTTCTGCGCAGCAGATTGAGGCGATTCGTGTGACTATGTCTCGTAAATTGAAAAAAGAAGGTACATTTTTCTTACGAGTGTTTCCAGATAAGCCGGTAACTAAAAAGCCAGCTGAAACACGAATGGGAAAAGGTAAAGGGAACCCTGAATTGTGGGTTGCTGTAGTAAAGCGAGGCCGTGTTATTTGTGAAATAGCAGGGGTTAAAGAAGAACGGGCAAGAGAGATTTTTAGTTTAGTAAAATCGAAGCTTCCTATGAAAACACGATTTGTTAAGAAGGTCCAGGAGGCTAAAGTATGAAAAAAACTAATATCACTAAAGAACTTGCAGGATTAGGTGCTACAGAGCTCAAAGCAAAGGTGATTGAGTGGAGAAGGCAACTGCTTAGCCTTAGGTTAAATGCAGCAACTTCTCATGTAAAAGATTTTTCTCAATTTACCAAATTGCGAAAAAATATTGCACGAGGGCTCACCTATTTAAAGCTTCAAGAAGGCACTTTAGATAAGAAAGAGCTTACAAATGAGTAAAGAAAAAAAAGTTGCAAAAGAGCAACAAATGACAAAGCGCGTTTTGTCTGGGGAAGTTGTTTCTGACAAAATGGATAAAACAATTGTTGTTGAAGTAACAAGGAAATTTAAACATCCGCTTTTTGGAAAAGTTTTGAAAGTGCAAAAGAAATATAAAGTGCATGATCAAAAAGAAGAAGCAGCAAAAGGTGACACAGTTGAATTTCAAGAAGGTCGTCCGCTTTCAAAAACAAAGCATATGCATTTAACTCGAGTAGTTAAAAAGTCTGATTTGGGCGTTTCATCTGTGGAGAAAAAGCTATGATACAAAAAGAATCATATTTAGTAGTTGCAGATAATTCGGGTGCAAAGAAAATTCAATGTATTCATATTATTGGAAGCACTAGAAAACGGTTTGCTTATTTAGGTGATCTTGTAAAGTGCGCAGTTAAAACTGCTATCCCTGGTGGAGTAGTTAAAAAAAGCGATGTGGTAACGGCGGTAATTGTAAGAACAAAAAAAGAATTTCGTCGTGAAGACGGTAGTTACATTCGTTTTAGCGAAAACGCTGCTGTGATAGTAAAAGATAATGAAATGGTGGCAACACGTATTTTTGGGCCAGTTGCTCGTGAATTGCGTCCTCGTAAAGGAAGCAAGGGCTTTTCTAAAATAGTTTCATTGGCGCCGGAAGTTTTGTAGAGCATAAAGGTAACGACAAATGATGCGTATAAAGAAAAATGATAAAGTAAAAGTTATCGCAGGAAAAGATAAGGGAAAAGAAGGCGTAGTTTTGGCTATCTTACCCAAGAAAGACAAGGTAAAGATTAAAGGGGTAAGTATTGTAACTAGGCACGTTAAAGCTCGTCGCCAAGGTGAGACTTCTGGGATTCGTAAAGAAGAATCTTACATATACGCACCAAATGTGATGCCTATTTGTTCTTCGTGTAAAAAGACCGCACGTGTTGGAGCTAAGCAATTAGAAGATGGTAAACGCGTACGTATCTGCACTCGTTGCAAAGAGATTATTTAAAGGTTATAGATTATGACAAAGCCGCGACTTAAAGAATTATATGATACAAAGCTTCGTGCCGAGTTGCAGAAAAGTTTAGAAATCAAGAATATTGTAAATGTGCCTGAAGTTTCTAAAGTTGTACTGAACGTAGGTGTAAAAGAAGCTGTTGGAGATAGCCGTATTTTGCAAAAGGTTGCAAAGACACTAGAGAAGATTGCTGGACAAAAAGTTGTTCAAACAAAAGCAAGAAAATCTATTGCGGGATTTAAAATTCGTGAAGGTATGCCATTAGGTGTTATGGTAACTTTGCGTAAGAAAAAAATGTATGAATTTCTTGATCGTCTTATCAGCATTGCACTTCCAAATGTTAGAGATTTTAGAGGTGTAGGAACAAAATTTGATCGCAAGGGTAATTATAACCTTGGAGTCAAAGAGTGGTCAGTGTTTCCTGAAGCAGATGATACAAGTGGAGATAAGGCATTTGGTCTTAACGTTACAATTTGTACAACGGCTAAAAACGACGAACAAGCAGCAGCTTTGTTAAAGTCTTTCAATATGCCGTTTCGTTCAAAAACAGAAAAAAAGAAATAGGTATAACGAATGGCAAAAAAATCATCTATAGAAAAAAATAATCGTCGTAGACGACTTGTTCAAAAACACAAAGATGAACGTGCTCGTTTAAAAACTTTAGTAAAAGATGAAAATCTTTCGCTGCAAGAGCGCTTAGAAGCTCAGGCTAAGCTTTCAGCTTTGCCACGCAACTCAAGTCCTGTACGTGTTCGCAATCGTTGTGAACTGACTGGGCGTCCTCGAGGGTATATGGGAATGTTTAAACTTTCTCGAATTAAATTTCGTAAACTTGCTTTACAGGGCTTGTTGCCTGGTGTAAAGAAAGCAAGTTGGTAAACTGTGAGTAAGGAATTATAAGTATGTCAGTCGATACGATTGGTAATTTTTTAACCATCATTAGAAACAAAATAAAATCTTCTAAGCCGTATGCAGAGGCGCCGCATTCTAAAATGAATGAAGAGATTGCACGTATTCTTAAAGCAGAAGGGTTCATCAGAGGATTTGAAGTAGATGCAACAGACACTTTAAGGAAAAAAATAAAGATTGAGCTAAGATATGTTGAGGGTGAATCCGTTATTCACGATATTCAGCGTGTAAGTAAGCCAAGTCGCCGCATTTACGAAAAAGTTAAAAACGTTAAGCCCGTTATTGGTGGTCTTGGTATTGCGATCCTTAGTACTAATCGCGGTGTTATGACTGACAAACAAGCAAAAAGTTCTTCTGCCAAAGTTGGTGGAGAGATACTTTGCAGAGTGTGGTAGGGGGATAAAAGATGTCAAAAATTGGAAGAAAACCTATTGAGCTCGAAGGTATAACGCTAGACGTTAAAGGACAAGAGCTTCACTATAAAGGTCAACATGCTTCTGGGGTATATGTTTTACCAGAAGAATTGACAACTGAAGTCGCTAATAATCAATTGTTTGTTAAAGCAAAAGATAAAAAAGTTCGTGAAGTGAACCGTATTTGGGGTTTGCATAGAGCACTATTGGCGGGTAAAATTGAAGGTGCAGCAAAACAGTTCGAACGTCAGGTTAAAATTACCGGTTTGGGTTATAAAGCAGTAGTCAAAGGAAAACAAGTTGAGTTTTCTCTTGGATACAGTCACAAAATTAATTTTGATATACCAGAAGGTGTAACAATCGAAGTTGATAGAACAGGCCAGCTTGTTACTGTTAAATCTGCTGATAAGCAGAAAATGGGCCAAGTTTGTGGTGAATTTCGTTTGTTAAAGCCGACAGAGCCTTATAAAGGTACTGGTGTTCGTGTGACAACAGATATTGTTATTCGTAAAGCAGGAAAAGCTAAGGGTGCTTAATAGTAAGACCTAAGCTTTAAGAGGATTAAAAGTGTCAATTCAGAAAAAAGAAAAAAAACGTAAAAAGAAAAGAGCTCTTGTGGTGCGTAATCGTTTACGTAACCATGACTCAGCGCTTCCACGAATCTCGGTATTTAGAAGTCTCGGACATATTTATGCACAAGTTATTGTAGATGTGGACCACGCAACAGTTGCGAGTGTTTCATCTCTTACACTTAAAGATGCCAAGGGATCAAAAACCGAAATTGCTCATGCAGTGGGTATTGAGGTAGCAAAGAAGGCTCTTGAAAAGGGTATTAAAAAAGCAGCATTTGATAGAGGCCCACGTCTTTATCATGGACGAGTTAAAGCATTAGCTGAGGGTCTTCGTGCTGGAGGCTTAGAAATTTAGTATGATGGATGAGGAATAAAATTATGGCTGAACGTACAAGACAAGATGCATCAAAAGATCAATCAACAATGGTCGATTATGCAATTAAAGTTCGTCGTGTAACAAAAGTTACTAAAGGTGGAAAGCGATTTGGTTTTTCTGCTTTAGTAGTTGTAGGTGACCAAAATGGTCGTATTGGTATTGGACAAGGGAAAAGTCGTGAAGTTGCTGCGGCTATTACAAAAGCAAAGAATCGTGCATCTAAAAGTTTAATACAGATTCCTCTTCGAGGTGCAACTGTTCCTTATAATGTATTGGGTCGTCATGGTGCCAGTACTGTGTTAATTCGTTCTGCCTCAAAGGGAACAGGGGTAATCGCAGGTGGTGCAGTTCGTTCTGTGATGGAAGCTTTAGGGGTAAAAGACGTTTTAGCTAAATCATTAGGATCAGCAAATCAAACGAATGTTGTTAAAGCGACTTTGAATGCTTTGTCTCAATTGCGTGGACTTAATAGAATTGCTCAGCTTCGTGGAAAAAGTGTCGAACAAATTATGAAGGGCAGCCATGAATAATTTACATGACAGAGTTAAGATCACGCGCAAACGTAAGCGTGTTGGTCGTGGAGGTAGCCGTGGTGGTACTTCCGGGAAAGGACACAAAGGGCAAAAATCTCGTTCAGGTGCAGGTAGAAAAATAGGACCAGCATTTGAAGGTGGACAAATGCCATTGCATAGACGTTTGCCTAAGCGTGGCTTTACTAATGCTCGATTTAAAAAAGAATTTTATCTGGTAAATCTTGATCAACTTGATACTGCTTTTAGTGATGGTGATGCTGTTACTAAAGATGCTCTTGTTGAAAAAGGATTACTCAAGAGTTCTCGTGTTCTTGTTAAAATATTAGGACGCGGAAAGCTTGCAAAAAAGATCAATTTAACTGTTGATGCGTGTAGTGCTGGAGCCAAAGAAGCAATAGCTTCTTGTGGTGGAGAAATTCATCTTATATAGAAAAGGCCTAAACCAGTGGTCATTTTAAGAAATTTAAAGAACATATTCTCAATTGCCGAGTTAAGAAAAAAAGTATTTTTTACCTTGGGTGTTTTGATTATTTACCGATTAGGAACCTACATTCCTGTTATTGGGGTTGATGTAACTCGTTTACGTGATTTCATGCAACAGGCAAGTAAATTAAGTGGTTTGCTTGGATATCTTGATGTGTTTTCTGGTGGAGCGCTTGCTCAGTGTACCTTATTTGCTTTAGGAATTATGCCTTATATTACTGCTTCTATTATGATGCAGATTTTAGGGTTTACGATTCCTTATTTTGAGCAACTTCTTAAAGAAGGTGACTATGGAAGACGTATTATTAACCAGTATACTCGTTACTTAGCTCTTGGTATTAGTATCGTTTACAGTTCTATGTACGCAGCAGCACTTGAATCCTATGGTCTTGTGTTGGAGCCAGACTGGACATTTAGGTTTATCTTTATTTTATCTTTGTCTGTTGGTTGTATGGTTGTAATGTGGCTTGGTGAACAAATTTCGCTTTTTGGTATCGGTAACGGAAGCTCCATGATTATTTTTGCGGGTATCGTTGCACGTTTTCCAGATTACGTTATTAAAACGATTCACGCAGTTCAAACAGGTCGTCTTGATGCAGTTGTAGGTGTTTTAATTTGGATTGCTTTCATTCTTATTACTGCATGTATTGTTTTCTTGGAAAAGGGTGATCGTAAAATTCCAGTTCAATATGCTCGACGCGTTATAGGTAACCGTGTATACGGTGGACAAAATACGTACATTCCATTTAAAATCAACAGTGCAAGTGTGATGCCGGTTATTTTTGCTTCATCTGTATTGAATATTCCACTTTCTATTACTGGGATGTTGGCGAAAAAATATAAATTTTTTTCAATGATCTATGAAAAGATGTCTCAAACTGGTTTATTGTTTAATGTTATGCAGTTTGTTTTGATTGTATTCTTTTACTTCTTCTATACAGCATTAGTATTTAATCCAACAGAACTGGCAGACAATATTAAAAAAAGTGGTGGTTTTGTTCCTGGTATTCGTCCAGGTAGAAAAACAGCTGAATTTTTTGATCATATCTTAACAAGACTTGGCTTAGTAGGGGCAACTTATTTGGGTATTTTAGCTATTCTTCCAAATCTTATGGCGGCGGTTGTTTCAATGCCATTTTATCTTGGAGGTACTGCGCTTCTAATTGTGGTTGGTGTTGCTCTAGATACATCGTCTCAGATTGAGTCTTATTTGATTGAGCACAATTATGAAGGCTTTTTGTCTTCAGGTAGATTAAAAGCACGAGGCGCGCGTTGAGTACTAAGCAGATATTTGTTTTTCTGGGAGCACCAGGGGCAGGCAAGGGGGCGTTATCTCGCGCTTGTGTTAAAAATTTAGGCTGGAAGGAGCTTTCAACTGGCAATGAATGCCGAAAGCACCGGTCAGAAGGCACAAAGATTGGCCAGGAGATAGATTTTGCTATTAAATCTGGTACACTAGTTTCTGATGATGTGATCATTGACATGGTAGCACAATGGATTGAAAAAAATGTAGATTCGACCTTGGCGATCATTCTTGATGGATTTCCACGAACCGTAGCTCAAGCTAAAGGTTTGATTAATCTGTTGGGACATGAAGGGTTTGGGGCGTTACGCTTACATGTTTTTCAGCTTATGCTTGATGACGAAGTAATTGTTAAACGATTAAGCTCGCGCAAAGTGTGTACTAATAAATCTTGTCAGGCTGTTTATTCTACATTAGTAGATACGCTTAAGCCTAAACAAGCAGGAGTATGCGATCTTTGTCAGGGTAAGCTCGTTACTCGTGATGATGATAATCCTGAAACTATTCGGGAACGATTACGTACTTATCACTACCATGCACAGGCACTGTTAGATTTCTATAAAAAAGAGGGGTACTCGATTGGTCAAATAAATGTTGATCAGTCGCCCGAGCAGGTATTTGAAAACTTTTTAACTGTGGCGAATATTCATCAATGATTACCATTAAAAATAAGCTTGCGCTTCGTAAGATGGAGCAAGCTGGCCAGGGATTGGCCCAGATATTTGAAGAAATTCATCCGCTTTTAAGACCTGGTGTAAGTACACTTGAAATTGATGCAGATATTGCAAAACGTCTTGCTCAAAAAGGGCTGACTTCTCGTACCAAAGGGTATATGGGATATAAGCATGTTAGCTGTATTTCAGTTAATGATGAAGTGGTTCATGGTGTGCCAAACAAGGATAAGTTACTGGTACCTGGAGATGTAGTAAAAATTGACATTTGTGCTTCTTGGAAAGGGTACTGTGGAGACATGGCAAGAACATTTTTCATTGTTCAAAGTACTCCTGAGTCAAGAAAGCTTGCAGAGGTTGCTCAGAGCGCATTAGATAAAGGTATTGAGCAAGCATGTGTAGGTAATCGACTTACTGATATTTCAGCTGCCATTCAAGCAGAAGTGGAACGTCATGGTTTTGGTGTAGTAAGAGACTTTGCTGGTCATGGTATTGGTAAACAGTTGCATGAAGATCCTGAGCTTCTGAATTACGGTAAGCCGGGGAGAGGTCCTGTTTTGCGAGCTGGCATGACTCTTGCTATTGAGCCGATGATTACACAAGGGGCTTATGGAGTGTACATCACGGAAGATGGATGGACAGTGAAAACAAAAGATAAAAGCTTGGCTGCACATGTAGAAGATACGGTTGCAATAACCGACCAAGGACCAAAAATTTTGACAAGACTACAAAAAGGAGGGGAAATAGAGTTATGAAAAAACAAAAAGAAGATGTAATTCGCATTGATGGTATTGTTCAAGAGACTTTGCCTAATGCTATGTTTAGAGTGGAGATTGAAGGTGGGCACGTAGTGCTGGGGCATGTTTCAGGTAAAATGAGAATGAACTATATTCGTATTTTGCCAGGTGATAAGGTGGCTTTAGAGTTGTCACCATATGATTTGAGTCGCGGTAGAATTGTATTGCGTTATAAAAACTAAATGAGCATACAGGATAGACGATGAAGGTAAGAACATCTGTAAAAAAAATGTGTGTGGATTGTAGAATTATTCGAAGAGGTCAAACTGTTCGTGTAGTTTGTAAGAAAAATCCAAGACATAAACAACGGCAAGGTTAGTCAGGAGTTAGATTGTTATGGCACGTATAGAAGGTGTAACACTACCATACAGCAAACGTATAGAGTACGGTTTGACGTATGTGTTTGGTATTGGTTTAAAAACTTCTCAAGATATTCTCACTAAGGTGAAAATAGATTTTAATAAAAGAGTAAAAGATCTTACGGACGAAGAAGTTGCTATTCTTCAGAAAGAGATCACCAACAACTACAGAGTAGAAGGTGAGCTCCGCAAAGAAGTTTCAATGAACATCCGTCGCTTGCAGGAAATTAGCTCTTATCGTGGATTCCGCCACAAGAAGGGATTGCCGGTTCGTGGGCAGCGTACAAAAACAAATGCTCGTACTCGTAAAGGCCCTCGTAAATCTGGTAACGCAGTGGCGTTGAAGAAGAAAGCTACAAAGAAATAGGATGAATCATTATGGCATATAAACCGAAATCAAAAAAACAAAAAAAGATGCGCGTTGAATCTGCAGTAGCGCACGTTAAATCAACGTTTAATAATACGTTGGTGAGTATTACAACTCCAGAGGGAGCAGTATTGTTGCGTTGTAGTTCAGGAAAGCTTGGGTTTAAAGGAGCTCGTAAAGGAACACCTTTTGCGGCAACTCAAATTGGATTGACTCTTGCAAAAGAAATGGCACCATTAGGTGTGCGTACTATTGAAGTTAACTTGCAAGGTCCTGGTTCTGGCCGTGACTCAGTTGTTCGTGCTTTTCAATCATCGGGTATTTCGGTTTCGGTTTTAAGGGATGTGACTCCGCTTCCACATAATGGATGTCGTCCTCCTAAGAAACGTAGAGTATAGGTAACATGGTTATGAATAAAAAAAATCAAAAGTTTGGGCCTGCTAACAAAGGTAAAACTTCTGGTAGCGACCAGGGGCAAAATAAAAAGCAACCAAGCAAACGCCAAAAAAAGATTTCTGAGTATGGTAAGCAATTACTTGAAAAGCAAAAAGTAAAACAAATGTATGGTATGCGTGAAAAGCAATTCCGTCGTTTCTTTGCGCTGGCAACAAGACAGCAAGGTGCACCAGGTGAAAATCTTTTAAGTTTGTTAGAAAGACGTTTAGACAATGTGCTTTATCGTCTTAAAATGGCGGTTACTCGTGCACAATCGCGTCAAGCAATTGTTCATGGTCACGTGTGTGTCAATGGAAGAAGAGTTTTTTCTCCTTCACTGCTTGTTTCTCAAGGTGATGTTATTACTTTCAGAGACAGTGTTATGAAGAAGACTCAATTTGTAGAGCAAGCGATTGATAAACGGTTAAATATTGGTATTAAAGTACCGGAATGGTTAGAGCTCAATAAGAAAGATCGAAAAGGACAGATGCTACGTAAGCCTGTTCGTACAGATATTCAAGTGCCGATCGAAGAGCATTTGATTGTTGAGTTGTATTCCAAGTAAGGGTAAGTGAGTTCTATGGTGTGCGTAGTTAACGTATGGGGGAATGCATATGAATAAAGAGTATCAGTCATTAACAATTCCACGCTTAGAGTGGAATGCTAAAACAATAACGCCAGAATTTGGTGAATTAGTTGGTCAGCCACTGGAGCCTGGATTTGGGATTACTTTAGGTAATGCACTTCGTCGTGTATTGCTTGGAGGAGTAGAAGGTGCAGCGGTAACGTCTGTTATCATTAAAGGTGTGAATAACGAATTCGCTGCGATTCCAGGTATTGTTGAAGATGCAATGCAAGTTTGTTTGAATATCAAACAAATTGTTGTGCGTAGTAAAGATGGCAAACCAGGGAAAATGCGTTTAACTGTACAAGACGAAGCGACAGCTCGTGTTGCGGATATAAAGGCAGACGAAAATTTAGAACTTGTTAACAAAGATCACGTAATTGCGCATATCGCAAAAGGCAGTTCTCTTGATATTGAGTTCTTTGTTGAGTCCGGACGTGGCTATAGAGAAGCTCAATGGCCAGAAGGGAAAACACTTCAAGAAGATAATAGAATTTATCTAGATGCAATGTTCTCTCCTGTTACTCGTGTAACTTTTGATGTTCAAAAAACACGTGTTGGAAAAGAAATTGATTACGATAAACTTCTTTTGCAAATTCATACTAATGGTTCTGAGAAACCAACAGATGTATTGCATTACGCAGTATCTGTTATGCGTACTCAGTTAGAACATTTCTTGGTAAGTGGAGAAATTCCATTTAATGAAATCTCTAAGCCATTAGAAGAAGATGTTGCGGTAAAACAAGAAAGCACAAGTGATCTTTCTCTTAAAGGTATTCCTGTAGATCTTCTGTTGAAACCAATCGATGAACTTGAACTTTCTGTTCGAGCACATAATTGTCTTATGAATGCGGATATTAAGCGTATTGTTGATTTGGTAAATCTTTCTGAAGATGATGGACTGCGCATTAAAAACTTCGGGCGTAAATCATTGAACGAAGTTAAAGAAAGCATGAAAGCATTCGGTCTTTCCTTTGGTTTAAACATTACCGAAGATGACTTAAAGCAAGTTATGAAAGACGGCGGTGCTGTTTCTTCAAACGAAGAATAATATGGAAGTAAAGGTACAGCGATGAAACATCAAATTGATAGAAAAAAGCTTAATGTAAAGCCGGCTCATAGAAAAGCGCTTTTGCGTAACTACGTGATCCATTTGATTACATATGGCAAGCTCAAAACAACTAAAGTTCAAGCTAAAGAAGTAAAACGTTTGGCTGAAAAGGTTGTTACTCAAGCTCGTAAAGGCAATACGTTTATTACGCGTCGTCAAGTAAAGGCAATGTTGCCTTATAAAGAAGAAGCGATTTTAAAGCTTTTTAAAGAGATTGCGCCTCGCTACGTAGATCGCCCAGGCGGTTATACGCGTATTATCCCTTTGGGTAAACGTCCAAGTGATACAGCTGATATGGCTATCCTTGAATGGGTTGAAGCCTCTTAAGCTTATCTTGTCTTTTTAGACATAAAATTCTGGTCCGAATTGTACTATAGTTTCTATTTGTATGATTCGGGCTTATTTTTTACAACTCCAATTTAAGCTCAAAACCCCCTTTTGGGGGGGCGTTTGACTCTCTTCTTATATGGTTTATGCTGGTCTCTACGTAAAGTCAGAAAAGGGCTGTGGAGTCCGGGACTATGCGTAAATGTGAGGTTATATTTCTCGTTTCTTTCATTACGGAGGTTATTATGAATAAGAAACAATTACTTTCAATCGCAATGTTATTGTCTGTTACTGCTATGAATGCAAATCCATTCATCCCTGCTGCAGCGAGTGCGTTTGGTGCTCTTGCAGGTACTATTAAAACATCATCTGATAGAGCAGATCAAATAATTAAACTTAAACAAGACAACGAAAATCTTGTTGAAAACTGTAAACAATTAGCTTCTAGAATACCTGCATCTCATATGGAATCTGCTACAGAAACAGTTGAATTTGGTAGACTAGGCCAAGCATGGGCTGCTACTAAGAATGGTGCTGGTCAAGCATGGAATGGTGTTAAAGCTGCTCCATTTGTAGCTTACAGTGGTATTAAATCTGGTGCTGGCTTTGTTAAAGCGGGTGCTTCAGATCTTTATACTTTTGCTAAAGCAAACCCTACAACTTTTGGTGTACGCACAGGTGCTGTTGCTGGTGCTGGTTATGTTGTATACCGTAATGCTGGTAAAGTATGGAACAAAATCAAAGAAAACCCTAAAACAACTGCTGCTTTAGTAGCTGCTGGTGTTCTTGGTTACTACAAAGGTGATGTTGCTCTTGCTGCTGCAAAAACTGCTTTTGCTAAGCTTCCTGCAACTCCTGAATCTGTAGTAAATGCTGGTAACACAGTTTACTCTTACGTTCCTTCAGTTTCTACTCCTGAGTTTGTAAAAACTTCTTTTGCTAAACTTCCTGCAACTCCTGAGTTTGTTACAACTGCTGCTGAAGCTGTTGTAAATAATCCTTACACTTCAGCTGCTTATGCTGCTGCTGGTGTACAAGGTATTACTGATTACGTTGGGTTAGCTGGTAGCAATGATGATGAAGATGCAACTGAAACTGAAATGGTAGATGTAACAACTTCTGCTCGTCACGGTAACTTGTTCAGCTTGAACAACCAAGACGGAACAGTTAAATTAACTGATGCTGTTGAAGGCATGAGTAACTTTGACCAAAGAGTTAAACTTCTAGAGTTAAGAAACTGGGTTGTTGATATGAATATTAGTCAGTTTGTTTCTGCAATCGACGCTAAAATTGCTGAACTTGTATAATTAACATCTTAGTTATAAATAAACAGTAATAAAGATTGGGATGTCCAGAAATGGATGTCCCAATTTTCTTTTGAACGAATATAAAAGCATATCCAACGTTTAATTATCCCAATTCTTTGATGGTAACATGAGATCCCTGTGGTTGTTTATTAACCATAAAGTGAACAGGGAACTGGTCTTTCATTGTTGCTAAGTGCGATACAATAATAATTTTTTCAAAATCGTCTTGAATTTTATACAACACATCCATGATTCTGCTTAAACCTTCTTCGTCCTGAGAGCCAAAGCCTTCATCTATGATAAGCGTTTGTAGCGAAGTACCTGCTCTACGGGCCAATAATTTAGATAGAGCGATTCTAAGAGCAAAGTCCAGACGAAAGGCTTCTCCTCCCGAAAACATCTCATAGGGGCGTATTCCATTGCTGTCAGAGATATTAATATCAAGAGTTTCTCTAGTTCCTCCTTTTTTGAGATCTCGTAACGATTCTATAAAAATATGTGTTTGATTATCGGTTAATCGAGAAAGGAGCTCATTGGCTTCTTGTTCAATCTCAGGGAGTGCTTCTTCTATGAGTAATGCTTGAATTCCATCTTTGCTTAAAGCTTGAGAAATTGCTTGGTATTCCTGGTAACAGGTCTCTTGTTCTTTGGCTTTACGGGTACATTCTTTTTGAAGCTTAGCTTGCTCTAAAAGTTTCTTTTTTTGATTTTCGAGCCCACCTTTTTGTTGCAATAATGCTTCTTTTTCTTTGGCTTGGTATGCCGTTTGATTCGTGACTTCTAATTCTTTTGTTTTATGTGTCTTAATAAGTGATTCTAGCTGCATATAGGGTTTAAGTTTCTCTGCGGTTTCGAGCTCTTTTTTCTTCTCATGAGCAATTTGTTTCTCTAGTGCATCAAGTTGTTTTTTTCGCTCTAATTGTACCTTTTTTTCACTTTCTAGAGTGCGCCATTCTTTTAGTTGTACATCTATTTGTGTCAACTCAGTTTCGAGCGTTTTAAGTGTTTGCTCCTGTGTTTGAGTTGTTTGGCTTTGTTTCTCTGCAGCTTCTCGTTGTTTCTTTAATGTTACGTAGCTTGTGTTATTTGTGATGAGTTGTTCTATTTTAGTTTCTTGCTCTTTAAGTTTGTGTTCTTCTTGTGCATGCTTTTTTTGTTCTTCTTGCATGCTTTGAGTAAGCACTTTGAGATGTTTCTTCTTTTCTTGTTCTTGGGTTGCTAGTTCAGTTTGTTTCTTGAAGAGATCATCTATTTTCTTGCTTACTTCTAGTGCCGCGTGTTCTGCGTGTAGAATTTCTTTGGTTGTTTTTATAAACGTTTTTAGGTCTTCGAGCTTTTTAGTTAAAAAGGAGTGTTGATCATCGAATTTTTGATGCAGAAAGCGTTTACGTGCTTGTGATAAATTTTGTTCGCACAAAGGACAGCTGGGATTGTTAGTGTTTTGTGAAAGTACTTGTTTATCTGCAACACTTTTTAACTCTTTGGTTATCCAGTTGGCTTGTTCGATTGATTTTAAATATTCTTCTTTGCGCGTTTCAAATGTCTTTTGTAAATCTTGTGTGTCAGTAATCAAGTGGATAGGATTAACCGTTTTTTTAAGTTTTTCAATGGTATTTTGGCAAGTTTTGTGTTCATCGATATGTTTTGCGATTTCTTTCTTTAAAACTTGTTCTTGTTCTCGTTTTGCTTTGTGTGTGGTCTTTATACGCTCAAGTTCTAATCTTTTGTTTTGCAGATCTACGGCATACTGCTGCTTAAGTTTATGAAGGAGCTCTTGTTCTTGTTCTTTGTATTTTAGAAACGTTTCTTTATGCGTTAGGCTCTCTTTAAGTTTTTGTTGTTCTTGACTTAATTGTTTAAGCAAAGTCTCTCGTTGTTTTTCTATAGTAGTTTTGTCTGGGGCATCTTTGAATTTTGCTTCTGTTTCTTTCCAGAGGGTAGAAAGCTTTGTTTGTTGTTGTGTGACTTTTATTATTTCTTGTATTTTTTGCTCGTGCTCAAATTGTAAAAGCTTTTGTTCTTGCTGTTTTTGTGTAAGTTCTCTTCGTTCTTTTTCTATCTGCTCTTGTAGGACTCTATTTTTTTGTTCTTTCTTTTCAACTGCTTTTAGTTGGTCGGTTACGATAACAACCTGTCTTTCTATTTCTGTGCTCTGTTCACATTCTTTTGCAATGTGGTCGGCCAACTTTTCTAAATGTTCTTTTTCTTGTCCAGTTTTACGGACTTGTTCAAGAGCAAGTTTCTTTGCCTTCTCGTATTTGTCGAGCCCTAGAATGCTGGCTAAAATTTCCTTACGCTCTTTAGGTGACTTTTTTGAAAATTCGTTTGCTTGGCCTTGACGTAAAAAGGAAGAGTTAATAAAGGCTTCGTAAGTGAGTCCAAGTGTATTATTAATACATTCTTGAGTTTTACGAATGGTCTTTTCTGTTAATGGCATAAAATAATCTGTTTCTCTGTTGTAAGTTCCAAAGTCTACATGAGCTTTTGGCTTACCATATTTGGTAGAGAATACCCGCTTTACTCGGTATGATTGATTATTAAAGATGAAATCAAAGATGACCATCACATCTGTTTGACCAAGTTTTACTATACCGCTATCCGCTTTGGAAGAATTGCCTGTTTTACGTGCTTGTCCCCATAAAGCCCAAGTCATAGCATCGAGGAGAGCTGACTTGCCATGGCCATTTTTGCCCGATAAGCAAATAAGTTTGTAGTGGCTAAAGTCTATGGTTTGTGTAGGTGAACCGTAACTTAAAAAATTTTGAATACGTAATGTTAAAGGTATCATGAGCTCAGCTCTCCTTGCATTTTTAATCAAACTATATTACAACCCATGAAGTTATAACTATGTGGTTACAAAAACGGAGTGGGTATGCAAGATCATATTTTTCGCACGTACGATATTAGAGGTAAAGTTGGTTCAGAATTAGATATTAATCAAATTCGCCAAGTAGGGCATGCGTTAGCTTTTTATTATAAACAACAAGATCCATCGATACAAACTGTTGCTATTGGTATGGATGGTCGTGTTCATTCACCAGATATAAAAAAGGAACTGATTACGGGTCTTCAAGAAAGTGGTGTGAATGTTGTTTTTGTAGGAGTTTGTCCATCTCCTGCTCTTTATTTCTCTGGATATTGGCTACCAGTACAAGCGGGATTAATGATTACTGCATCTCATAATCCACAAGAATATAATGGTATTAAAATCTGTATGCGTAATCAGCCAGTGTTTGGATCAGAAATCAAAAAAATTCGCACCTACTTTAAAGAACGAAAAGCAGTTACTGGTGCTGTCCAAGGAACTTATTCAGAACATATGATTGTTCCTGACTATATTAGATTTTTGAAACGGTTGTTTCCTCACTTGGTAGGTGTTGATGTTAATGCTGTTTTTGACTCTGGGCATAGTTCTGCCGGGACTATTATCCCTGAACTTATTAAGCACATGGAATGGAAACGTGCTTATCAATTATGTGCTGAAGTAGATGGTTCTAAGCTAAAGCATGAGGCAGACCCTACCAAACCAGAGAATGTAAAAGATTTGGTTCAAGAAGTTTCTCGTGTGGGTGCAGATCTTGGAATTGGGTTTGATGGAGATGCAGATCGAATGGGTGCAGTTACTTCTGAAGGTGAATTAGTTACAGGAGACCGTCTGCTGGTACTTTACAGTAATTTTATCTTACAAACATTGCCGCGTCATAATGTTTCTGTTGTGCATGATGTTAAATGCTCTAGCGTTGTTAAAGAATGTGTAGAAAGATGGTTAGGGAACGTACAAGTTTGTCCGTCTGGTCATTCTTTTATTAAGCAAGCTATGAGAAAGCATGATGCAGTAGTGGCGGGAGAATTGAGCTGTCATTTTTTCTTTAAAGATCGTTATTTTGGATTTGACGATGGTATTTATGCAGCTTTGCGTTTGATAGAACTTCTGGTAAAATTAAAAACAACTCTTACTGAGCGATTAAAAATAATTCCCCATCGGAAAAGTTCTCCCGAATTGCGAATTGCATGCGGGCAGGCAGAAGGGCAAACTATTGTGGACAGAGTAAAAGAAAATTTTATTCATGAAAAAAATATAGAACTAACTACAATAGATGGGGTGCGTGTTGATACAAATGATGGATGGGGATTGATTCGAGCTTCTAATACACAACCGGTAATTTGTTTACGGTTTGAATCGAACTCTGCTGAGGGATTGCAAAGAATTAAAGATCGCTTTATTCAGGCACTTAAGCCATGTTTTCCCCCAGGTTTTATAGAAAAACAGGTAACATGGCCAGGAATATAGGGTTACATTTACGTCTTGGATCTTCACTTTTAGAGTTGCTCGATCGGGCAATTGAACTTAAGCAATCAGTTTTGCAATGTTTTTTTATTGTTCAAGGTATTAATAAGTATGTCACTTTTACTGAAGGTGAACTTGAAGAGTGCCTTAAAAAGCGAAAAAAGCATTTTAAAGAACTCTATCTCCACGCGTCTTATTGGGTTAATTTATCGGGTAAAAGAAATAACGGTTGGCGGACCTTTAAAAAAGAACTAGAGCTTGCTCGAAGTCTTGGGTTTACGCACATTGTTATTCATCCTGGTTCTTCAACTGGATGCAAAGATAAAAAAGAAGGTATTGAATGTCTTGCAAAAGCACTTAATAAAGCAATAGAGCGCTATCCTGATATTACCATTGTTGTAGAAAATATTGCTCATGGAAAAATGTCTGTAGGCGGTGACCTAGAAGACTTTAAAGAGTTGCTAGAGCAGATTGAGCAACCTGATCGTTTGGCTTTTTGCATTGATAGTGCACATGCTTTTTCATACGGTTACGACCTAACAGATAAAAAAGAATTTGCTAAGTTTATTAAAAAAGTTGATGAATGTATTGGTGCCAAGAGGGTGGCATTATTGCATTTGAACGATTCAGAAAAGAAATGTGGTTCTCGCATTGATAAACATGCTGTTCCAGGTAAAGGTTTAATTGGTTCTGAAACGCTTGAAGCATTTATGAATCATCCAAAATTAAAGCATGCTTCTATTATTCTAGAGCTCCCGGTATTGCCAAAAGAAGAAGAAGAGAAAGTTCTTGAAAAGGTTAGGTTGTGGAATGAAAAGTAGAGGAGAGAGAGTAAATGAAGATAGCTATCAATGGGTTTGGACGGATAGGGCGAAATTTTTTGCGTACGGTGTTTGAAGACTCTGTAGCTTTGAAAAAATTAGAGGTGGTTGCACTTAATATTGGTTCTGCAAATCCAGACTTTGTTGCACACAGTTTTATGTACGATACTATCATGGGGAAATTTCAAGGAGAAGTTTCGTACTGTTCTGGTACTCTTTCAATCAATGATCACAATATAAAAATTTATAATGAGATTGATCCTGCAAAATTAGATTGGCACGGAGTTGACTGGGTTGTTGATTGTTCTGGTAAATTTACTAAAAAATCAGAGGCAAAAAAGCATATTAAGGCGGGTGCAGAACACGTATTGATTTCTGCACCATCAGCAGATGCAGATGTGACGGTTATTTTAGGTGTTAATGATAGTGCGTATACCAACCAAAAAATTGTGTCGTTGGGTAGCTGTACTACGAACGCCGTGGCTCCTGTTCTTGATATTTTAAATAAGCAATTTGGTCTTGCTTCTGCGTATATGACTACCGTACATTCTTATACTAATAATCAAACACTTCTTGATGTTGATCGTTCTGATATTCGTCGAGCACGAGCAGCAGCTCTTAATATTATTCCCACTACTACAGGAGCTATGAAAGTAGTTGCTCAGGTTCTTCCAGAGCTTACAGGGAAAATAGAAGGGTGTGCTCTGCGGGTTCCGGTTGCCACCGTTTCTTTAATCGATCTTGCGTTTGTTACAGAGAAATCTATTACGGTACAAAGCTTACAAGGTCTATGTTCCCAAGCATCTCAAGGAGATCTTTCTGGCATCATGCAGGTGACCGACGAAGAGCTTGTTTCTTCTGATTTTAGTCAAAATAATCATTCGGTTATTATTGATCAAAAGCTTACTCAAACAGTGGGATCGCTGGGTAAAGTGTTTGGTTGGTATGACAATGAACGTGGGTATAGTAGCCGCCTCAAAGACTTTTTAGTGATGCGAGATTCATAAGTTTCTTGCAATCGTCAAAGATTTCTTTAAGCTAAAGGAACGGGTGTTTTCCCGTGTAGCACGGAGTAAAGGCGGGCCCATAGCTCAGTTGGTTAGAGCAATCGGCTCATAACCGAGAGGTCCCAGGTTCAAATCCTGGTGGGCCCACCATCTTAGCTCCTACAAAGCTACCCCACTTTATACCTTAGGGAGTTCTCGATGAGTAAAAACCCTTTTGATCTATTCATAAACCTTATTACGTTCGATCAAACGTTGTATGAAAAAGAAAAAGAAATTATAGATTTGGAAACAGAAATCGAAGTATTGGAAGATCAAATTGATCCTTTTAAAGAACTGTTTCAAAAAGAACAGGCAAAATTGCATGACTTGAAAAAAGAAGTAGATATGCAAGAGCTTGAGATGAAAACGCTTGATGAGAAAGGTAAAGCGGTACAGGAACGTTTTGCAGTATCATCGAATAATAAAGAATACATTGCGCTTAAAAAAGAGACTGAAGAGGTTCAACAGCAACAGATGGATGCTGAAGCTCAGTTGATTACTGCTTGGAACAATCTGGAGAATGCTCAGAAAAGTGTGGTTGATAAAGAAAAAGAATATCATGCACAAAAAGAGACAATCGAGAAACAGATGGCAGAGAAGCAAGTTCAGGTTGATGAACTTGAAGCAAAGTTTCAATTAGAACAAAAAAGTCGTGCAGTAAAAGAAGAGGGTGTTCCTGAAGAGTGGATAGAAAAGTATGAGCGTATGCGCAATTCTGTTTCAGATCCAGTATCTGCGGTTGAAGACTTGAATTGTAAAGCATGTTTCCATACATTAACGAGCCAAGAGATGGCGCATCTAAAAAGAAAAAAATTACTGCAGTGTAAAGGGTGCTATCGATTCTTGTATATAGATTATGTTCCTGAAGTTGAGGCAACCAATGGCTGATAAACAGGTTTCTATTTTTGATAAAATTTTAGACCAGTTCAAAGCTCCTGAATATAATTGGGAATTGTTTGTAGATGGTGCTTCTAGAGGAAATCCCGGTCCTTCAGGTGCTGGTGTGTATATTAGAAAAGATGGTAAAGAGTTTTTAAAGGAAGGTTTTTATCTTCAAACAAAAACAAATAACGAGGCTGAATATTTAGCGCTTGTTATTGGCGTTTGTTTTTTAAAGAAAGAGGTAAAACCAGGAGAAAGTGTTCGAATTGTTTCTGATTCAGAATTACTTATTAAGCAGATGAAGGGGGAGTACAGGGTAAGAAAAGAAGAATTAAAAAAATTATACCTGGCGGCTAATCAGGAGTCTTCTTTTTTCAGTCCAGAGTTTGAGCATGTCTTGCGTGAAAAAAATACACATGCCGATGCTCTTGCTAACCAGGGAGTTGATAATAAAACATCTCTTCCGTTGAAGTTGCTCGATGTATTACGTTCATATGATGTTTATATTTAATATTATTCTTTTTTTTCTTCCGTTTACTGCATATGCGATTCCCGTACGTGTGCTTTTAGATCAAAAAAAAACAGGAACATGGACTTTATCTGCTCGCCAAGGGTTTAAACTTCGTAATAGAGAGACAGATAAACTTTTAATGCTCAAACAGACGAGGCATAAGTTTACACTTGATTGTCGTCCAGATGCTGTGTATTTAGACGATAAGAAATTGTGTTACGACAACATGCTCTTTGAGCCAATTGATGGGGTGGTTTCTTTTGGAGACGGTGTGTATGAGGGTGCATTTTATCTACAGAAAGATAAGAAGCGATATTTGTTAATTAATATTTTGCCTTTAGAAAATTATGTATTTTCCGTTTTAAAGACAGAGAGTTGGCCCGGATGGCCGCTTGAAATTAATAAGGCAATTGCTATTGCGTGCCGGAGTTACTTGTTACACACCTTGTTGTCTTCTCGTAATAAAGAATCTGTGTATCACATTAAAAATACTAATTTTCATCAAACCTATACCGGTTTGCATAATTGCCCAGTAATTCGTCAGGCAGTTCAAGAAACACAAGATATCTTTTTAAGTTATGATGGTAAGCCAATTTTAGCAATGTTTGATTGTTGCTGTGGAGGTGTTGTTCCGGCTTCCATAGAGGGTGTTATAGATTTTAAAAAAGCACCTTACCTAAACAGGAGCTATGCGTGTCGTTTTTGTCGATCGTGTAAAATTTATAGTTGGAAAGCCTCATATGAGTTAGGTCACTTTATTGATCAGCTTCAAGAGGGGACTGATACTATTATTCATGATGTTAAAACTATTAAGATTGTTCAAAAAGATAAAGCTGGTTTGGTTAAGGATATTCGGGTGAACACACCCCGAGGTCTTTTATCTTTTAATTCAAAAGACTTTTATCGATTGTTTAAAGATATTAAAAGCTTTAGTTTTTCGGCCAACAAGAAGGGCGATAAAGTTATTCTAAAGGGTAAAGGCTATGGGCACCATATTGGTATGTGTCAATGGGGTGGTCGAGAGATGGTCAATCAAGGATTTGATTATAAAAAAGTTCTTGCTTTCTATTACCCGAATACAAAGTTTATGAGGTTAGAGAGAAAGTAAAAGGAGAAAACTATGCCAGGATATAGAGGTCATATTGTAGCTGGAGCGGCAACATTCTGTATAGTTGTCTTAGTAGTCAGTAGAATTTACCCACCTACTCTTATCACTGCACTTCAATGGTTTTTCTTAACAATAGTTGGTTCTTTGTTTCCCGATGTAGATATTAAAAGCAAAGGCCAAGGCATTTTCTATCGTGTTATTCTATTGTGTCTTATCTTACTCTACTTTCAGCAGAATTGGGAGCTTTTTGCAGCGACTAGTTTTGTTGCTATGCTGCCTCTTCTTGTGCGTCACAGGGGACTTTTTCATACTATATGGTTTGTGGCAGCAGTGCCATTTACGCTTGCCTATTTTGTAGCTCAATCATTTCCCCAGCACACTACTTTACTGATGCTAGACGCAGTTTTTTTTGCTGCAGGAGCCGTTTCTCATATTGTGTTAGATCGTATGAACTAAAAAAACCGCTTGAGATAACGCATTTCTCAAACGGTTTTTTATTACTTAAAGTATTTTATTACTCAACATGGTTCCAATTTACATACGAAAGAATATTTAAGAAGCAAAAAGCAGCTGGTATTATCTCTTTTTTCTGCTTAATGAGTTCATGTAAGTAGTCCACTCTTAAGCGGTCTTGTCTTGTGCCTGAGCTAGTTTGTACCTTTACTTTTTCTTTATGATATTTTAAGCAAGCGGGGCACCAGTTCACTTCTATTGGAGTTGTTGTTTGAGTCATATCGTGCATAAATGAATGAAGAATCTTAGCTGTATCTTCTGTGCTGATTTGGTTGGCAAACTGTTCTAAACGAGTCAAAAAAGTTGAAATAGCTTCTTCACGCATTGGTCGTACTATTTTACTCGTAAGATTAGAGGCGCTAAAAAGAGATGTTCTTAAGGATGCCAATGAATCGATTTCTTCTTCAGCTGTGTCTTGTTCAAAAGCAGTATGAGAAAGAGCGCGTGCTTCCGCTGATACTGCAGATTTATCTGATATTACGTGTTCAAAAGGAGCTTGAAGCAATTCAGAAAATCTGAATGCTAGTTTTCCTATTGATCGTGCTGTAACATCACCAGATGCACTTTCTGTTTGAGCTTTTTTAACAAGTGCTAAAAATAAGTTATAAATAGGGGGCGCTTTAGGTTCATGAAGTGTTGGGAATACTACAGTGATATTATTAGATACGTCTTGTTTAGCCCCTGTAATGATTGATTCAAGTAAAGTTTTAGTTAATTTCAAATCATGTTCTGATATGTCAGGAGGCATGGTGGAACGTTTAATTTTACAAGGGGTGCTCTTTACTGTTCCGCACACAGGGCAAGCTTTCACTTCACATTCTTTTGTGTCCCCTATAAATAACCAGAAGAGCTGAATAATATCATTTTCGCAGGGGCTTACTTGATTCTTTTCAAATTCTGTTGGGAATCTTTTAACAGGCCCTTCGGTATGTTTTCTCATTTCCATCATTTTTCTTACAATTGTAGGTGATAATTTAGGAGCGCTTGCACCTCCGGTGTTTGCGAGTGCTTTTTCTTCTTCTTTTTTTCTTTTTCTCTTTTTTTCCTCTTCTTCTTTTCTAAGCGCAGATGCGGCTTGTTCTTGCTTTATTTTTTCCATTACAAGTGCTTCTTTCCCGACACGCATTTCGGCTATTTTTTTTTGACCGCTGGCAGAGCTTAGTTCTTTGAGAATTTGGTAAATTTTGGCTTTTGCCTTTTCATACGCCTTAAGTTTGTTTTTTGAATCTTGAGGAAGAGGCTTCTTTTTACTCGCAGAATTTTTTTGTTTTTGGAGTGGAACAATTACACCCCTATATTTTTCCAAAAGAGTATTTAATGTAGTTTCAGTTTTTTCAATTTCATTAATTTCACCTAAAAGAGATGCATAATATTCATCTACACTTACTACATCAGCTCCAGTTCCTCGTTTGTTTCTTTTTTTCTTTTTTCTTTCAGAAGCCGAGGTTAATTCAGTTTGCGCGTCTTGCCCTTTTTGAGGTAGGCCTATTTGGCTAAAGACAGAATTCCAGTCTACTTCTGATTCACCAATAGCTTGCATTAAACTTGGATGTAGACTAGCGTGCAATTCATCATCACTGCTCCCACCCTCTGCTGCTGTAAATGTCGGTAAACTTATGACCAACCCTAGAATTAATAAACTGAGAAATTTCTTATTCATAGCAGTCTCCATCTTTAAAACAAATCTTTATTATAAAAGACATTTTAACACTAATTGACAAATAGTCAATTGATGTGTTCGTAAAAAGTAAGCTTAAATAGATTTATTTGTGTGAGCTTAAGAGTAAAATAACCGCTAGATTAGAGAAGAATCCAGGAATCATAGATGGGACCGTGCTACCAGAAAGTGGCCATAGAGCGGCGATGATACCCCCTGTGAGCATGCCAAAAAAGGCACCATTAGCGGTTACTCGCTTTGAATACAGTGAGCTTAAAATGACCGGGCCGAATGAGCTACCAAGCCCATTCCATGCATATTCAACCAAAGCATAAACCGAAGCGCTTTTATTAAAGGCCACAGCGTAACTGACCAGTGGCATAATTAAGACACCAATTTTTGAGGCCCTTAAAACTTCTTTATTTGTTGCTTTTTGGTGAATGTACTGTTTATAAAAATCGGTCGCAAAAGTTGAGGCAGACACCAGAATTTGAGTGTCGATGGTGGTTAATCCTGCTGCAACAATGGCACATAAAACAAAACCTGCAATAAACGGACTAAACAAACTACGTACCATGGTTACAAACACTAGCTCGGGATCGGCTAATGGTTGCGCAAAATAAGCAATGGCAATAATACCAATGGCAAGCGACGCTCCTAGTGTGAAGATTTGCCATGTAATACCAATGCTGCGCGCTTTTGATATTTCTCTGGGGCTTTTAATACCCATAAAGTTAACTAAAATATGAGGTTGGCCAAAATAGCCGAGTCCCCACGAGAGGGCAAGAAGTAAAGAAGAAACGAGACCCGAAAGCGTTTTTGGGAGTAATGTTAAAGAAATACTTTTAAGTTGTGCTGCTGTGCTAATTGCTTGAAAGCTTGATAACTTTTGCATTGCTAGGCTTGGTACGAGAACAATCATAGAGACTAAAAAGAAACCTTGGAAAAGATCGCACCAGGCGACGCCCACAAAGCCACCTACAAAGGTATAGGTTACGGTAGTTAGAAGAGCGACAAGAATTCCTAAATGATAATCTATGTTAAAGACGTTCTCGAACATTAATCCCATACCAACTAAACCAGAAGAAACATAAAATACAAAGAATAGAAGACAAAGCAAAGAGCTTAAAATACGGAGTTTGCCAGACTTGTCGTTAAAGCGTTTCTCTAAATAGGCAGATAATGTTAATGCATCGTACTCTTCTGTTTCTTTGCGTAAAGCAGTGGCAACAAAAGTCCAAGAACAGAACATTCCTGTTACTAAGCCTATTGGTACCCAGGCAATTTGCATGCCTTGAGCGTATACAATTCCGGGCAGTCCCATGAATAACCAGATACTCATATCACTTGAATGTGCAGCAATAGCGGTTGCTACATAGTTTAAAGAACGGTTCCCTAGCATGAATTCTTCTGCATTCTGACTTTTTCTATAAAATGCAAAACTGATAGCTGCTAAAATTGAACCGTATAATCCAAAGGCCCAGATAAAATCGTGTAACATAAAAAATCTCCCAAAAAATCCATGAATCAACAGTATAGAACATTACCAATTCCGCGACAAATCTTGCGAGTGATTTATATAAATTGATACAATTAGAAATAAGCTTAAGTTTTTGAAAGGGGTAAAATGTCAGATTTTTTATTAAAGTTTATAGGGGTCTTAATAGGTTGGGCCGGTGTGGTAGCTATTTCTTATGTAACGGTGCGATGGTGCTTTGATTATGAAATGTCGTGGAAACGCGTAGCCATTTGGGTTGCCTGGATGCTGGCCGGTATTCTTTCTACTATTGGCATGTATTATTTGTTTCCTCAGCGAATACAAGATGTTTTCAATGTATTGTTCGACCATTTAATTTGTGGAGCAGCCTTACAGATATTACTTTTACGTATTGATGATTACTTGGTGGTAGTGTACGGAAAAGGTATTTCTCGCTCAAAGCTTTACTTGGGTATAGTAATAATTTATGGCTTAATGGTTCTTGATGGTTTACTTGTCATTCAGCTGAATTCACATGCAATTGTAAAGGTTGCCGATATGGTTATCTCTTATCTTACCCGAGCTGCTATTTTAATGTGTCTTGCGCTTGAGATTACATTGCGTAACCAGCCAAAACATGAACCATCTTTGCATAATTTTGATATGGAAGATTATTAACTATTAAAGGGAGAGTAGAATGCAGTTGTTGTCTAAAGGTTTTATTTTTACGTTACTTTTTAGTTTATTTCTTGCGTTATTTATAATGCATGTTTTGTTAGTTTATAAAGGAATAAAGCCTAAGCAACGCCGTTTTTATATGGTCAGTTTTTCTATCTTATGGACTTTCTTCGTTGAATTCTGTGTGTTTTAGATTATCGAATCATATTGAATGAATATGAATTAGAGCGAATATGTGTATCGAAGTAGTAGGGGAGTTTTGTTATGAATGGAATGGATATTTTATTCCTTCTAGTTCCAATTAGTATTTTATTGTCGCTGAGTTTTGTGTTTTATATGTTTTATCAAATGTTCATGTCTGGGCATGGACCGTTCACCTTTATTCAGCAAAAGATTATTCCCAAAATCAGACCTCTGTTGCCCTCTATTTGTTTGTATCAAAAAGTAGGAAGTGCTTTATTGGTTGGATGCATAGGACTTGTATTTTCTCGTTTGTTTCCAGTCAATAGTATTCCAGATATCATACTGTTTATTGGTATGGCTATTGGAATGTTTATGGTGATGATTACGACGTATTTAAGAGTTTTAGTCTATTTCTTTTCTTAATGTAGGGAATAATTATGGATATGGATTTTATAAAAGTACTGGTAATTAATCTTGCTGTTTGGGTTGCCTGTGGTTTACTGATCTGGGTTCCACTTACTAATCTCTTGAACTCTTACTTAAAGCATCCACAAAGAGCCAGCTATAAGATGGGTGTTTTTTGGGGTATTGGAGCAGGAAGTCTTTTTACCGTATTCAATTATTACCATCTTTCATTTGTACAAGTTGGTATTCTTTGTGGAACACTTATTATAGCGTTTTTTGTTTATAGAAATCTCATTAAAAATAATTAAATACCAAAAACTTCTTTTACAGTTGCTTGAGTCGCTTTAGCAATCTCTTCTTTTGAAATACCTCTGAGTTCGGCAAAGAAATCTGCAATGGTTGCAATATGCGCAGGGTTATTTTGTTGGCCACGGAACTTTTGAGGAGGCAAGAAGGGTGCATCGGTCTCGAGTACTATTTTATTAAGTGGTGCAAGGGTGAAAATCTCTCGTAGTACTTTGTTCTTTGGATAGGTAAGTGTTCCGCCAATACCCAAAACAAAACCAAGCTCTAACGCGTAATTTGCAAAATCTTGATCTTCTGAAAAGCAATGAATTACGCCGCGAGCACGGTCGTTCTTATATTCAGAAAGTACTTCTAATACTTCCCCTCCAGCATCTCGAGTATGAATAACAATAGGCAAGTTGTGTTCCAGGGCAAGTTCAATTTGTGCTTTAAAACCATCATACTGTATTTGCTTATTGTAGTTAGGATAGTGGTAATCAAGACCAATCTCTCCGATGCCTACAATTTTGTAAGTTTCTTTTGCAGAGAGCCATTTTTTGTAGGTGGCAATGTCGTTCTTCCAGTCGCTTTTTAAATCGTTGGGATGAGTTCCAATAGTGGCATAGCAACGGTCAAACGCTTGGGCAAGTTGCATGCAATTTTGACTTTCTGGTACGCTGGTTCCTACATTGATAATCTTTGTAATACCAGCTTTCTGTGCTTGCGTGATAATAGGTAGCGCTAGCTCTTTAAAGTTTTGTGGTAGGGGAACATCGAATTCTTTTTTGACCATCATATTGATGTGACAATGGGTATCGGTAAACATTAAAGCCCTTTCTGTTTTTTCTTTAGTGTAGCGAACGGCGAGGAAAAATAAAAAAAGTAATTTTTCTCAAAATTCTATTTGATGCTTTTTTGCGATGTAATATTTATGGGTTAAGTTTTTAAATTTTTTTATTTGTTACTCATATGCATAAATGCTTTTGTAGTGGGGTTATAAATTTGACAAATGTAGAGAAATCCATAGGATGAGGGGCAACTTAATACACCAAAATAAAAAAGGTATGAGTAAGTAGTGTAAGTAGCAGTGTTTTTTTAATTTTTCTAAACCATACAAGGAGCATCAATGAACAAAAGTGAATTGATAAACTCTCTGAGTGAAGAAACAACTTTCAGTAAAAAAGACGTAACTCGCGTCTTGGATTCTCTCATTCGCATTATCGAACGTACACTAAGACGTGGCGACAAAGTGTCTATTACAGGCTTTGGAACCTATTGGGTTTCACGTCGTCCAGCTCGCAAAGGTATTAACCCTGCGACTAAAGAACGTATCGATCTTCCTGAAGTAAACGTTCCTCGTTTTAAACCAGGAAAACATCTTCGTGAACTTATTCGTTCTGCGTAGATTTTTTATTACTTGAATGTGGTGCTAGTTACTAACTCAATCACAGGAAAGTTCTTATTCATGCAAATTAAGGCTGCTTTTTTAAGTGGCCTTTTTTCATTATTTAAGACCCATTTCTTTAAAGAGTTCTTTTTCATCTTCATCCCATATCGGTGCTCTTTTACCTTTGAGGTAAAGATCTCCTTTGTTTCCGCCATACATAGGTGTTTTGTCTTCTTGAGTCCACTTGTCATGCTTTGATTCTGTTACAAGATTTTCATGGAATGTAACTTTTCTTTTACGCAAATTAATAATATCGTTCCACAGATTGCTTAAGAGATCTGAGACATATGAAAAAGGTGTATGAATTATTGTCCCTCCTTCTGCATCTTTTAAATTAAAGTCCTTTTTCCCTTTAATGGTTTCACGTGCATGGTGTGCAGGATGATCAGCAGGAAGATTATATGTTTTTGCTAAATATTCTAGCTCATTAAGTTTTTCCATCAGCATTTTTTCTTCTTTTGCCTTTTTTGCTTTTTCTTCTTTATCTAAAGAAGCTTGTAGGCTCAAAAGAGGTGCAAGGCTCTTTAGTTCTGCTCTTCTTTTTTTCATTCTTTCTGAAAAGCTGAGCCTTTTTGGTGTGGTACCATGTGCGGCTTGTGTAGCTGCTGTAATGCACAGTAGTGATAGAAATAATAATTTTTTCATTATAACGCTCCATATACGTAAGGTTCCATTTCTTTATTTTGACTATTTCTTTAGCTTAGACTATTGGGAGAGGCAAATGCAAGGTTTTTTTGTATTTTTTTCTCTGAAGGTTAAATCACAGTTTTTATGATATTGTTTTAAGCTCTTCAATTCACAAGTGAGCTAAAATAAGGTATTTTGTTCAAATAATGAATAAGTGGGACTAAAAGTTGCGAGAATCAAGATTATGATAGATATGAACCTTTTGCGCCAAGATCCAGAAGCTGTTGGTGCTGAAATACAAAAAAAAGATCCTGAGTTCGATGTTAAAAAATTATTAAAGCTTGATGCTCAGGTGCGAGACGTCAATATAGTGGTTGAAGAGTTACGTTCTAAAAAAAATGAACTTGCAAAGCAAGCAAAGGGTGGTGTAACACCTGAATTGCGTGAGCAGTCAATTACGGTTGGCAAAGATTTAAAAGCTAAAGAGTCGGCGCTTGAATCGGCACAACAAGATCTCTATAAACTTTTATATTCGTGTCCTAATATTCCTCAGGCAGAAGTTCCTGAGGGAAACAAAGAACAAAATCAAGTAATTAAAGAGGTTGGTTCAAAACCAAACTTTTCTTTTACTCCTAAAAATCATGTTGAATTGGGCGAACAAAATAAGTGGTTCAATTTTGAAGTTGGTGCTAAAGTCGCTTCCTCTAACTTTGTATGGTATGAAGGGCAAGGCGTAAAGTTGTTATATGCACTTGCAATGTTCATGCTTAAAAATAACAGCAAGCATGGGTTTGAAGTAGTTCTTCCTCCGTATCTTGCTAATGCTCAAACACTTACTGCTTCTGGTAATTTCCCAAAATTTAAAGATGAAGTTTTTGCTGTAACAGAAGATAATTTGTATACCATTCCCACCTCAGAAGTGAGTTTGGTTAGCAAGTACCGGGATGCAATTATTCCTACAGATCAGTTACCGATTAATATGACTGCGTGGTCGAGTTGCTTTAGAAGAGAAGCTGGTAACTACGGTGCAACTGAGCGTGGATTAATTCGTATTCATCAGTTTGAAAAAGTTGAACTAGTTTCTTTGTGTGAACCAGAAAAATCAGATGAGCAACTTAAAAAGATGATGGGTTGTGCAGAAAATATTTTACAACAGCTAGGTTTACACTACCGGGTAAGTTTATTGGCTGCTCAAGATTGTTCTTTTCAGTCTGCAAAAACGTACGACATTGAAGTGTGGCTACCTGGTCAAGAACGGTACTATGAAGTTTCTTCTGCAAGTAACTGTACCGATTTTCAAGCTCGTCGTGGGAAAATTCGTCACCGTAAGTCTCAATCTGATAAAACAGAATTGGTTCATACATTAAATGCTTCTTCTTTAGCGCTACCACGTTTAATGGTTGCTTTGATAGAGACATATCAAAAAGAAGATGGTTCTATTGATTTACCTGAGGTTCTTAAAAAAGAGATGTTCTAATTTAGTGGAGTCTATATGAAGCTAAGCAAAGAGGTATTGCAGAAAATAAAAAACATTGAGATTCACACGCGTCGTTTACTCAGTGGCACACAGTTGGGTGATTATAGTTCTGCGCGTAAAGGTTCCGGTTTAGAATTTGACCAATTGCGAGAGTATCAACCGGGTGATGATATTAGGTTTATAGATTGGAACAGTTCTGCTCGACAAGATAAAGTAATGGTGCGTGAGTATATCGAAGAGCGTAATAGAACAATTATGTTAGTTGTTGACGGTTCTGGTTCTCAGTTTTATGGGTCTTCAAATCAACTTAAACAAGATTTGATAGCTCAAGTTGCTAGTGTATTGGCTATTATTGCCGACTCTTGTAAAGACTTTGTGGGCTTGATTTTGTTTGAGGACGAAGTTAAGACTGTTCTTCCTGCAAAGCGTGGTCGACGCCATGTACATGCACTTATGGAAAGAGTTTTTACTCATCAGGGAACTGAAAAGACTTCTATTAAAAAAGCGCTTGAGCGTTTGATTATTATGAATCAAAAAGACATGGTGGTATTTCTACTTTCTGATTTTATTGATACAGGTTACGAAAAACTTTTAAAAATTGTTTGTAGAAAGTACGACACTATTGCTGTTCGTTGTTTAGATAAGTGTGAGCTAGGCTTTCCATCTGTTGGTTATGTTCAAATGGTTGACTCGGAAACGGGTGAGCAAGGTTTAATCCACGCTTCCAGTTTGCCAAATATTTTACAAGCGCGGTTAAAAGAGACCGACGATCTTCTAAAAAAATGTGGTGCCGAGCTTTTAACGCTGGAGACAACACAACCATTTGTGGGTCAACTCGTTAGGTTTTTCAGGCAACGAATGCTTTATTAGGAGGATCCCATGCAACAACCAGAGCAACCAAAGCTTTATGATATTTATGGTGTAGAATATAACCCGTGGTTTTTACAATCGTGGTTTATTTATTCCGTAATAGGGTTTGTCATTCTTCTTTTAGGTTATGTAGTATATCGCTGGTATAGCACACGTAAAAAGCCAAATCTTTCTTATACAGAGCAGACATTAAACGGTTTAGATACTCTTGAAAAAAGCGATTGGTCAGACCATAAAGATTTTTATATTCAGTTAACCATGGTTTTAAAGTGGTATTTGCAAAAGCGTTATAATAAAGATTTTATGGCCACTACAGATTCTGAATGTTTACAGATTTTGCAAACAGACAAATTTATTCCTGAATGGGTTCCAGCTCGGTTTGAGGAGCTGACAGAAGGGGTCATGTTTGTAAAATTTGCAAACGCTCAATCGGCGCAAGAGCGCATGCAAAAAGATTTAGATAGCGTAAAGAAGATCGTCAAAAACACGCAGGTAAAATAATTTTTTTTCAATAAACTATTTTAGTATTGACCCAGTCTTTCTATCCATGGTTTTGATATTTCTGGTTTGCCAGATTCACTTTTTTTAAATAATCCATGCATATCTTCCATTTCGTTAAAAGTGGGTTCATACTCATGAACTTTTTCCAGTGAATTTTCAGGAGCAAAGGTTATTTTAGGTTTTCTTTTTGAAATAGTAATTTCTTGTAATTCTTTTCTAGCTCTAGGTAATGTAATGAAAGAATGATTTTTTATTATTCTTGCTCTTCTTTCTTCTTCTTTTCTCTGTTCAGCTTCTTCGCGAGCCCTTTGTGCAGCACCTTGCCATGCAGGAATATCAGCACCATATTCATTATCGTTGTTATCTGAATCGCTGTCGCTTTCTATCGGTCCCATTGTAATAACAATGTCTGATTTTTTACCAGTAGATTTAGGAGAATCAAATATACTTCTTACTTCTTCCACGGCTTCTTCTTCTATTTGTTCTGAAAGAGATGGCAGGTCGAACATGCTTACTGGTTTTCCTGGCTTGCCTGAGGATAGAGGAGCAAATGTATTTCTTCTTACATTTGATCGTCTCCTAAATGTAAGATTTTTACTTTCAGGTGTTCTATCAATTGAGGGTGGGTAAGGACCTGCATCAAAAACTTTTTTTTCAGTTTTAGCTACTACTTCTTCTTCTTCTTCGTGTGTGGAAAGTTTATGAATTGGGGATAAGCGTCCACCGCTACGTTGGGTAACGCTAGTAGTTCTCGTATTGTCAGGTTTTCCTGATATAACAAATACGGCTTCTGGAGATGGTATTTCGACTGTGTCAATATCCTCTTTTTTAGGGGGCGTACTTGCCATCTTTTGTGTCAAATAAGTAAGGAGCGCTTCATCTTTGTCTTTTTGTACATTCCTGCCTTGTTGTAAAGAAGGTAAAGATGTCCTTATTAGGGGACTTATGGCACGTATTCTCCTTTGAGAAGATTTAGGTAAATGTACTATTTCTTCAATAATTGTTTCAGGCGATCCTCCAACTTGAGGAGTAGGTTCTTTAGATGAAGGAGGAGTTAAAGTATAAGGACTTGGAGTTCTTCTACCAGGTCTTGTAGGAGAATATGGCCCTGATCTTAAAGGGTGTTTTTGAATTTGAGGTCTTGTAGGAGAATGTGGTGGAGTAACTGAAGGAGATGTGCTTTTTGCTCTTCTTCTTTCTTCGGTTTTTCTTTTAGATAAACGATTAATGCTTTCTTGCTGCTTTAAAAAAGCAGTTGCCGCTGTAATTTCAGGATCATCAAAATTGCTAGGAGAGTCTGCCCCAAAAAGGGTGACACTTTGACTCAATGCATATAAAAGAATAAACAGTAACTTCTTGTTCACGGTATAACCTCTCTTTATTTTTATTTAAAAAACGTCAGTGTTGCTGAAAGACGTTGGTGTCTCTGGGCGTGATCCATGAACAGATGATGTAGGAGTTCCGCCTCTTGGAGTACTTGGTGGTTGCCAGTTTTTTTCTGTGAGTTCTACTCTAATAGGTATATCTTTTGTTTCTTTAAGTGTTTTCGCAGCTTCTTTATTGTCTCTTATAGCCGGTTTAAAGAAAGCTGTTACATAGTCTACTAAAGATTCAAAGTCAGTTTCCCAATGAGGGAAATCTTGAGTAAGTTCTTTGTTATGTTTATTTATTGCAGCATCGTTAAGTTCTAGAAGAGCTTGTCTTTTTGTTTTGATACGTTGCTTCATTGTTTTAAGGACTTTATTTGCTTCTTGCGCAGGGGATAGTGTTACAGTACTGTTTTTTACAATCTGTTCAGAAGAAGCATCGTTGCTATTTAATAATTGTGCATGATCCATTGCGATGCGTAAAGCATTAATACGTTTTAGTTCTTTTTTGAATGCACTTCTTTCCTTTTGACTCAGTCCAGAAGTAGTGATGCTTTTTCGAATAAATCTTGGTGTTCCACCTTCAGAAGTAGTTTCTCTAAAAGCTCTTCTTGCAGTAAGTGTTGGTGTTCCGCTTCCAGAAGCAGCTTTTTTCTTTTCTATTTCGTTTCTTAATTTTTCAGAGTCTGAAGTGCGAATTCCTTGATGAAGAGCTTCAGAAGCTAATTCTTGTTTTGTTGCTCTTGTTCTAAGAGGAGCGGTATTAGGTCTTGTTTCTTCTTTGGTTGGTTTAAAATGTGTATTGAGTCTAGGATCTTTACGTAACATCATCATCATTTTTAAATGCTTAGGGTTTCCGTTACTCCAGAATTCCATTTCTTTTTCTGTTAAACCAGGACCAGATAAGACTTCAGCTTGTGCTGCATGTCCCACAGAAACTGAAACAAGCATAGAAAGCGCTATTAATAATTTTTTCATAAGAGTAACCTCCGTTATATATCCATTTAAGACTTACTTTGATATATTCTAATTGTAACTTTTTGGACCTAAAAAGTCAACAGCATAACACTTTTTGCTTTTTAGGCTCGATTCTTGTCTTTTCAGTTATTAAATTGCCTGATTAAGCTTAATCGGGTAATTTAAGCGTATTTCATTGATTTTAAATTATTTGTTATTGGCGGCAACAACCATTTTTGCTGTGTAGAGAGTAGTTGTAAGTAGAGCCGCGTCAATCGAGTGTTTTTTCACAAATTCTTTAACACCTGTTGCTGTCATTCCACCACGTTTAAGGGCATAAAGAGCTGTTCCTCCAATGGCAATTCCAGCAATTTCTTTTGGGTAATTACTAGCAATCTGGCACGCTTTGGTTACAGTGGTAGTTGTGGTTTCTTTAACAATTTTAGCTGCGCTCGGTATATACGATGCTGCAATTGCACCTGCACCCACTAAGCAAACAGTAGTTTTTGCTCTAAGGTGTGTGTTGGGGTTATTTTCTTGAACTTGTATGTTGTTTAGTTCTTCTAAAAGCCTTCTGTTTTCTTCTTGAGCTTCTATAAGTCTTATGTTTTGTTCTTCTAAAAGCCTTCTGTTTTGTTCTTGATCTTGTTGTAATACATAATTGTTGTAATTACCATTATTTGTTTGTATTTCAAGTGGATTCTTACAGATAGGACATTCTGGATCATCCCCGTGTGTGCGTTCTCGAAAGGCTGCTTTTTCTTGTTCTATACAGCTTCCATGAAAGTTATGTTTACAATAAGGTGGTTGTGTAAGTACTTGAGGATCGTTGTTGTCTAAGTTGGGATTAATATCTTCTAAGCATATTGAACATTCAAAAGCAGAATGTTCTTCATTTTCGCTTGGTAAAGGGTTTTCAGTAGGAACTTCTTGACGAGCAGTGTTGATTATTCTGTTGAACCATCTGGGTAAAAATCTTTGCATTGATTCTGGTTGATCTGCGGTTTGAGCGGTTCCAGAAAATAACCCTAATATAAAAAATAAACCTAAAGTCTTTTTATTCATGTTTAAAACCTCCATTAAAAACATATGCCAAATGTAACTTCCACTTTATGATAGTTAAAGCGTACTTTTTTTCTTTTAAACCTCAACTGGTTGCCAAATTGAGCTTATTTTTTTTGTGCGAGCTTTTTATTTAATTCTCCAAGTAATGCTTCAAGTTGTTTTGTAGTAACGCACTTATCTAGCTGTTCGTATTTATTTTCTTTTGTTATTTTTATTTCGATTTTTTCGATTATAGCTTTAATGTTTTTTCTTAAAAAATTTTGATATTCCGCGTCATTACCAAAAAGAGCTTGAGTGGCTCCTAGTAAAAGCACCAAATGTATTATCTTCTTATTCATAGTAACCTCCATTTATTTTATACTTCGTAATAATTACCGGTTTTTAATACTCCTAATAGTTCTGTTAATTCTTCGTTTCTATTGCAGCGTAAATAACTTTCTAAAGATCTAATGATTTCTTGTGTGGGAATATGACGTAAGTTTCTTTTGAAAAGATACAAACTATGGCCTCTTTCTAAAAGCTGAATAAGCTTTGTGGAAACGTTTGGTTTATTTTGTAAGTATGTTTTGCCTGTGTATGGGCATAACCTTTTTATACTCTTTGTAAAACCATACTCTAAGATTAAATCTAGTGTGCTTTTAGCGGATATTTTTCTTACATTTGCAATAGATGAAAAATGTACTTTTTTTGTTGGTTTTTTAAAGTTAAGGATTCTTGTGCGATTACTACAAGCGCGTAGATAAAGTTGCTGTAGCTTCTGCTCATTAGCATATAATTTTTGTTTCGTTTGATCTAAGCAAGAGGCAGCTTTTATTTGTGTGGCTGTTGCGCAGCTAAGTGCGAGTATAATTCTTAAAACGTCTTTAATTGTAATTTTCATTATAACCTCATCTATTTTATTTCGTTATTTTATACGCTATCATTGCTCCTAATCCTAGAGAGGACAGACTCATTTTAATGTAATATTCTTCTGCCCACTTTTTTAATTTTGGAGCGCAATCCTCTACTGCTACGAAAAGCATTACAGGGAGTATAGTAGTGGCAACTATTTTTCCACATGTTTCAGATGGGGTGTTTGTTTTTAATAAAGTGAATGCTACAGCAGCTGTTCCAATTGCAGTGTGTCTTACATTTTTAAACAATACTGCTTTGTCACGATCTCTTCTTGCATTTTCACGATCAATTGCTGTGTTGTCACGATCAATTATTGCCCTGATGTCTTCGAGTTGTTGGGTCGTGCGCTCTGCCCACCGTTCCCGACGAATTTCTGGTGTAGCAGGAATAGGTACTATTGCCCAAGTTTTTACTACAGTTAATCCCGCTAACATAATTAATAATAGTTTTTTCATTTAATTTCTCCATTTCCCAATTCTTTACATATTCTTTATTATTTCTAATTGTAATAATTTGCTGTCGAAAGTCAATAGGGTAGGGGTTATTGCCGATTAGCTTAAAAGGGTGTATCCTTAAAATCTTCCAAATAAACCTAAATAAAGGGTATTTCGTGAGTTTTGGCTTAAAAGCTCGGTCCTTGTATATTCACTGGCCGTTTTGTCCTTATAAATGTTCATTTTGTCCGTTTGTGGCCTTTTCTGGTTGGGATCGTTATATGGATGAATACCATCAAGCGTTAATGCGTGAGCTTAAATTGTATCAATTGGAACTTAAAGCTAAGCAGCAACTTACTACTATTTATATTGGTGGAGGTACGCCAAGTACTTGGCCCGATCAGTTGCTACTTGACACGTTTGGTACACTTAAAGATATGTTTGATTTTGATTCGATCTCTGAAATAACTATAGAGGCAAATCCTGGAACGGTCCGGCAAGAGCAATTGGAACTTTGGAAACAGCTTGGAATCACCCGATTAAGTATTGGAGTTCAAAGTTTAGATGATACAGTTCTTGCAAAATTGAATCGTCACCAGAAAGCAGATGATGTGAGAAAATTGATGAAGTGGGCCAACGGGAAGTTTAACTCGCTCTCGATTGATCTCATTGTGGGTTTGCCGGGGGTTACGGCTGAACAGTGGAAAAAACAGGTAGAAGAAATTATGACTTGGCCCATTCAGCATATATCCATGTACTTTCTATCTATTCATGAAGGAACAGGATTATATTTTAAATTACAAAGAAATAATGAGATATTACCGCCTGATGATGAAACAGTTGATTTGTACTATTGGACGCTTGATACATTTGCTCAGCATGGATTTGAACAATACGAGGTTTCGAGTTTTGCAAAACCAGGATACGAATCGCAACATAACCAAGCTTATTGGGACAGAAAGCTTTATAAAGGAATAGGAGTAGGGGCGTGGTCATTTGATGGAGCACATCGTTTTCAGAATGAGAAACAGTTAATGCGTTATATAGATGCATTAAAGGACGGAACATCTGCGCTGTATTACAAAGAGAAAGTAACTCAAGATCAAGCGCGGTTTGAAACTATTATGTTGGGTTTAAGAAAAATGAAGGGAGTTGAGATTGCGCAAGCAATCGAAGGACTCTCTGAAGAAAAAAGAGAAAAGTTTTTTAACAATGCAAGCATTTTAAAACAGAAAAAGTTTATAGAACAGAAGGGGGATCGGCTTTATTTAACGAAAGCCGCTTTGAGTGTTGAAAATGAAATCGCAGTTAAACTTGCGGTGTAGGGTAAAAATTGATTAGAGCGCTATAATTACAAAAAGGTTATGAACTATGGCCAAGCATGTTGGTGTAAAGCTTCCAGAAGATTTAGTTGAATTGCTGAAAAAAACCGAAACAGTTGGGGTGTTGGCAACTTTTTCAGAAAAAGGACTTCCTCATACCACACCATTACAATGTATTTATCCCAAAGGACTCGAAAGTATTTTAATTTCTATTCATAAAGATCATGCTGGTTATCACAATATGGTATGGCAGAAGAAAGTGATGCTTTGCTTTATGGGAGAAGGCAATATCGCGTACAGTGTTCTTGGTCGAGCAGGTGTTGTTCGTGCTCCTTCTGAAGTCCATCCATTGATCAATGTGGTTCGCATTGATATCATCGATATAAAGAGTGATCGTTCAGTGTTGTCTCGAGTCGATTCTGGAGTGAAGTGGAGTTACACTTCTTGGGAAGCAGAAGAGCTTTCTAAAAACTTAATCGAAGAACTGAAGGAACTCGCCCAAACATTGTAGAATCAAAAGTTCCGTGGGGAGTACAGAGTATGAAATTGTTAGTGCGCGCAGTGCTTGCGCAAATGCTGATTATAACGTTGTTGTTTCCGGTTAATGTTGAAACAGTAAGTCCACCACCAGCACCAAGAATGGAAGATGGTAGGGGTGGACCACCTGCCCCTGGAGGAATGGCTCCTGATCGCGCAATGCGTCCTCCTGGAAACCCTTCAGCGCCTGAGACGCCAGGTAATGATCCACAAATGATTCCGAGCAATGATAAAATGGGTCCTCCCGGGAATCCTTCAGCGCCTAAAATGTCAGGTAATGATCCACAAAGGATGTCGAACAATGATAGAATGGAAGGTCATTTAAACATGCCTCATGAAGGGACACATCATGGCCCTGAAGCACCAACGCATGTTGTGAGTGGAGTAGATACAGACTTTAAAGAACAAGAATCTATAGATCATGCGGTAGACACTATTAATGCAAAGAGTGGTGGAAACTGGTTGCTTAAACGTGTTTGGTGGGAAAAAACTGAAGAAGTATACGAGCAAATTAAAGAAGAGTTTAACAAAGTTATGGACACTCGTATGCGGTTTATTTCTGAATACAATAAACTCAATCGTTCTCTTGATATTTTCTATAGTGAGATTGGAATTGAGCAAGGTCCATTACGTGATTTGTTGAGTCATGCACAAGATTTAATGGACAAAGAACATAAAGAACAAGGTTATTTAAATAAACGTGAGCAAGCTTTTGTTTTTAAACTTAAAGGTAAAGAGCGTGATCTTGAGCAGCTTAAACTTGATGTAAAAGCTATTCAGGAGTTAGACGCAAAGCTCGATGAAGCTTTTGAAATGCTCTTTAAGCAAATTGATGTTTGCAATCAATATGAACAAAAAGCATGGGATAACTTCAAAGAAATTGCTCGCGAATTAAACGACAAAGAAGCACGTAAACTTTATTATGACACCGAAGGTCTTCATAAAGACGTTCAAAAAGTAAGTGACTACATTTCAGGAGCGTTCTCTACTTACTTTAATCAAACTATTCAGTCTGCTCATGATCATACTTCAAAAATTAGTTCTCAAATGAATGTTCTTAAAAATGAAGGCATCGATCTTGTAAAGCAAGCAGAGATTTTAGAAAAAGATGAAGTACCAACCGCAAAGAAAGTAGTGAAGGAATCAAAAGCAAAACAGAAAAAAGGATGGTGGTATTCATTGGGCCAAAAAATTGGCAAATTTGTAGATATGCTTGTTTCTTATCTTCCAAAGTCTGTTCGTGTGTGGTTTGTCAAAGAAACAAAAGAAGTCGATGCTGAATATGAAAAGTTAAAAAGGGAAGGCGATCAAGAATACGATAAACTTCAAAAAGAAGTAGATGCCGACGTTGCACCTTTAGAAAAAGAGGTTGACCAAGTAGGGGAAAAGACTTCTCCAGATATAAAATTAGTTCAACAAGAAGCTAAAAAGATAGAAGATTCTGTTTTTGGAAAGCCAACTGAAGCACAGAAAAAAGTACTTGGTATTGATGATGCATCAAAACATAAACCATCGCATTTAACACCAGTTCCAAAGACAGTTTTACCTCAACCAGCACTTTCTCATGCAACGTTACCACATCCACCAGCAGTAGATATGCATTCTGGTCAAACCCCTATGCGTCCTATGAAAGAGCATGCAGTTGAACATATGCCTCACAGGCCGGCACACGCTTCTAGTTCACGACGTAACATTACAGACCATTTTAATTCATCAGTACCTTCTCATACAGCGCCATCACATTTGAGAACATCAAAATCTGTTATGCATGGTAGGTCACCAGAAGGTTCTCATGAATTACATAATATGAAACGTGATGTGCATCCAGATGTCATGCACCATGAATCACCACGACCTGCTCATGAAAGCCATTCAGAGCACCATTCCAGTAAAGTAAATGCATTTAATCCAGGAACATTGCGATAGCTCAGTACAAATAAGTACTATAAAAAACTTATTTTTGAGTTTGCTTACCCTTAAAAATTCTGGTAAATTGCTCCCATACGTTATTTGCCGAAGTGGTGAAACTGGTAGACACGCAGCCTTGAGGGGGCTGTGGGAGAAATCCCGTGGGGGTTCGAGTCCCTTCTTCGGCAAAACTTATTGAAAAAGGATAGTAAAAGTACCACAGTAACAGAATGTTTTAAGGAGCACAGATGTCGAGTATAGCAAGTCGTACAACAGCATACGGATTGGTTTTTTGGTTAGCTCTTGCGGGAGTTGGATCATACTTTGTAATGCCTTTACAAAAACATTTGAAACTGGGGATTGATCTTGTCGGTGGTTTTTATATTACGTTGCAAGTGCAAACTGATGAAGCTGTTAAACTTGAATTACAGCAACGCTTACAAGGTGCCATCAGACGTTTAAGTGATCATGGTCTTGATGTTGCAAGTCACAACATAGAAAATCAAACAGTTATATTAAATTTTGAAACACATAAAGATGTGCAACAAGCAGTTAAGTATCTTAAGAGCCATAGCGCAGAGATGACCGTTCAAAGTGAAGGCACTCATATAAAAATGATTATGCCAGATCATTTGGCTCAAGATATTAAGAATTGGTCTGTGCAAAGTAACATTGAAGTATTGCGCAAACGTTTAGATAAGACTGGTGTTGCAGAAGTTTCTATCTCTCGTCAGGGTGAAAAGAACATTATCATTGAACTTCCTAATGTTGATGACCCTGCTCGTGCTAAAGAAATGATTGGTCGTGCGGCGCATTTAGAAATTAAAAAAGTGGAAAAGTCTGCACCGACAGAAGATGATCTTTTAGATGATTTTGATGGTGTATTGCCAGAAGGTATGGTTATTGTACCAAGTGAAGAAAAACGTGATGGTGAGCCAAAAGAACATTACTTGCTTCCTGATTACACAGATTTAACCGGTAAAGAATTAAAAAATGCAGAACCATCTTTGGGCGGCATGACAGGAACAGATCCGGTTGTTAAATTTGAATTTAAACCAGATGGCGGGGATCGTTTCTATGACTTAACAAGTAAAAGTCATGGTAAACAGATAGCAGTTATTATTGATGGTGAAGTTATCTCTGCACCGCGAGTAGAATCTACTATTCATAGTACCGGTGTTATTACAGGGAACTTTACATGGGAATCTGCACAGGATTTAGCAACAGCGCTTAAATCAGGTTCTTTCGTTGCGCCTGTAACATTCGAAGAAGAACGTAGAATTGGTCCATCATTGGGGCAAGAATCTATTCGTAAGGGTATTTATTCTTGCTTGATAGGGTTAGCTCTCTTGTTTGTGTTTAGTTTGTTCTATTACAGAGTAAGTGGTTTCTTTGCATTTGTTGCATTGGGTTACAACTTAATGCTTATCATGTTCTGTTTATGTTGGGTTAAAGCAACATTAACACTTCCTGGTATTGCAGGTATGGTGCTTACGATTGGTATGGCGATTGATGCCTCCATCTTAATTTATGAAAAGATCAGAGAGCTTCTTTCAGCTGGTATTACCTTTAGAAAAGCGGTTGAAGAAGGGTTCTCAGACGCTATGGTTGTGATTCTTGATGCGAACATTACCACGCTTATGATGGGGATTGTACTCTATAAATTTGGTACAGGTCCAATTCAAGGATTTGCAGTTACTATGATGTTAGGTATACTTTCTACTCTAGTAACCGGTCTTTTCTTCTTGCGTTCACTCTTCAATGCTGCATTAAGCACTGGGGTAAAAAGAATAAGCATTTAAATTATTGGCGATGTAGCTCAGTTGGTTAGAGCAGCGGAATCATAATCCGAAGGTCCGGGGTTCAAATCCCTGCATCGCCACCAGTCTTTCGCCTGGCATGGCCAGTTTTTTAGATGAATGTTTTCGAAAAAAATATATCGGTTCATCCCGAGTGGACACTGAAGGTGGTTGTATAGAGCGGCTTAGATTTAAAAAGAGAGACTTATGAAATTTAAAACCGTTTCTCAAGCATTCGAAACAATAGATACGATCAGTTCTCGTTTAGAAATTACAGAAATTCTTGCTGATATTTTAAAAAAAGCATCTCCTGAACAAGCTCGTGAATTCTGTTATCTTTCCCTTGGATGTCTCAATCCTCCTTACATTGGAACACAGTTTGCTATTGCTCAAAAAAGCATGGTGAAAATTGTAGCTCGCGTTGTAGGTGTGTCAGAAGATGAGATAGAGCAACAGGTACGAGAATTTGGAGATGTTGGTTCTGTTCTAGAAAAATATCAGTGGCAGGCTTCAAAAGACCTTTCTATTAAAGATGTGTACGATGCATTGCTAGAAATAGAGCGCATTCATGGAACCGGTTCGCAAGAAGAGAAAGCATTAAAAATTTATGAATTGGTTCACGAATTAGACCCTGTTTCTGCAAAGTTTGTAATTCGTATTATTTTGGGAAAACTCCGTTTAGGATTTTCTGACATGACTCTTGTAGATGCGCTTTCTTGGATGGAAGTAGGAGACAAATCTATTCGTAAAACTTTAGAGCATGCGTATAACATTTGTGCAGACATTGGTTTAATTGCATACAAGTTAAAAGAACATGGTATTGATGCAATTAAAGATATGAGTATTCATGTGGGTATTCCTATTCGTCCAGCTGCGGCAGATCGATTACCTAGCGCAGAAGCTATTGTAGAAAAACTTGGTCCATGTGTGGTGCAACCAAAGCTTGATGGTTTTAGATTGCAGGTACATGTTGATCTAACAAAAGAAGAACCATTAATTAGATTCTTCTCTCGTAATTTAATAGATATGTCTGCAATGTTTCCTGAGTTTGTAAAAGCGTGTAAGAAATTGCCCATTAAAACTATTATTCTTGATGCAGAAGCCATTGTGTACGATCCAAACACAGGTACTTTTTTATCGTTTCAAGAAACTGTAAAGCGTAAACGTAAGCATGGTATTGATGCATTAGCGTCAGAATTGCCATTGCAGTTAAACATTTTTGATAGCATGTATCTTGATGGCAAAAGCTTATTAGATGACACTCAGGTGGAAAGAAGAAGTGCTCTAAAGAATGCATTAGGTTCATCTGTTGATCAAACAATTATAATCATTGATGAAAAGAAAGTTTTTACGGGTAAAGAACTTGAAGATTATTTTATTCGTGAAATTGCAGCAGGGCTTGAGGGTGTGGTCGTCAAAAAACCTGACTCTTTGTATCAAGCAGGAAAACGTAGTTCTAATTGGATAAAACTTAAATATCAAGCAGCAGAAAAACTTAATGACACTTTGGATGTTGTTATTCTAGGGTATTATCCTGGTCGTGGAAAACGAGCAAAGTTTGGTATTGGTGCATTTTTGGTTGGTATTCATAACGAACAAACAGATAAATTTGAAACAGTTGCAAAGATTGGAACTGGCTTATCTGATGAGGCTTGGGTAGATCTAAAAAATCGATGCGATAAACTTGCGGTTAAAGAACAACCAAAAAATGTTGTTTGTCCAAAAGAATTAGCGCCTTTGGTTTGGATTTCTCCTGAATTAGTATGCGAAGTTTTGGCAGATGAAATAACACTTTCTCCGTTACATACTGCTGGTAAAACAGACGACGATTTAGGTTTTGCCTTTAGATTTCCACGATTTGTGAATTATCGTCCAGACAAAGCTGCTTACCAAACAACCTCGCTCGATGAATTAAAGAAGTTCCATAAACGTTCTTCTTCTTCTTGATATTTTTTTTAGATTAATTTTAGAAGTATTCTACTTTTATCTTAAAAAACGAAATCTTATGAAATCGCTCGATTTTGAAGGAATTGTTTGTATATTTTGTAAGAAACAGTTCTCATTTTCCCTTTATTGTTTTTTTATCTTTTTGACTCAGATTTTTTATTTATTTTATAGAAAACCTCTTTAAGAAGAACTATTGATTTATATCTTTTTAATATGACATAATTAAAGTTATATATTTTGTTGAGACTTCGAATTAGGGGAAAGTGTCGTGAAGAAGCTTATTTATCTTATATTATTGATAATAAATACTATTTGTTATTCAAGGTCGTCGTTACGAGATTATACATTTCGGGGACCAAAAAAACCTAAATTTACATCTATTAGTTCAAAAAACAATTTGAGATCTATGGGTATGAGTTTTGGAAGATCGAGATCTAAAAAACCTCTACAACAGTCTTCTGCGGGTGGTGCAAGTAGCCAACCGTTGTCTCAATCGAATCAAAGTAGCTCTGCTTCAGTGCAATCATATGAGGCTGGTTACCAAGCAGGATTTGGCTCTGGAATGAATAGTCAGCCATTGCC
>CBFHTA010000002.1:0-239840 GCA_965658655.1 Candidatus Babelota bacterium | reverse complement strand
GGTCCTTGGTCACCATCAGGACCTTGCATCCCTTGATCACCGGTTTCACCTTTATCACCAGTAGGACCCTTGTCACCATCGGGACCTTTATCACCAGTAGGACCCTTGTCACCATCGGGACCTTTATCACCGGTTGCACCTTTGTCTCCATCTGGTCCTTGGTCACCATCAGGACCTTGCAGCCCTTGATCACCGGTTTCACCTTTATCACCAGTAGGACCCTTGTCACCGGTTGCGCCTTTATTTCCAACAGGTCCTTGATCACCGGTTTCACCTTTATCACCAACTACACCTTTGTCTCCATCGGGACCTTGGTCACCGACAGGACCTTTGTTCCCGTCTGGTCCTTGATCACCGGTTGCGCCTTTATCACCATCTACACCTTTGTTCCCGTCTGGTCCTTTATCACCAGTAGGACCTTGCAGCCCTTGATCGCCGGTTGCACCTTTATCACCATCGGGACCTTTGTTTCCATCTGGGCCTTGGTCACCAGTAGGACCTTTGTCTCCGGTTGCACCTTTGTCACCAACTACACCTTGTGGTCCTTGATCACCGTCTGGTCCTTTGTCACCATCAGGACCTTGCAGCCCTTGATCTCCGGTTGCGCCTTTGTTTCCATCTGGTCCCTTGTCTCCTTTTTTTCCTTCAGGCCCTTCAGGGCCTTCAGGACCTTGATCGCCTTGTAAAGTTCCTGATTGTAAGGCTTTTATAACGGCTGCGATAACTTTTTTGAGATCTTTATCTTTCTTCTTATCGTCTTTCTTATCGTCTTTCTTATCGTCTTTCTTGTCGTCATCTTTTTTAGGTTTTGGTCGTGCTGCAATCGTTATGTTTTTTTTCTTTTGAGTAGATGTACGTAAAAATGCAGAGAGAGGTAGAGTTAATTTATTTAATGCATGGGTTGAAGTTAGGATTTTATCAAGATTGTTTTCTGAACAATGTACAATTAGTGGAAAAAATAAAATAAGAAATAGCATAATAACCTTTTTTTATTTAACTTCTAGGAAATTGAAAACTCCATACACGTTTCCAGCTTTATTAGATCCAATAGATTTTGCAGTAAGCGAGAACGATCCTCCAGGTGGCATAAGTGCGGCAGTAGGGTCGAATGAAAGGGTAATTGTTTGTGTGCCTTTTGGTGGTATATACGTGCTCCCTACGTAGATTCCTCCACTTAGTTCGGTTGCAGAATTATCATATTCCATAGAAGATATTGGATTGGCAGGGACAAAAGAAGCACCTTTGAGGGTTGCATTTGCATACAAATTTATTTGAATAGGTTGTGAATGATTAGATCCTAAAAATAAAAAATTTATGCGTCCTCGAGTGTTGTTGATTTTACCATTATAAATCAAAGAGTTGCGCAATGTTATGAGTGGAATTTCTTTTTGACGTACACTCTTGATTCCCTGTACACCAGCGCGTACGCCAAAAGGTGTATCTTTGCCATCTATAAACCCTGCAATAGAAGCAGATGATAGTCTAATGTTGCTTGTATTAGTACTATTTTTTGTTGATAAATGAAGTCTGAGATTGGGGTCTTCAACGCTTGGTTTTTCATTGTTGTTTGGGTATCGTTCAGTGTGTACTCTTTCGAGTGATCCTGTAGCAGGATTTTCTACGAAAAAGCTTATTGCTCCAAAACCTAGCCATTGCCAACGAATTTGATAAATGTTTCCTTTGGTAGGGTCTAGGGTTATGCCGCCTACTCCTGTTCCGTTGTATGGGTCAATGTTCCATTCGTTTTGTGGTGTGAAATATTCTTGAGGCGCTTTCCCGGCTATTGTTTGAGTAAAGCTTCCTTCAGGCCTTTTATTTACAGGATTTTCTGTTGCCGTTAATGCATACGTTCCATTTCTTTGTGATGCGTCCCATGCAATAAATGTTATGGAACTTCCAGAGGTTTTTGCAGTCCATCCTGATCCTGTTTGGCTATAATCTGCATTCGCAATTTCATTTGCAGTATCTGTAATGTCATCTGTTCCTCTTACAGATATTGTTTTAATGACTCCATCGAGTACAATGTTGATATCTTGATCTTGTTCCGCTTTTTCTGTGAGTGTAAGTGTTCGAACCTCAGGAGACCCTCCTGTTCTACGAGTAATGCCGAATATATTGTCTTTATAGCCAAAGAAAAATCCATTGCTTTGATCTCCAACTCCTGCATATTGGCTAGAACCAGTAACTCCAGAGGTAAATTTTGCGCTAAATCTACAAAAAGCTCCTTGCCCAGATCCGTAGCGAATAGGTAAATTAGATTCAACTTTAGCAAGAGATTGTTGGTTTGTTCCAGTAGATAAAACAAGCATGTTATTGTCTTGTGTCATTGTACCGCCATTATGTAAATAATTGGTCATGAGGGCCGGATTAAATCCATAGGTAAACTGTATTTGACTTATTGCAGTGGCCTCAGAAGTTCCAATTTCTCCGAAAGCAGTAGTGGATCCTTTAACGTCAACTTCAAGAGCATTTTCAGCATTAATTTGTACATTTTGATAGTTTCCCGCAGGGTTTTTACCAGCCATTATGGACCGTGTTAGGTTGGTAGTCATACCATCAACTATTGAGGAATTTAAGGTTAATACTTGAGCAGATATAGATTTAGTGTAAAATTCAGTTTCAAAGTAAAGATTTGTTGTGTTAAATGGTTGAGTATTTGCAAAGGTATATCTTACATACGGGCCAAAGTTTGGTGCCGCTAAAAAGTCATAAAGATGAGTAGTTGCATAGGGGGGTGTTATTGTTCTAATGTTGTGTGTTCCCAAAGCATCTGAGTACCATTGGAACCTCATTCTTCCTGTATTTGAACATAACATTTTTGTAGCGACTTCTGTATATCCATCTAGCTTTAAAAGGCCGCTTGTATAGGCTTCTCCAACTGTTGCTCCTAAGGAATGAGTTGCGTCAGTAGTGCCAAAAGCACCTCTTTCTGTAATGGTAAGAGTATCTGTTAAATTATTAGTACTATAGCCAATTAATTCACTATCAATATATATATAACCGCGTGTAGCAAAACCAGAAAGATCGGTAAAAATAGTTTGGGTTCCCGTGGTGCCAAGTGTTAATTCGCCTGAAAGTGTTGTGCCTCCTAAATTGGTAGTTGTTCTAAAGGCAGGGCCATCTTGCCGAGTGTTTTCGTAGATATTCTTTGGGTTTTTTCCAACAATAACCGCACGAACATTGTCAACATCGGCGCTTGAATTTAAAGTTCCTTCAAGTCGAGAGGTGAGTCCTTTTGCAGCACTTCTATGAAATACCGCTTGTAAACGCATGCTATTTTGATCTACGGAACCATTAACATATCTAATTCTAAAAAAGACAGAAACAGGAAGAAAAGTATGGGGAGGTTCAGTTTCTAAATTTTCAACGGGAATATGAATAGAATGGTCCCAATTCATACTGTCGGGTGAAAATTCAAGATAAAGATCACCTTTTGCGGTAGCAGGGGTTCCTGTAATGACAAGACTAATCATGCTAAATTCTGCGATATCTATTGGGCCACTATTATATTCTTCTCCTGCGGCAAGAGGGGTGGTTGAGGTAGTGTTATAAAGTAAGTATCCAAGAGAACGTTTTTGAGTGGTTGTAGGTATCAGGTCTTCAATAGTTCCTAATACACTGCTTGTCATGAGAGCTAAAAGCAAAATATGATTTTTCATGAAACTCCTTTTTAGTTTCCAATAATATTTACATTTCCTCTATGTGAACGCTGCACAGAGCGAGGAGCATCAAAAAAGATATTTTGAATAGCGTTAAGAGTACTTTCTATTTTAAGACCAAAATTATTTTGATTTCCAAAGGCAATGTTTGCAGCTATAAAACTTGATGGTGTTCCTTTTTCGTGGATACCCCAGCTTCCGGCAGATCCTTGATTGTAGTACAGTTTATTTTCTTCTATAATACACTTTTCGCTATCTTCTAAGTAAATACCATACCCTGTACCTGTTTCTCCATTATTATCACTAAAGGTAGAGCATTCAATAAGATTGCCTTTTGCTTTTTCTAGTTTGATGCCTGTCCCTTCACAAGCACTATCTGAACCTCCACGATTAGCGAAAGCAGATACATGACCAAAATAGTTACTGTTTCCTTTATTAATTAAAAATCCGTATCCAGATCCAGAACCGCTTGAATAGTTGTTACTTGCAGTGCATTTGCTAAAACGATTGTAATTTGAATTTATTTTTATTTGTAGACCGTAACCATTCATGGTTCCTTTGTTATTAGAGGCTTCAAGATTAGTAATTTTGTTAGCTATGCTTTTTACCATATAAAGACCGGTAGCAGATCCATCAATTGCAGTATGGTTGTTGCTTTCGTTGTTTTCTATAATCCAATCAATACATGTATTAAGTGCTATGCCCAGAGCATGTTTTCCTGTTACGCCACTCACTACTGAATCGACTAAGGAACAGTTGTTGCAGTCGGTAGCAAATAATCCATAAGCACTATAACCAGTTTGCCCTATAATGTTTACAATTGAAGAGTGAGAAATAGTAACATTTTTGCTTGTGATTAATCGCATGCCAACAGTGGTCTCATTAGCAAAGTTAAGACGGGCAATTAAGCAATTATCTATTACTATATTATTGCAATTGGTGTTTACGGTTAAAGCAATTTTTTTTGATTCAATAATGTACATATTATGAATATTAATGTTTACACAATTTTGACCTATGGTAATACCCGTACCAGTTATATTGTTTATTTTTCCATTGTTTATAGAGACATTGGCTAGTCCTTCTGCAATTTCTATACCGCTTATTTCCAGAGGTGAGTGATCAGCATTTTTTTGAGAAAGAGTAAAATGTTGTAAATCAATTGAAACATCGCTAGAAGTAATTTTAAGAATCGTGCCAGATGAAGTGTAGTCTACAGTGGCACCATTTTTAAATCGGTAATTTCCCGGAACACTGATTACTAATGGAATAGTTTCTCGAGGAGTAATAAGAGTATAGCGAGCATCGGTTTGAGGTATAAGTTGAATTCCTCGAGTTTGTGCGTAAGCAGAGTAATTGTAAAGTAAGAACGTGAGTAATATAAAATTTTTAATCATGGTACCTCTGTTTATGTATGGGCTGCATCGGCAATAAAATTGTATCCTTTGATATTCTCTTGAGTGCTTTCGAATGTACTTAGACTGGTTCCTATTATGGGGATGAGTGCACTCGCATCTCCGGTTGATAAGTCAAGGCCCCCTGTTCCGCCACTATCTGCATTATCAGCACAAATATTTTCAAAGAAAAGTGTAAGTGGGCTTCCCGAGGTGTTCTCAAATATTCCGTATGCACTTGATGAAGTAGCTGTATTAGAAAACACTTGATTGTTTTTTATAATATTTAAAAGAATGTTGTTACCATTTAGATAAATTCCAACTCCTTTTCCATCTTTGCCATCGTTTCCTAATGCGAGGCAGTTTTCAATGATACAAGAACGGGTAGTTCCCTCTAATATAAATCCTGCAGCTCCTTGAGATGATCCATTAAATGTTTTGTTGCCAATAGCTGTACAATTCTTAAAAACACATCCCATTGTAGCACCATAAGTAGCGTTTGAGGTTGCTGAAAATCCTGAAGAATATGCTGCTCCTGAACTACTAGTTTGATGATTTCCTTCTGCAGCGCAATTTAAAAAGCGATTATTAATACAACCGGTTACATAAAAACCGTGTCCTGAATTAACTCCAGCGTTATCGGTGCCTCTACAGCCAGTAATAAGAGAGTTGTTTGCATTTTCAAAGTAAAAACCATAGCCTTTTCCTGGGTCACGTTCAGTAGCAATATCGGTTGCTTTAGATCCTTGCATTGTGCAATCTGTAAGATGTGCGCTTGTACAAGTTAGAAGATAGACACCAGCTCCTTTGTCTCCTCCTTCGGTTAAATAAGCATCTGAGTTAATAATGGAAGGGTATTCACTTGCTTCTACATAATAACCAATAGCATCTTGATTTTTTCCAATATTTCGAACAGCCTCTGCTCGGCAATTTTTAATTGTTAAGTAGCGTGTACTCTTTGCGTAAATTCCATATGCATCACTTGTTTGAGGAACAATAGAAAAAGTTACACAATTGTCTACAACGCAATGTTCAACTTCGGTGCCAGATGCTCCTATAAGAGCAATTCCTCCCGATTGACTCCCGCTGTTTCCATTGCAGGTGTTGAATGTAATGTCTCTGATTTTGAGATTTTGCACTGACCCATTTACTTTGATACCTGAGTTTCCAACGTTGTAGACCGTGCCATTTTTAATCTCTACATTTCTCTTTCCAGCAGCTACTTCTATACCGTTCATATTAGAGTCGTTTTGGCCTGTAATGGTATAGCCATTCAGGTCTAAGACAACGTTGTCTGAGTTAACATTAATAACTTGATTAGATGTGACTGCAGAAGCAATATTTTCGGTTAAAACATAAATTCCAGGTGTATTAATAATTAGTGTAGCATCTAATGTTGTAGCGCCTATGGACATGAAATTACTTTTTCCTATATACGTTGCTAATTTTGAAGACGAGCCATGAGATGCTGTACATAAGCTTTCTAAGCTTGCTAATAGAAGGGCGATGATAAGGGTTTTCTTCATTGTTCTTTCTTCTTTTTTTAAGATTTATTTTTTTTGGGATCAAAAGCTTTTTGCTTGTTTTTGAGTAGAAGTGAATCAAAATTGTATGCAATGCCAACCGTAGCAAGGAAGGCAGTATCTTTACCCAAGCTAACATTAAATTGTTCTGGAACGGTAAAGATTCCTGAGTTGTTTGCAACTACTAAATCTGCTTGCTTTTTATAGGGAAGATATTTTCCTTCTGCGCCCCTATAGTATTTTCCTGGAATAAAAAAAGCTACTTGGGCAGAGGCCTCAAGGTCGTAAGTTAATTTGTGATATAAGGATGCATTAAGCTCTACTCCTAAGAAGGGATCAAGTCTTTTTTCGGCATCTTTTTGGCGTGCTTCTGAGTACTCTAAATTAACATATTCCGTGTAGGGTAGACTGGTGCCTTTGAGGGTTTGCTTATGTTGTGCGTAAGCAATGATGTTAATTTCTCCTTTGCGTTCTTTCTGATTATAAACACTATGTTGTTTTAGCCCTATGCCAACAAAGAATAAGTTGGTTAATTGAGGCGTAGTGAGCCCGTCGCATTTAGTCAAAGGACAATTCAACTTTTGTGCTTCATGAATGAAGAAGGGATTAATGCTTTTGCTTTCGAACATTTCATTTAACCCAACAAAGCCTTTATAAGTTTTATTTGTATCTTTATAGACGAATGGGGTACCGGCATGATCGTTTTCAAATCGACGAGTTGCTAAAATATAACCAGGAGAATCGTTAGGCGGTGTATCACCAGAAATTAAACCCATAGATCCACCACAGTACCATGTATTGAATTGGTACCCTGTATCAGCCACAAAGAACCACCCGCGATATTTATTTTTGTAAGCATTTCTTAAACGAGAAAATGAGTTTCTGTAAAGCAGTTGATTCGGCAATGTTCCTGGAGAGGTGTAAAGTTGAAACTTAGTACCATTGGTAAATCTTCTAGAATAGTCTGCGATTGCAGGGATAATAGGGTTGCCGGCTTGTGTAAAGGTGGGGCTTGGTGGTGCTCCTGGTGCAACGGTGAAGGTATTCTCTGCTGCAGCAGTAACTTGAGCAGCAGTTTCTGGGTAATGAGTAAAACCTTGCATTTCTGGATCATAAAGTAAAATATGGGAGTTCCATGTTTTAGCAGAAAAAAAGACTTCATTTCTATCCCATGCTCTTACTTTTTGGTGACCTAAGTTTAAGGCTCCTTCCATGCTGATGTGGAGTGGTCCATTTTCCCATTCGAACACAGAACCTAAGGTAAAGAGTTGACTCGATGAATCTGCTTCGAATTCAACGGTTTGAGCATTATCATAATTAAAAACAAAGTAAGGGTTTATTAGGCATTCAGTATCTGGATTTTTGGATGGAATAAATCCTTTAATTTGGCCTGATAGAATATAGTTATGTTTATCTGTCCCACGAGAAACATTTAACAGACTTTGTGTGGAAGTTGCTTCTGCACATTCTGCATTCCGCTGAAAGGTAGTGTTATAGTTAGTACCAAACCCAAAGTAGAGTTCCCATAATGCTTGGTCGTTAGCGAAGGTACTGCTAAACAGTACTCCCGGTTTAAATTGATCAATTTGACTAAAGATATAAAAACCAGGAATAGGTATACCTACTTTTGAAAAAACTCCGTTACCGAGTGATATACCGTGTCCAATAGAATAGGGGAAAAACCCTGTGGTAACAAAACTTTTTTTGTCTTCATCAAAATAATATTTGAGCCAGATCTCACGCATCCAGAGGGAGAATTTGTCTATATTGGTGTTTGTTTCGAATTCTGTGATAGCCCATCCAACTTTGGTTTGTTGTGGTTTTGATCTAAAGTATCTTCCTGCATCTCCAGCGATACCTTTCATTCGAACCATGGCTTTGAACTCTATTGTTTCTTTTTCAAGATGTTGTAGATGAGGATGAATATAAATACCAGTATCTAAAAGGTACTGCATAAATGAATAGTAATCGCATCCATTAGAACCATTGAGTAACTCGAGGTTAACCCCATGATAATATTTGCTATTAAAATTCATCATAAAGGTAAAAGGTTCAGTATTGTTTTTTAACCCATGTTCCCAAATAGTTTTCTTGTTTTCTAGAAAAAGTTTTTTGTCTATCTGTTTAGCAGCGTAAAGGTCAGCGAGATAGCCAGCTTTCTTTTTTTGACGAGCTTTTTTTTCATCTTCACGTTCATTAAGAATCTTGAGTGATGCTAATTTTTGTTTATCAGTTGATTTAACGCGCCGCCAATAACCTTTAAGGAATTTCTGTTTTTTAGTTGGGATAAGTGCTTTTCGTGGAGTATGGGCATGAGCCGAAACCATGAGGCCTGCCAGGAGTAAAGCGGTCAAAGACTGTTTCATACTTGGTACCTCTTGCATTGGTTATTCTATATCTATGTTGTATAGGTTTGGTAAATTAGCAAATTCTATTAGTGAATCCATTGTTCCTGTTCTTACTGGCCAGTTTGCTTTAGTGGTTCCTCCTATAGGCAGATCCATGTAATAATTAGTTGTTACTAATGGTGTAGATGCATCTTTGTTGCCAAAGGCCATGCAACCAATAATAAGATTTGAGGTATTTGCTGCATCATCTCGAATACCATAGGCAGAGTATGTACTCTTTGTTCCAGTTACTCCTGTGGTTAGAGAACTACAGTTTGCACTTGCTTCGCACTCACGAATTTGGCAATACTTGCAATCATTAGATGTAAGTGCATGACTCGAAGCGGCACCATCAAGAAAGATTCCCATTACATCTGCATCATGATTTGCGACAAGACCGTTACCGTTTGCTTTACATTGAAACAATGTAGATTGTTGTTCGTTGCCTAAGTAGAAACCAGAGGCTCCATATCCATCTGTGCTGGCGGTAGATGTACTGGTAACTTTGTTTCCGTTAGCAATGCAGTTATTCCAAGTGTTTCCTTTACCATCAAAAGAAAGAAATCCCGCAGCAGCGGCGGTCACAGCTTCTATTGTTGATTGATTGCGTAGTGAGGAGCAGTTTTCAAAAAGATTTCCAGTGCAACCTGTCAGTAAGAATCCAGCTGCAAAGTTAGCACCAACATTGTCTGCTGCCTTACAGTTTGTAAATCGACACCCGGTCGACTCTTTTATAAAGAAACCCACAGCAGCTTCAGGAACATTTGCGCTTGGTGCTGCAGTGGCATTTGCTGTATTTTTAAAAGCGTAACAATTTTCAAAATAACCACTTGTTACGGTATCAATTTTAAATCCGTAAGCTTCATCACCTGTATGACCATTGGAGTAAACATTGAGACAACCTACTGCAGAACAATTGGTAAACCAGATTCCAGCGTGGTTGCTTCCTGCAGATTGTTCGTTACAGTTTGTACTTGTGACATCTTCGAGACCAATATTGCTTCCTCCTGCAAATTGAATTCCATAATTTGCGCTAGCTGCAAAAAAGTTTGACACAGAACTGTTTTTAATCATTATGCTGTCTGCGCTTAGTCCTACGAGTATTCCTGCAGCACCTCGTTCTATAGAAAGTTTTTCCATTGCAACTTTATATGCTCCAGTTCCAAACTCTATGCCTTTACCGAGGCTGTTATTACTTGAGATGGCTCCACGTTTTATTTCAATATTATGTGCGTTTGTTCCAAATTGAATACCATCTGTAGTGTGGGCAGAGATGTTGAAATCATGAATGAATACGCGATGACAATTGTTGCCAAGTACTATTCCATCACTTTTACAAAGAGAAAAATCACAATCTTTAATATCAATACCATGTGAGGTTGCACCTACTAAAACACCATCTGCTCCGGTATAAGAAGTTCGACAATTTTTTAAGAGTATATTGTGCATATTGGTACCATAATCAAATCCATTGGTGCTGATATGACTTGCTTGGCAATTTTCTACCATAATATTATGACCAAAATTTCCAAAGCTCATTCCATCGCCCGTTATGTTGCTTACTTTAGAGTTGAGTATTGTTATGTTGTGGCATTGTGTTCCGGTGTTAATTGCGTCGCTTCCACTGTCAGAAATGGTTACATTTTCGATTCGTGTTGAATGTGATCCACCGAAAATACGTATTCCAAAAGAACTAACAGGATTAGAAATGGAGCCATTAAGAAGAGATACACGTGTAGATGTTGCAGCGAAGTCGATTCCAACTGTTGCTGGATGAGAAACGGTGAAATCTTCAATAGTAATATCGTCTATAATTCCTGTTGTGTTAATACCTTTAGCACCAGGAGATCCAATCATTACATTTGCCATAGTCATGCCGTGTGTACGGTTAGTTATTAAAATACCATCCGTTCCTGCGCCATTAATTTTCATTCCATTTATTGCAATGCCTTCTGGTCGGCCATTGAGAGTCATACCTGTTAGTGTAGAGTTATTAATGATAATATCTGCGAAAGCAAAACCTTGTTTCTTTGCAAAGCCAAGAGATGCTGAACCGGGAACTCCCACAACAAGACCATCTCGGGTGGAGTTAGAGATAGTAATGTTAGCAGCAGCAATATCTTCTGATGCGTTAAAATCAATTCCGCGCCCTATAACATTGCTAATTGCTAAATTGTCTAAGGTAACCGCGTAAGAAGTACCGGTAAAAGATAAACCGTTTCCACTTGAGACGCCCAATACATTATTGATTTTCCCGTTGGCAAGGGCAATAGCGTAAGCTCCTGTTCCAAATTTAATTCCACCGTCTAAAGGTGTAGTTGCTGCAATGTCAGTAATGCTAAAATCTTCCATTGCAATGTTATATGCTGTATCGCCAATTTCAATACCACTTCCACCGTCTACGTTAGAAATAGTTATATCGTTGAGAGCAACACCATATGAGTTGTTAAGATTGATACCAGTGTTTTGTATATGAGATATACTGAGTTTATTAATGGCAACTTCAAAAGACGCAGCTCCAAAATTGAGTCCATTTGCGGTTGTGTTTGAGTCCCCACGAATATTGCTTATTCTTCCATTTCTTATTACAACGCTTTCGCAGTCTGCGGTAAAATCTACTCCATAAATTGTATTAGTTGTATTGACAAGAGAGTCTATGTTGAAGTTATTAAGGGCAAAGTCTATTGCTGCACCTTTTACACTAATACCTGTACCAGTTGAAACATTATCTCCCATGATATTAATGTTATTTAAAAGGGTGCTGAATGATGTTCCAAAAAATAAGATGCCAGCAAGGTCTCCATCCATAAGTGTTAAGTTATCAATGGTTAATCCAAAAGTAGTAGTTGGTACGCGAACACCTTCAAGGCGAAGATCGCGCATGGTTCCGTTCTTAATTGTAATATTATTAATAGCGGTTATAAATGCACCGCCACCAGCAATACCATTCCCATCTACCGTGTGACCACCAAGATCAAGGGTGATATCATCAGCAGTTATACCAAATACGGTGGTAAGGGCTGTGTTAGTTTGTACTGTTATGGATTCGAGTAAAAGATAGGTGGCTCCTTGTTTATCGAGTGTTACCGCGGTATAGGTTCCAGTAAAATCTGCTTGGGTAAGTCCAATAGTTTCTGATGCGTCTGGTGATACACCTGTTCCAACGGGAACTTGTGCTCCATATGATCCAACGCTTGAGCGCACAAGAGACCCTGCGAGTAAGGTGATTAGCAGTAAAATACTGTACCGTTTCATTCCGCTCTCCTTTGTCTTATGCCTCATCATTAATTTTCTATAATTACGCTAACATTAGATTTATTAGAGGCCGAAGCTGCGGCATCTAAATTATCAACAGATACTTCTGTAAAATCTATGGGGTTACTCAGGGTTCTCCAATAATCACGTTTATTGGCGCCATCAACATTGTGATATGCTGTGTTTTGGATGTATAAATTTGTTTGGGTTCCTAGCGCTTCATTGTCCCAGAAGCCAACGTTATTGCGAACTGAAGTATTTTCTTCAATTGTTGTTTCATCGGCGCCTTCTAACTTTAGTCCATAAGAGGTGCCATTCGAGGCTTTATTGCTTTTCATCGTACATTTTTCTACATAAACAAAATCACATGTTTCTAGATGAATGCCATGTGCATCAGCAGCTGTAGAAACATTATTGTTACAAGTGCAGTTTGCGATTGTGTCGCTTTCACCGTTATCGGTGGTATCGGTAATATAGATACCTGTTGTATTCCCAGCAGCTTGATTGTTATTGCAAGTACAGTTGGTCACTTGGGTTTCTTTACATGCTGTAATTCGTATTCCGTAAGAGTATTTATCAGAGCGAGTATTTTTATTGCGTATTGAAGTGGAATCAGAAATATGAACACTTTCTGAATTGGTAAATGATATACCTGCAACATTATTATTTGTTTCTGTATCACCTGTTGATGTTCTTATATTTGTCTTTGATATAGTTGCATTGTCAACATACGTTCCGGTAATACCGGTATTGTTAGAGTGTAGTGTCATATTTTCGATAGTAATGTTGGTAACTTTGCTAGATGATGATCCATCGATAAAAATACCTTCGCCGGTAAATCCTCTAATAACTCCATTCTTAATGGTAACATTGCTGACACCTGGTTTAACATGAATACCATGAACCGTCCTTCCTGGAGAGGTGCAATGTAAAATTTGGTTATTGAGATCGATTGTTACATTACTTCTATTTATTGAGAGACAAGCTGTTGTAGGGGTAGAGTTGGTGGTATATTCAATACTGTTTGCCACAATAAATACACCAGAATTATAGTTTGGAGAAGAAATATCTTCAGGTTGAGAAAGAGTGTATTCGAATTCTGCAAGAACCGGAGCAGAACTTAAAACAATGTTACTAAAATGAGTATTATCAGAAACATTAGTATTACCCCAGCTGAAAATGAGACCTAGCATGACGAGTAGTGCCCTTAGAATTTTTTTCATGTTTTGCTTTCCTTTATAATTCATCACACATAACTCATACTGACGTTTTCATATGGATTAATACCAGTGAGGCTTTTCATGCTCCCTTGATTAACAGTGGTTGTTATGTTTAATTCTCCACCTAAATAATAACTGAGATGAACGTTTTGAGCGGTTGATGTAGTATCACCGTTATTAAAGAAGAAACTACGAGTTATTAAAGTAGTGCTTGATCCAGTATTGGTATCTCGTAATCCTAGACCATGATTGGTAGTTGCTGATTTGTTTCCTGTGATACTGCAATTATCAATTGTGCATCGAGTGCAATTTTGCAGATTTATACCAATACCCCATGAATCGTTACTTGAAATATTATGGTTACGTGAGGTACATCCTTGTATGAGCGAGTTGGTTTCATTTACTAAGTTGAAACCGAGGCATTGTGCGATAGGAAAGCTGGTTGAAGAAACTTGAGAGCCTATTGCTTCACAGTACTCCCAGATGTTTGCTTCTCCATCTTGAGAATTGAATGATCGAGCTCCTCCACCGTTGCTATTTGACTTACTATTGCCTTTATTATAAAAGCTAGAGCATTTTGTGATTTTGTTGTATTTGGCTCCGAGCCAAGAGAATCCATACCCTATTGTTGATCCTTCATTGGCGTTAGCAGTACAGTTTTCCCACAAGCATCCGTGGACATATTGTGCACTAAACCCAAACCCAATTCCGCTTTCAGATGTTCCCCAGTTTCCATTTGCCGTGCAATTAATGAAAGAGCATGCTTGAGATTGATTGTAGATATGAAATCCATATGAGATGCCTGAACCGCGGTTACCTGATGCTTCACAATTATTAAAGATAACGTTGGTAGAACTTGAAATAAGTACTCCGTAGGCTACTTGATCATTTGAACCAACATCAGATCTATTTAAAGAACAGTTACTTACGAGAATATTAAAACAGTTATTTAAGAATAAGCCTCGTGCCGGATCAGAAGAGGTTCCGGTGGTTCGACCTATAGCAGAATCTTCAATAACGCAGTTGGTAATCATATTTTGGCTTGTTGGACTAGTATCTGCAGTACCATCTAGATAAACACCTTGCTTTGAGCATTGTGTAATTGTGAGATTTTGTAATCGAACATCATCACAATTGCTTCTAGCATAAATACCGGAATCTTGAAATCCATTAATGTTACCATTTCTAATAACGATATTGCGTTTTCCAGAAGCGATATCAATGCCTTTCTGTGCGGATCCAGTGACCGTACTAGTATTGTTATAAAGTGTGTAATTACCTAGATCAATAACTACATTATCTGAATTAATATAAATACTGCATGCACCACCGGCACTGGTTGCACTATTGCGTCCTTCATATCCAATATCTTCAACGAGATAAAAGCTTCCAGGACTGTTAATACTAAAGGTTTCTACAAGATCCATGCCACCCCGAGCGCGAAACTTAAATGTGTTTACGGGCGTAATGAATTTGTTGTTTGGTGCTGCTTGATCTGGAGCAACTACACGACGGGTTATTGTATCTGGATCTGTTAAGGTACTTCCAAATAGAGGAACTACGCTTAACAGCAAGAGAGTTAGAATTGTAACGTTACCTCGCATAGTTACTTCCTTTTTATTAACTGGTAATACTTACGTTATAGAAGTCCGGTGTATTTGCTAAATCAATTAAACCATCCATATTTGTTTCTATCCTTGGCCAATTTGCAGGTGTTGTTGCTCCAACAGTAAGATCCATATAGTAGTTGGTTACCACCCGGGGAGAAGCACTATCTGAGTTGCCAAATGCAAAACACTTAATAATAATGTTTTTTGTGTTCGCGGAATCATCTCTAATGCCATAGGCTGTATAGGTTCCTTTTGTGCCGGCTACTCCTGTTGATGCAGAAGTGCAGTTTGAACTTGCTTCGCAGCTAGTTACTTGGCAAAATTGGCAATCTTCTTTTTTCATAAAATTACCGTCGGTTACTTTGTATCGTCGTGTATCATCAAGATAAATTCCAATAGCATTTGCAGCGTGGTTGTAAATGGATCCATGTCCACGAGATTTGCAGCTAATAAGGGCTGACTGTGCTTCTGAGGAAAGGTAGAAGCCAATTGCTCCATCTCCATCTGTAGTACTTGCATTTCCTGCGTAATTGCTTTCACTAATGCAGTTCTTCCAGGTGTTGCTGAAACCGTTGAGAGAGAAAAATCCTGCAAATAGTGGGTGTTCTGGGTCTGATGCATCTAAGTTTTCCATTCTAATACCGTTTGCGGTGCAGCCTTCAGTAAGACAACCAATAGCATTGCCATAGAAGAATCCTTGAGCTTCTCGTTTTGCAGCATGACCATATGACTTACAATTTTTAAGTTGCACTGCTGTTGATGTTTCTACAAAGAAACCAACACATGTTTCGGTACTTGTAGAATCAATAGCATAATTACCTTGAGAAACGCAGTTCTCAAAGATTCCACCGCGTACATCAGTGAGTTTATATCCGAATGCTCCATCTCCATAGTGGCCACCAGAACTTACATTATTACATTGTATATTGGTGCAAGTTGAAAAAAGAATGCCAATCGATTCGCTACCTGCAGTATCATTGTTTCCAAATCCAACAGAGGTATCTTGCATTATAATGTTTTCTGTAAAGGTAATCCGTACTCCCATGTTGTTTGTTCTAGTTGTATCGGTTACACGGCAATTTTGTATTAATATGCCTGCATTAATGTTTTCTATTCCTGCCGCTCCTACACAACTAATGCCATATACACCACAAGCGTTAATGGCTATATCCTGCAGATGAATACTTCGACTACTTGAGCGAATATTCACACCTGTTTCACTAAAACCGTTAATATTACCGTTTTTAATAATAATGTTATCTTTATGAGTATTAATATCGATAGCTTTTGTTGCAGAGTCTTCTGCAACATTTGAGTTGCTATAGAGAGTAAAAGAACCAAGATCGAGGACCACGTCACTTGAGTTAATATAGATGGCACAAGATTCACCTGGTGCTGTGCTATTGTTATGTGCTTGATAGCCAATGTCTTGGGCTAAAGTATATGTTCCAGGGTTTGAGATAGTAAATGTTTTTACTAATGTGGTACCACCGGAAGATACAAAATCGGTTTTTGAGAGTGCACGCATGTAATGAAAATTGGGGGATGATTGACGAGAGGAATTGGCGTGCAAAACAGAGAGGGCGCACAGTGAGAGCGCGATGACCCTTAAAAGAGCTTTCATTACCTACCTTCCTTTTTTAAGAAAATACTAGATTTTACCCTAGAAATCTCCCTGTGGTTTGTCAACCCTTAAGAAAGAGGTGAAATGATAGATAAATAAATGATTTTACGAAAAAAATCTTCTTAAAAATGTGTCAAATTATTCAATATTTGAGTAAACATTTTGAACATCTTCTAATGCTTCGAGTGCGCCTAAGAATTCATAAGCTTTTTCAGCATCACTCTCAGAAAGATCAGCTTTGTCTTTGGCTACCCACTCAATGTCGGCATTCTCAATGGTTAGATTTGCTTGATTTACACCTTGCTTAACTTGATCAAGTGCTTTCATGTCACATGTGATATAAAAAAGAGTTTCTTCTTTTTGAATATCTTCTACATCAAAGTCTAAAAGTTTTTCTAAAAGTTCATCTTCAGAAAGTGAGCCGCCTGTTGCTTTAATAACACCTTTCTGAGAGAACATCCAGCTGACAGAGCCATTTTCTGCAAGATTACCACCTTTTTTAGTAAAGGTACTTCGTACCGCTGCAACAGCACGATTTTTATTGTCTGTTAAAACTTCGAGCATAACAGCAATTCCTGCTGGTCCGTAGCCTTCATACATTATTTGCTCATAAGAAACACCAGGAAGTTCTCCGGTGCCTTTTTGAATTGCACGTTTAATATTTTCTTGAGGCATATTAATTTGTTTTGCTTTGTCTACAAGCGTTCTTAGTCGAGGATTACCAGAAGGGTCTCCACCACCGTCACGTGCAACAACGGTGATTTCTTTAACAAGTTTAGTAAAAGATTTTCCGCGTGCTGCGTCTTCTTTTGCTTTTTTATGCTTGATGTTGGCCCATTTTGAATGACCTGCCATGGCTTTAACTCCTTGTGCTTATTAGACAATTGCTGTTTGCCCAAAATATTTCTTTTGTAAAAAGGGTAACTTCTTGTAGGTGATTTGTCGACCCCGGGGGGTTTTTTCTAGGTAACCTTGACGTAGTAGATAAGGTTCATAAACCGTCTCAAGAGTGTCTTTATCTTCACCAACCATTGAGGCTAATGTTTCAAGACCTACAGGTCCACCGTTAAAGTGTTCCATCATTTTTTTAAGAATCATGTTATCTACAGTACTTAATCCATCATCGTCGATACCTAAAAATGATAAAGCTTTTCTAGCCAAAGTATCATCAGCAATTGGTACATTTTTGACTTGTGCAAAATCACGAACACGTCGAAGCATTTTTTTTGCAATTCTAGGTGTGCCGCGTGAAGAGCGAGCAATACGGAGTGCAGCTTCTGGGCTAAGTTTTACTTCTAAAAATGTGGCGCTTTGTAGAATAATTTCTTGAAGTTCTTCAAATGTGTAATAATCAATACGTTCGCTGATACCAAATCGACTACGAAGTGGAGCAGAGATTTTACCACTTTGAGTTGTTGCGCCAATTAGGGTGAAGGGGTGCAAAGGAAGGTTTATAGATTTAGCTCCGGCCCCTTGGCCAATGACCACATCTATTCTGAATTGCTCCATTGCGCTATATAAAACTTCTTCTACTGTGGTTGGCATACGGTGAATCTCATCGATAAATAAAATATCGCGCGGCTCAAGACTAGAAAGAATAGCTACAAGATCTCCCGTGCGCTCCATCATGGGGCCAGAACAAATTTTTATTCCTACACCCATCACTTGCGCCATGATTTGAGAAAGCGTCGTCTTACCAAGGCCTGGAGGTCCAAATAAAAGTAGATGGTCCAGAGATTCTTTTCTCATCTTGGCTGCTTGGGTGTAAACTTTAAGTTTTTCTTTAAGTTTTTCTTGGCCAAGGTACTCGTCAAAGCTTTTTGGTACAAAATCGTACTGTTGTTCTTCAGGAGTTTCTTGTAACGTAATAACGTCTAGAATTTCTTTTTCTTCCATGCTATTTCTTTCTCTGTAAGGATTTCGTTTCAGTTTATATTAAAAATGATATTCTATAAAATTTATATAAAGTTTAGTTAGTTAAGGTTTTAGGAAACATTTCATAATGAAAAAAACATTATTTTTATTTTTGTTAGTAATTTCAAATTTTGTGGTTGCATATGGTAATTTATCAGAAGACAAAAAGGGGCGGATCGCTATTAAGAAAAATCTATCTGAAGAAGGTAAGGTGGGTTATATTAAGGGGGTTGAAGCTGCAAAGAAAAATGCAGGATATGTTTTATCAGAAAAAAAGTCAGAGCAGTATGAAAGTGGTTTTTCTTTAGGTTATTTTCATGGTCTTCAAATTATGAGAGAAGAAAAGCCAGTCAATAGATAACTGACTGGCTTGAGAGTTTAATTATAGAGCAAGTTGATCAACGCTGGTTTTAAATGCTCCTACAAAAGAAAGATCTTCTGTGCTTCAAATTGCTAGAAGAGAGAGGACTGTGGTGGTTTTAAAAGATGATGCATTGATACACATAAGTACTTTTTCTGTATTGGGTTAGCGTTTGCTATATGTTTTATAGATTTAATGAGTGAGCATTTTAAAATTTATATATTCTTTTACTAAATCGTGATTATGCATCAGTCCTGTAGCACTGAGAGCAGCATTTGCACCTGCTTCAAGGAATAAATCAAAATGTTCAGGTTTAGAAATACCACCAACTCCTGAAATTTCAAAGTCTAAATTTTCTTCTTTGCGTATTTCGACTAGTGTTTTGATTTGTTCTAATGCGAGATCTCGAATAATATCGCCAGAAACTCCTGCTACTGGCCTTCCGGGGAAGAAAAATTTATCATTAGTGTTGTTTAAAATTTCTGCAGCAATAGAATTCATGCTGGTAATGCCACGAATTCCTGCTTTCACCGCAGTTTTAACTACATTTTTTAATATTTCTTTATCAGAAATAAAACCAATTTTTATAAGAACAGGAAGATTTTTCCCTCCAGCTACTGCTTCTTCACAGATGCCTCTTAATCTTCCTAGATCTTGATATAGGGGTTTTTCATGTACGTTTGGACAAGCAAGATTGATTTCAATAGCTTGAGCACCGGCTTCTTTTACAAGGTGTGCTAAATAATGTGCATCTTGAGCTCGAGAAATTCCTGGATATGCCTGAGGATAAATAGAAACAATGAGTAATTGATCTTTTTTAAGAATATTTCGTGCTTTTTTAATATCTTTAATAACTTCAGATGCTTGTAAGCTTTCTATTCCATAAGAATTGGCAATGCTAATTGGCTTCATAAGACTATAGTCGGTGTCTGCGGCAAGTCCTGTCGCAAGAGATGAGTTAGTGAGTTGCTTTGTTTGACTTATGTAACCAATGTTTGGCTCTGGGTGACGTGTTGCTGGATGTGATCTTACAGATTTATAAGTTAAGATGGCACACTCTTTTTGAGCCATTTCAGTGATTCCTTTTGATTCACCTAAAATGCAAGCAGAAAGGCCTACACGATTTTTAATATGATATCCCAGAAAAGTATGGGCATTGAGGTTAATGATGGTTAACAATGAGATAACAAGTGCTTTGTTCATTTTGAGAAACTCCTTTTAAAATAAAAACTTGTTCGAGAGATTACAACAGAATGAAAAAGAATGAAAGAGACAGTTAACGATCTAAAATTTTCTCATTACAATACCTTGAACCCATCCTAAGCTTGCCAGTGTAATCCATAAAGATGTTACACCGTAACTCATCAAGGGGAGTGGTATTCCAACAATTGGTAATAGTCCAGAAATCATGGCAATGTTAATAAAAGAAGAGAGCATGATAGAGACCAGAAGGCCAGCTGCGAGCAATTGTGCAAAAAAAGTTTTAACAGTTTGTAGAAGTAAAACAATGCGAGCAAATAATGCACTGTATAGAAAAAGAATAAACAGGGCGCCTAGAAAACCCCATTCTTCGCAGATAACTGAAAAGATGAAATCTGTCCGACTTTCGGGTAAAAATAAAAATGTATTTTGTGTTCCTTTGCTAAAACCTTTACCCCAGACGCCTCCCGAGCCAATAGCAATTTTAGATTGTTCAATTTGATATCGTTCTTTATGGCTTTCTCCTGCACCTAAAAATACAGCAATACGTTTCTTTTGATACGGTTTTAATATGCGCCAACCAAGTGGTGCACAGAGTAACGCTGCAAGTAACCCCCATTTAAAAAACTTGGGACTAATACCTGCTAGCCAAAGCATGATAAGGCCCGATGCAAAGAACACAATAGCGGTTCCTAAGTCGGGTTGCTTTAAAATAAGTAAGCTGCTGATGGTTAAAATCCCTAAGATAGGGTAAAAACTATCGAATCGATAGACGGGGACATCATTTTCGGTATACAAGTAATACGTTAAAAAAGCAGGGAAAAAAAGTTTTGCTACTTCAGAAGGTTGAAACCGTATAAACTTTAGATCGATCCATCGTTGAGCACCCATCCCTATTTTACCCTTGATAAGAGTGAACAATAATAAACCAATTATGCCAAAATATAAAAAATAGCCATTTCTGCAGAGTGCTCTAAAGTCTAAAAAGCAGAAGATGAAATACAAAACAAACCCAGAGATAACCCCAAATAATTGTTTCTTGAAAAAGATAGAATACGCAACATGTCCATTAGTTGTAGAGCTGAATACAAAAGCCAACCCAATGGATGAAATTGCAACGGTTAAACCTAAGCTTATCCAATCAAAATGATAAAAATAACGTCTATCTATATTAAGCACTGCTCTCTTTCGTTAATGATAAATAAAGTAAACCTCATTATTATTTTCTGTGAGTCGATTTATTTTTCCTTTGGAACAGGCATGTCTTCCTTGGTTGTCAATACCATATCTTCCCATAGAGCTCAATCGATGCACCTCTTTAATCTTTTCATCTGATATTTTTTGTGGAACTCGATCCTCTGATTCAATTTCTTTTTTAAGATGTGTTGTGAAAATATTCAATGCACAAAGCATTTGTTTGTTCTCGGGATGCGCATTTTCTGCTAAAGAGTTAAAAACAAGCACAGCATGTTGTTTTCCTGGGACTGAGTAGCCTGTATAGGCTTTAAGCCCTACTGCTAAAGTATCGCGGGCATTATGTTGAGCTGCCAAAATCATACGACGTGCGTACGATAGGGTAAGAAGTGGGACAGTGTCATGATCAGTTTTAACTTCAGAATGTTTCAAAGGACAAACGTGTAATGGATTATCTTCGGTGTGGCCTATCCGAAAAACTTCGTGAGTTTCTGGGTCTGTCCATTCCAGTACCATTCCATAGTCTTTGAACCATTCAAGAGTTGCGGGGCCATTTTTAGTTTTTTTTCTGGAATATTTTCGCATTGGAAGCGTAACTTTACAGGTACAACCTTCTACAGGGCATATCATTTCTTCTTTTCTAATGGTCTTAGCTGTGAAGCAATCGAGATGAAAACAGTGGCCTTGTGTACATCCCTTAGGAATTACTTTGCTTCTTGGTTTTAATAATAGGTCATTGTTTTGTGCTTTATCAGGTTCATCAAAGTTACTTTTATGGCATATAAAGCATGTACTATCTTGCGCAGTAAAAAGGTTAGTGGAAAATAGAAAGCACAGTGTCAAAAGAAGTGGAATTTTTTTCATAGAGGCCTTTCGGTATTGTAAAGTGAAATATAGTGCTTATTAGTATGCCATACGGTAAAGAGTTTACAATGATATTTCTCTTATGATTACATAGTGCAGCAAACTCTCGATAAGTAAGTGAAAACATTGGAAATCACCATTGATTTAAGAGCGTCTTTAGAGATAAGAGTAATGTTTCGTTTGAAAAAACAAAATGGTCTTTAAATCTTGAATGTGATTGTGAAAATTATTCAAGAGCTTGAGAGTATGTGTCTTGACTTGCGTAATCCATAGAGGGATATGTAAGTGTTAAAAAGGTAAGAAGCCCATAGGGCAAAAACTGGTCGGGATGGCCAGACTCGAACTGGCGACCCCTCGCTCCCAAAGCGAGTGCGCTACCAACTGCGCCACATCCCGACTGAAATCTTTAAGTCTACAAGGTAAATTGTAGAATTATAATGTCAAATTTAGTGGGGTGGATGATGGGGATTGAACCCACGACCCCCAGAACCACAACCTGGTGCTCTACCAACTGAGCTACATCCACCACCAAACTTGCCTTAAACCAAGCTCAAAGCAGCTCAAGGTCACTTAAGTATGCCAAGCTTTAAGCAAAAAGCAAAGTCAAATTTTTAAAAAAAATATGCTACAATAAGACAGTTTACTGAATCAATCCCAAAATATACCTAGGGGTAAGTGTTATGGCGAAGAAACATCGTTCGTGGATTAAGGTTACTGGAGCGCGTGAACATAACCTTAAAAACGTTTCTGTAGAGATTCCAAAAGAAGCGTTTACTGTTATTACTGGTCCATCTGGATCGGGGAAAAGTTCTTTGGCTTTAGATATTTTATATACCGAAGGTAAACGTCGGTATACCGAATCGCTGTCTGCCTACGCCCGACAATTTTTGGGTATTGCACGTAAACCAGACGTTGATCAAATAGAAGGTTTGTGTCCAGCCATTGCGATTGAGCAAAAAACAGTTGGGGCAAATCCTCGATCTACTGTTGGAACTATTACAGAAATTTACGATTACTTACGGGTGCTTTTTGCTCGTATTGGGGTTGCCCATTGTCCTGATTGTGCTATTAAGGTAGGAGCGCAATCTCCAGAAAGTATGGCTCATCATATTCTTGCGCTCTTTAAGGATAGGTCGGTAGTTATTAGTGCACCGATTGTTCGTGAGCAAAAGGGTGAGTTTAAAAATGATTTAAAACATCATTTTCAGCAGGGGTTTTATAGATTTGAGATAGATGGTAAACAATACAAATTTTCAAGCGTAGAAGAGATAGATGCTCTGAAATTAGGCAAAACGTATAAACATACTATTGATGTATTAGTTGATGCGTTAACGGTTGAAGAGGAAGAGCGCCCTAGAATTCAAGAGGCGGTAGAAAAAGCAGAGCAGCTTTCAGACGGTCTGGTTAAGGTAGTTTCGGGCAAAAAAGAGCAGTTGTATGCTTCCCAGCGCATGTGTCTTAAATGTAGTAATGCGTTTCCTGAACTTGAGCCGCGTTTTTTTTCTTTTAATTCTCCGGTAGGTGCATGTAAAAGTTGTTCTGGATTAGGGATAACCAATAAATGGCCGTGGGATAAAGGGGATAAAGATTATTGGAAAACCAAATATCCAGATTTTTTTAAAAAATATGCAACACGCTTAGGGTGTGAAGAATGTAAAGGTCAACGATTAAACAAATTTGCTTTGGCGGTAGAGGTTGATAAAAAAAATATTTATCAAATTTCTGAAATGCCTATTAAAGAAGCGCTTGAATGGTTTAAGAAGATAAAAATAGATGCAACATCAAAAAAAATAGCTAAGGCGTTACTCAATGAGATTACCCGAAGATTACAGTTCTTAGATGATGTTGGGTTGCCTTACTTAACACTTAATAGAACGGCACGAACACTTTCTGGTGGGGAAGGGCAACGTATTCGATTGGCTACACAAATTGGTTCTGCGCTTAGTGGTGTACTTTATATTCTTGATGAACCAAGTATTGGTTTGCATCAACGAGACAACGACCGTTTAATTAAAACACTTAAAAGTTTACGTGATCAAGGCAACACAGTTGTAGTTGTTGAGCATGACGAAGATACTATGAAAGCGGCCGACTATCTTATTGATATGGGTCCAGAGGCTGGTGTGCATGGTGGAACCATTACGGCTATTGGAACTCCTAATCAAATTACAAAAGATACTAATTCTCTGACTGGTGCTTATTTAAGTGGTAAGAAAAAAATTGAGTTACCTGAGTTTAGAAGAACACCGTATGCATATTTAATTTTAAAGCATGCGAAAAAAAACAACTTAAAAGATATTACTGTGCGTTTTCCGTTAGGGGTACTGTGTGGCATATCAGGAGTTTCTGGTTCGGGTAAAAGTTCATTGGTGTTAGAAGAATTAGTTCCGGCTGTTGAACAAGAGCTAACTGGTAATCGTCGTCGAGTAGTTCCAACAAAAGATTTAGTTGGAGGTGATCAAGTTAATGCTTTAGTTGTTATTGATCAAAAGCCAATCGGTCGATCCTCTCGGTCTAACCCCGCAACCTATCTAGGTATTTTTGACGAAATTAGAAATTTATTTGCAGCGTTGCCTGAGAGCCAAGTGCGTGGTTATAAAGCAGGGCGATTCAGTTTCAACAGACCGGTTGGGCGTTGTTTTGATTGTTCGGGTAATGGAACCATAACTGTTGAAATGCACTTTTTGGCCGATGTTACCATGATCTGTAAAACCTGTAAGGGGCGGCGCTACAATAAAGAGACATTGCAAATTACGTATAAAAGAAAGAACATTGCCGACGTTCTCGACATGACAGCCGTAGAAGCAATGAAATTTTTTGCTGCACATAAGAATATCATTAAACGTTTGCAGTTGTTGTGTGACGTTGGTCTTGATTATCTAAAGTTAGCTCAATCTTCAACAACGCTTTCTGGTGGAGAGGCTCAACGTATTAAACTCGTTAATGAGTTAGCAAAACGAGGGACTCGAACATTATATGTTCTTGATGAGCCAACAACAGGTTTGCACTCAAGCGATATTGAGAAATTGCTCAAAGTATTAAATCGACTGGTTGCCAAAGGTAATTCTGTTCTTGTTATTGAACATAATTTAGATGTTTTGAAAACAGCAGATTATATTATTGATATGGGACCAGAAGGTGGAGCAGAGGGTGGAACTGTGGTTGCAGAAGGTGAACCAAAAGTAGTTGCCCGTTCAAAAGTAAGTCAAACAGCACCATATTTACGTAAAGCATTACGAGCTTAAGGGTTTTAAGGATTTAAGCTTACAAATGACTTTAGGATGTAAAACTCTTTATTATGCCTTCTCATATAGAGTATGCTTAAAAAGTATAGTTTAAAAAGGAGGTTTAAAGTGGTTCGCAAAATATTTATTTTATTATTGAGTTTTAGTATTACGTCCGTGCAGGCGATGGATCCTTCATGGCTTAAAGGCACAATGACGCCATTTAAACAACAAGGTAAAGAGGCAGCATCTCCTGTTGTGGGAGCGGCATTTTTAGAAAGTGGCGATGTAGTTAAAGCATATGAAGGTGAAAGTGAAGTTGCACATTTAATACAAAAAATGGGACATGTTCTTGATGGTGAATTACGTTTAACTCAAAAAAAATATAATTTTATGAATTCTCCAAGTCATTTGTTGTTAGGGGAATTAAATAAAGCAATTTTAGAAAATTCAATATCAGATTATTTAACTGAAGAAACAGCACAAAAATGGTTTGATGAATATAAAAAAAATCATAAAAATGCAAAGGGTAAGAAAAAAAAGTTTAACCAAGTTTTTCAAGAAATTATTGAATTAATGAAAAAAGTTCCTCAAGAAGAAACTGCTAGAATAATAGCTGCATTTGCGTATTTGATAAGTCGTGATGGTAAGGATTTGGCGGCTTATGCAAAAGGGGTTGGTGTTGAAATAGAGCCGCAACAATTTACAGACCAGGAATTAAGTGATTTGACTAATGATATAGATCAAATAATTGCGGCAACACTTATAAGTAAAAAAAATAAAACATTTGATTTTTTGCATATGCGCCATTTAAGAGCTTCTTTTGACGGGAAAGAAGAGGTGGCGATTTGTGGAGAGGATGCGCTTTGGACTGTAGTGAATTTTATGTTATACAACGAGAAAACAGATAGATTAGATTTAGAACTCCTTTCTAAAAAAAGAGAAGTTTTGCCTGCTTTTAAGACATTTATTGAAACATATTCAAATCCTCGGGTACCTAGATATAGTGAATTAGCAAAGCAATCTTGGATGAATCTTGTTTCAAATGTTCCAGGTGTAGTTTATATTAAAGGAAATTATGCGCTTGAAAGTAATGAGCAAAATGCTTTAAAATTATTAAATTATCTGTTTGACACATCAGCAAATAGTTTTGAAGATTTTGGTAAATTGGTTTCAAGTGAACGGCGTGCTATTGCTATGTCTTTAATAATAGAACCAGAGAGTGAATTAGTATCAAAAAAAATATATGTAAAAGTTCTAATTAAAAATAGTATTGATTCTGTATTGGATTGGCAGTTTTCCCCTGATCATGTTTGGATATCTATTGATCGTAAAATTAAGGTTGATGAAAAAGTTTTTTCTATGGAATTTTTAGAAATTATTGAGAGATTAAAAAAAAGATACCCATTAATATCTTTAGAAGCATTAGTTCCTCCATCCTTTGCAAATTTGTTGATAAATGCTGTTGAAGATAATGATCAAGATTTAATCCATCGTTTATTGAGTTTAAATATTGATATTAATGCTAAGGTTGGCTTTGCGATGCCATTGCATCATGCTGTAAATAGCGACAATGTAAAAATAGTGCAGTTTTTATTAGAGCGCGGTGCTATAGTAGATGTTTTTGATCACAATGGATCGACTCCTTTGCAATGGGCTTTAGATAACGAAAATTTAGAAATAGGTGAACTTTTGCTAAAGTACGGAGCTAATCCAAATTTAACAATGGAATTAAGAATGCCCATTGCAGAAGGCTATTGAAAGTGATCGTGACTATTTGGTTGCTTTATTATTAGCTCATGGAGCAGAGGGTGAACCAAAAGTAGTTGCCCGTTCTAAAGTAAGCCAAACAGCACCATATTTACGTAAAGCTTTGCGGGGCTAGGTTATTAAAAAATAAATGCTCGGATTGCACCTTTTGACTACAGTATTGGCGGTTTGATTTTTCATTTTTTACATAGTAGTATATCGCAGATTTAATTATAGAGGAGTCTGCGATGTTTTATCTGAAAGCCCATTCTGGGCGATTTTGCTTGATGCTTGTTTTTGTTTGTCTGTCAATGCAATCGTTATTCTCGATTGATTCTTCTGATCATGAATCATTAGATGTTTTCATGAATAAGTATAATGACCATGGAGAGCAATATACCTATTTAGATGATGGGCCACTTGATGTTTCAGCAGAGCTTGATTCTTGTGAAAAATCTAATGAAAGCCATTATAGGGTTCAACCAAAAGATTCTGATGCGCATAATGGTGACCATAATGGACATAAATCACAAGTAGATTTTTATAGGTGTAGAGGATGTAAACCGCATTGTTGTAACCAAAGTGTAGGCAATAAATACTTTTCTTTCTATGACGTAGGGAAAATCATTGGTGTTATTTATGTTGCTTACAAAACACGCAATATAATAAAAACAGCATTTGTGAGTACTATTTGGGCTGTGAAATTTTTAGATTATTCTTTTGAGTGGATAAATTACTGCTTTGGGGTGATAGGAGGTTGAAGTGTATTCTAAGCGATTTTCACTTTTTATTTTTTTACTATTAACACACTCTTGTACATTTTCTTACTGGGTTGCGGCTGATACTCCTTGGGGTTCTCAAGAAAGCGATAATGTTTCTAATCAATGGGGAAATGTATCTTTTTCCATAATGGCTGGTGCTTACAATAAGTGGGATCAGATAGATCAACAGTTGCGTTTTCTCGCAGCTCAAAAAAAAAGAGAGCTGCAAAAGCAAGAACAAGAAGAGCGCAAAGAAGACAAAGGCAACAGGAGATTCAGAGAAAAGAAGAACGAGCATGTGCTAAAAGGCGTGCTGAGTATCAAGAAAAATATCTTTTAGTTCATGTTCTAGAAGAGTGGCAATTCTTTGAAGATGCGCATCAAGAAAGGCGTTTGCGTGCGTTTAAGAATTTTGATCCTGCAAAAGTAGTTAAAAAAAACTATGCACTGTCTCAAAAAACAAAAAGCTTTATAAACACGTATGGTAATGGGCAAGAGTATCAGCAATTCAAAGGTAACGAGTTTCAGCATGTATTGCATCAAGAGCTTCTAGATATTCAGGCACAAGCGGCAGATCTTGTGGTAGACAAAGAGTATCAAGATACAATCGGCTCGCTTGGGGAACTTGCACATCAAGCAAATAAGCAGGGTGGAGTGCTTTTTACCAGTCGCTTGCTCGATGTGTGTTGGGGGTTGCTTGAATGCGGAAAAGCAGTTGCCTATGGTGCAAAAGATGGCGTTTTTAATACTGTTGATGCTTGCTTGCACCCTACAAGAACAGCAAAGCAAATGGCTCATGGTATTGTTAAAACAGCCCGTGCAATGGCGTATGTACTAAAAGAGTGCGGTGCTATCTCTTATTATTCAATGATGGATCCCGAAAAACTTTATAATCGTTTTTTAACTCATAAAGAGCAGATAGAAGAAGTTATAGAGGTTGTAAGATCTATTCCGCGGTATGATTTCATTCGATGCGCAACAGCATTTGGTGTTGAAGTGGTGCTGTTAGAAAGAGCAATGGGAGCGATCGGGCAATTTTCTAAATATACATATAACAATGCAAACAAATGGCTTGATGCAGCAGAAAAAGTATCTGAATATTCTTTTGCCGTAGAAGGTGCACCTAATATTATTGTGCCAACAATGGGTGAATATCTTAATTTAATGGCAATGGAGGCCAAAGACCCTGTTACTAAAATGCATGGTAACCTTGTACCAGCATTAAAAGGTAGTGCAACAAAGTGGCTTGCACTAGAAGAAGATCTTGCATTGTTGCATATGCAGTTCAAAGGAGAGTTAATAGACATTCGCCCAAGGCATTTGTTTCAGCCAGATATAAAAACATACACCACTAAGTTTGGAGAAGTTAAAAGATCTATTGGAGGTTGGCATCATGATTTAAAAAAGACAATTTTTAAGAATAAAAAGTTTCATGGGCATCCTATAGAAATTTTAAATGTAGTTCAAGGTAAGAACGGAATTTATCAATTTGAGTGGAGCATGTTTGGTAAGAGACCAAAGCCTTCAACATTTTTCCCTTCTGATTGGACTCGCCAAGAAGTTGTTAAAAAGATATTAGAAGCAAGAAAGAATATTGAAAAATATAAAGCACCCTTTGTGAAACAAGACAGTGGGCGATTTATTAGATCTGGTTTTACTAAAGAGGGTATTAAAATTAGTTTTATAGTGGATAAACATAAAAAAAATATAATTACAATTTATCCTGAATTTTAAAAGGTAAATATGAAGAAATCGGTATGTACAAAGACTTTTTATCCTGTTTCTAGTGAAACAAAAGGAAAATATTGTTATCACATATGGCAGGGGTCAGATACAAAAGCTGGAACTTTAATGCAGTTGTTTTTAGATGGTATAGTGGGGAATCCTGAAGAAACAGCTCGAATGCTTGAGAGAATTAAAAAAAATACTCCGTTTGCAACGAATATGTTTGACTGTGAATTTGAAAGGAACAATATTCTTATAGGGTATGAATATGCACCCGAAGAACCTCCTTCTGTTGTTATTCCAAAAGAAAAACTTTTGAATGGAATAAAGCAATGGATATGGGCTTATGGAGAAGATAAGAATCGTATTACTCTTGAATTATCAGATGATAATAATATTCGTGTGTATGCAGAAGATGCACCTACAAAAAATCTTGCTGGAGAAGATGTTCTTGATTAGGGGCTAAGCGGGTAAAGTTGATTCTCTCTCAGAATGTTTTCCTTTAAAAAAATGGCCGTGTCCGGCCCTTCGACTTTGCTCAGGATAAACTCCGCCTTGCCGCGCGCGCGAAAGCTTTATGCGAAGGAGGGGCCAAGACGGCTTGGCATCATGATTTGAAAAAGACAAATTTTAAAAATAAAAAGTTTTTGGGCCAACCCATAGAAATTTTAGAAATGGTTCAAGATAAAAATGGTGTATATAAGTTTAAATGGGGAATGTTTGGAAAAGAACCAAAATGGTCTACATTCTTTCCTTCCGATTGGACAAGACAAGAAGTTGTTAAAAAGATATTAGAAGCAAGAAAGAGTATTGATAAGTACAAGGTAGTATTTAAACAACAAAAAGAAGGTAATTTTGTTTTAATTGGATGGTTTGTTGATCCAGATTTTGATGAATATCCAGATCCAAATGCATACAAAACAACGGTGAATGAGTTTTTGAACATGATCTCTGCATGGTTTCGATTGCACAAAGAAAGACCCAATAAAATTATTCTTGAAGTTGAAAGCGAAAAAATTCGTTTGTATAGAGAAGGTTAGAGTTTTTCCTTTTACTCGTTATCCTATTAGGAAAGATATTTTAAATAGGATAGAAAGTAAGAAATGAAATTAGTTATTCAAAGAGTACACAATTCGAATGTAAAAGTGGATGGTCAGGTTATTGGAGAGATTGGCAAGGGCATGATGGTGCTTGTGGGCCTTACCCATGAAGACACGCTGGAAACGGTCAAAAACTTGGCCGGTCGTCTTTTAAAGCTTAGAATCTTTCCCGATGAGCATAAACCTATGAATCTTAACATTGCAGACTTTGGGGGAGAAATTCTTCTTATTTCTCAATTTACCCTTTATGCAAATACGAGGAAAGGTAACAGACCTTCTTTTGTAGATGCTATGGAACCAGGTAAGGCAGAAGAACTTTTTAATACATTTGTTAAGGAAGTGACTCAAGCTCATCCCAATAAAGTGGCAACTGGAAAATTTGGAGCTGAGATGGCAGTTGAGCTTATTAACGATGGCCCAACAACCATTATCCTAGAAGCTTAAAACAAGCCCAAAACAAGCTTTGGATTGCATTTTTTGCCCTTTTTGCTACACTAAATGTATCTGAAATGGTGTATTTTAAGGGTATTAGGGAGATTTCTACGTGATTTATTCCAATAAATTATTTTCATATTTTCTTTGTTTCACATTATTTTTTTCTTGTGTAGCAAGTTCTAATCAGCTGCCTGCAGGGGGTGCGGAGTTAGGTGATTTTGCAAAACATATTATGGGCCTAGGTGCAGCAGGAATTGTTATAAACGTTCTTAAAGAGCAAGGTGAGACAGGGAAAGCAGCAGCTTCTATTTTTGGAGTCTATGTAGTTCTTTCTGAATTAGAAAAACAAAACAAAGGATTTTTCAATGGAACTATTGATATTGTTCGTGTTCCAACAAGAAGACTTTGCAGATATTATGAATTTATACGTTATGGTGGAGAGTCGCTTTCATGGAATAAATTAATTCTGTGGCGTGCACGTATTATGAAATCGCTTTCTCCCTTAACAAAGCAAACAACGGTTGTGGACTTAAGCAGAGAGAAAAGATTGCGTCTTATTGATCAAGACGACAATGAAGAAGCAATGCTAGATGATCATTGGCAAGAATATGCAACCCACATACAAACACAGTGTAATTTTATAATTAAATGTTTGAATGCTCATTTAAAATATTATCGTTATCATAAGACCACAATTAATAAGAACAATGCAGAATACTACGAAGAAATAGCTTTTTATCTAGAAGAACTTAAAACGTACTTAGAAGAAATTGTTACTTACACTCAAAATGTTAAGCAGATTTCATCTCTTGATAAAGATCGTGTTAAACGCATGATGAGTAGCACTTGTGATGCTTTTGAGCATGTGGCAACCTTGGTTGATCCAAATACAGCTTCTGCGGGTAGAGATGCTGTAGGGCAGTTGACTGTACAGCGAGAAAACTCTGGCAACAGTTACACAAATCCTTATGGTTCTCCGTATCCTAATTATTAATAAGGGAAATGAGCATGAATACTTTAAAACGATATATAACGCATTTTACACTAATTTCTTTGGTGTTTACTTCTTGTTTTGCTGAACCAAAAGATGCAATTCAAAAACTTCCTACTGCTATTAGTAAAATTAATCGACGCTTAGTTGATTTACATAAGGCTAGAATTACTCAGCAACTCATTCGTAATCGATATGATCGAATGGTTATAAATTGCGCAACAGTAGCGGTTATTGCTGCTGGTGGTTGGTATGCTTTCCATACTCCTGTTGTAGTTGATAAACCGCTTACTCAAGATAACAATAAGAATATTCCTCTTATTAAAGAAAATACTGAATTAACACGTATCTTTAGCCAAGAAATAATGCAGCAAGTATCCCGAATAAATAAGCAGCTTGGTATTGACTCAACTGCTCCCAAAGCAACACCCCCTCCTACGCTTTTGCAGGCTTGGGGGCGTAATATTTGGAATACTGGTAAGATGATTGGGCACAACGCGGTTATTCAGATGGGTGTTTTGGTTGTTAGTGGTGTGCTGCCGCTTCCTCGCCCTATTGCTCGTCTCTTTAACTATTGGGGAAACCAGGTAGAGAGAATTGGTGAACACTTTTATCATGATGCTGATTTTCATTGGTTTGTTACGAGTCAGACACAAGCAGTTTCTTATTTTAACGATTTAGAAAGAGCAGCAGAGTTATTGCCGCTTGCAACAGACGAAGAAGATAGAGGGCACCAAAAAAAATCTATGATTTGGACAGCAGACGCTTTAGTTAAACAGCTAGCGCGTGTAATTGCATTCATGGAGTATCAAGCAGATAAAGTGAAAACTCTTAACGTTGGATGCAGTATTCAGATGAAGGCATCTGCGATATATATGTATCGTCATGTTGGTCTGTTCTCTTCAGAATTACAGGCAATGTTAGACGACTCATCTAAGTATGCGGAAATTCCTGTATACATTAAATCGTTCAGAGAGCGTTTACGGTCAGAACAAGATAGTTTCTGTGTAAATGAACATGCGGCACGAGAAGATATTTTTGATGAAGTTGGCTCTCCTTTTACAAAAGAAATATAGATTAACATGATAGAGAGGTGGTCGTTCATTCTTGCGTGTGCAATTATGATGCATACTCCTGCTCAAACACAAGATCGACCGTCTCTTTATGATCTTTTTGTAGATCAAGTAGATGCATATGTTATTGAACCATCTTGGGTGATTCCTATGTTTTTAGATATGCATCTTTCAGAATTCAAGCAAGCATTGCCGTTCTTTGTTAAAGCAGTAATAAAAAAACCACATTATTGTATTGCTGTATCAGAACATCTTTATTCTGAGCATAAGCATAGAGGTGAAATTATTGATCAATGTCAGGTCTATGATGCGTTTTTTTCTAGTTTTTTTGTAGATGTAAAAGAAGATGCAGTGACTTACTTGCTTCAGCGTTCTTTACCCAAGGGGTATATTTCTATTTTTGATTATGCAAAACAGTATGGTATTCAATATGCTTTTTATGATTTTTATGCTTTTTACTTCGATCGACTTGCGGCAGATTATATTGAGCGTATTAATAATGCTGCGTTAAATTGTGGTCATACTGATTTTGTAGGGTATAAAAGAAAAGCACAAAAAACACTGTTTGAGCTTTATCTTGTTTATGAGCGTTTACATGGTTCTCAATATGAGGCTCGTTATGGAGCATCTCTTAAAAGCTATCAAGATATCTTTCAAATGCTTATATCGGAGAAACGAAAACTGGAGGATATTTGAAAAGTACAATAATATTACTCCTTGTTTTTATGAGCTCTCTTTTTGCACAATCACCACAGAGAAAATTTATTAAAAGCTTTGTGTCTCACTATGATTTTTCTCCAGAAGGGCGTTATACGCATGAGTATCATCCCTTTCTATTGAACCAAACACGTGCTTGTTTAAAGGAGTTAGAGTCTCGTTTGGATGATGCAGGATTTGATCTTCAAGATCGTATTGTAATTATGGGATACCAGCAAGAAGGGGTACCAAGTTATTATTCAAATATGCATGCTCATCCTATTGACGATGAAATTTCTTTAAAAACAAAAAAGGGCCGCGTTGTCCCTGCTCATAACATTTTTGGATTTTTAACAGGGTTTCTATTAAAAGATTGCAATTGGCTACAACGACAATGGTTTGGAGACAGGCCTTTAACGATAGACCATGTTTCCGCTGATCGTGTGGAATTGTTTGATGATAAAGCTTATTTGTTCCAGAAGCACGCTTTTGGTAAAGATTTTGAAGCTGTTTTAAAAGCTCGAAATAAAATAGAAGAAACTATAAAAAAGCGAAACGTAAAGGATACGTTGCATTGTCTGGTAACATTTTGGGAACGTCTTTATGGAGGAGAACTGAAAAGTTTTGGCCAAGAAGTACTAGCAACGCAAGATATTTTATTTTCAGTTGATTACGCAAAACACTTAACAGAGACCACTACCATACCTATTGAAAAAATGTATGTGGGACCCGATATTACTTATCCTATAGAGGTATTGCCATTTCAGGAGCAAAGAGTAACCGAGTCTGCTCAACATTTTGTGAAACAATTTACCGCTACACTTACTCCACGAGATAATAAAAAAACAGCTTACATCTTTTGTAGTTTTGTTGACGGGGTAGGTAAAAGTACCCTTTTGGGTAACGTAGTCAATTACTCAAGGCATGGTTCACAGATAGAAAATTATGAGCGTGTTGATAATTCTTCTTCTCAAAGAGGTACGTTGTTTCAGCTACAAGATGATGTTTTTATTCTTGATTTGCCGGCGCAATTAAGCCATTGGGTGAGCAAACCAGATGGGCATGTATTTGTAGACGTAACCAGTGTAAAAGAATTTGAAGCGCAAAAAAAAGAACTTTCTGTTGTTGTACAAAACCAAGCGAAAACGTATCAAGATAGATTTCAGAATAAGTTATTAGAGCCATTAGGTAACCCTATGCGTCTGTATGATGTGTATGCAAAAAACGTAAAATTATTTGGGTCTAATATTCGATGGATTCCTTTTGAGTATGAAGAGCAACTTTTTATTTTTGATATACAAAATCAACATCATATTAAATGTTTAGTACCGTTAGACGGTGTACACTCTCGAGGTCTTAAGGTGGTGTATCCGGAACAGATGCTTTTTACTAAAGGTCTATTGTTACCAATGTATTATTCATCATTTATGGATGATGTGGTAACCAAGTGTAAAAAAGCTGGTATTGAAAAGTTAGTATTTGTTGATTTTTTGAGTATGTATCCTCGTTCTTCTCGAGAAAATGTGCGTATTAATTTCTTGATGCAGCAGCTGCGAGCACTTTTCCCAGACGGATTTTTTGTAGATAAAAGCTTGTATAAGTCACTGGTTAATCGAGGTCCAGAGCTTTTTCAGTTATTGTCTGAATCTCGAGGACAAGTTGCTGACGCTCTTTATTGTGAAACACTTTTGCGTACAGCTCTTTATAATTTGTTTAAAGAGCATAGTAAAGGCGATATTGTGGCGCTCTCCCATAAAGACATTACGGATAAGCTTTTCCAAGAGGTTAAAAGCGTTCAACAAGAGCATGATTTGTATTTACAAGACATTACGCAGAAAAAAGTTGACCAAGAGTTTGAAGCAGTGAAAAAGTATGCTCAAGATAAAAATTATGAAACCTTTGTGAAATTCTCATTCAATCCATTAGTAAAGTTCTCTCAATTTGTTTCAGATCTTTTTGAATATAATGTTGAAAATGTATTGATTAATGAATTGTGGAAAGATGTTGGCATTCATGCAAATATGAAGCCATTATATAGTTTTGAATCGGGATCTCGAGAAAGTGTAAAACTTATACCATTCTTTAAAGCCTTGCGATCTCAATGGTACGCAGCATTGAGTAACCTTTTATATGTGGAGAAATACGATCAAGGTTGCTTTGTTTTGCCAAATGTAAAACATTCGGTGCTTCCTGTAGCAGTGGTAGAAAGAAATAATAAAATGGTTTGCTTACAAAAAACAGGAGTACCGGCTGAAGATAAACCCCGTTTTCTTTCTCGAACGCTTCAATTATGTAATAATTATGTTCGTATAAAAGACGTTGATTGGGTATCGTTAGATGAAGTTTCTTATTGTACTCAATGGCACACCGCAGAGACGTATTGGGGCCTCTATGCATTTGGCTGTGATTATAACCGTAGTGGCTTAATACGTAAATATTTGATGGAATACAAAAAGGAATGTGACGCTGATGGCTTTGATAACGTTGCATTAACGAGCTCTCAAGTATTTGATTTCATAGAATCGCATAATACTTGGTCACAAGTTTCTCAAAAATCTTATAGTGTATCTACTGTTAAAACAGTCAAGCGCAATACTCAGAGATGGTATGGTATTCGTTTATGGGTGCGTGCTATTGCAACGCTTGAAATGTTGGTTAAAGACCCTGATGTATGGATTGTAACACGTAAAGGTAATAAGCAAGATTTTGCTGCCACCTTACAATTGCTCGAACGGGTTACATTACCTAAGTATTTTGGTATTAAACTTTCTGAACCATTATTCGAAAACTATTCTCTTGTGCAACCAGTTATTCCATGGGATGAAATTCAATAAGAAACGTTAATTTTCGTCACTTTTATATTTAGCGTTATATTTTTTATAATCCACCCCATAGGCAGTTAATAAATTTCTTGAGTGGGGTTTGTCGCACAGTAAATGAGAGAAAGATTTAAAAAAGAGTGCTGAAAATATTCTCATTTACTTCTTATCTTTTGCAAATACTCGTATTAGTTGTTCTATTTTCTTAAACTCAGCTTTGGGTATTTATTTCATGATCAAGACTTGTTGCTTTTTGAAAGTGTGAGTTTTGCTTTACTATTTAGATATAGAGTTATTTGAAAGTATGACAATCTTTACCCGAAGCTTATTTTTTAATTACCGATGTTACAGGATTGTCTTTTTTAAGTTTAACAATTTCTTGAATAATTTTATCAATAAGCTTATCTCGTTTTGTTATGAGATCGGGGTTGGCAACGTTCCAGGAGTGTATTTCGATTCCTTCTTCTTTTGCTTTTTGAGCAGAAGTAAATAGTGGACCAAGTACAATTACATATTCTTCATATTTATATTTTTTAGACCAATTTTTAGCTGCTTCTATTGCAACCTCTGTGCTTCCTCTGTATCCAGGCCCCATATAGGTGCTGTAAACAACAGAGGGGACGAGTGCTTCTGGAATAGAAATACTTAATATAGTGCCTCGTTCTGGTGACGCTTGTTGATGAAGTTCAAAAATTGATTTCAAAATAGATTTATTTTTAGAGATAACTTTTCTAGCTTCTTGTTCTAAATCGTATTGTTTGAATAAGTCTACGATTCCTTCAATTGTAGAATGTAAATCAAATGCTTCTTTATGTTTTTGATCAAAGTTGTTTAAAAAGTAAAACATAGAGTTAGAGGGGGCACGATTATCAAAAAGACAAAGATTAGTAAAAAGAATGTGTTCTCTATCAGGAGAATTTTTTTCATTTACCCCTGTTCTATGAATTCTATCTGCTTGTTCTTGGGTAATTTGTGATGTATATCTCGGAAATTTAAAAGTTTCTTGTACTTCTTTTCCTAAATATTGTGTAAGTCTGTTAAAAACTGTTTCGTAAAGATTCCATTTCCAAGATTGTCCATGAAAGAAAGTAATTTTATTTTCTTGGTATTTTTGATGAGAAAAATCGTTAATCATAACAGCAAGTTCTTTAGTTTCAGGATGATTAAGAACAATATTTCGATAGATCATTTCAGCTTCTGGATTATAGTTTCTATAAGATTTGAAATCTTGTGTTAAACTAGTTTTAATCTGTTGACTTGTAGGTGTTATTGATTGAGTGAAGATGTCAGTTTGAAGGAAGAATTTTTTTTCTTCTTCAGTGAGATGAGTGAGGGCGAAATCTAATTCTTGTATTTGTTGAGTGGTATAATAGTAAGTGAATGCTTCCATTAGAGAGGGGAATTTTTCTTTATGCCAATAAGCAGAATTGAGTAAAGCATCAAAGGATTGATAGGGTAATAATTTTAATTTATCTAAATTAGAACAGTAATAATTGAGTTCATTAAGAGATAAAACTTCATATTTTGTTTTAAATAGCATGGCAGTATACAAAAAATTGGGATCTAATGTATGAAGTGTGTGATTTGCAAAACAATAATCTAAAACTTGATCTGTTAATTTCCGGTTAGTTTTTTTCGGTAAAATACCTAGATCTATTAAAGCAATAATATTTTTTATATAAAATGAATTTTCTTTATCTGTATCATGTATATTTGCAAAAGCTACAGATACTGCGGCAATTCCTGTTGTACCAGCAAAATGAGGAATCCATGATTTTTTTTGGTGATTGTTTCCAGATTGTGTATTACGTGCAGTAGTAAGAGCAGCTGTTTGTATTGGTAGTGATTGGGGTGTATGTGGAATTTTGCGTTCAACTTGTTGACGCAAAACCTGTGTTCCAGTACGAATAGTCCCACGAATTATTTGTTGCATTCCATTAAGTGGTTGAATCGCAATGCTTATAAACAATAACCCTAGAAACTTTCTATACATAATCGCAATCTCCATTTTTCTTAAATTCTAATTGAAATAAGTATAGTTCCTTTTAGGAATTTATCAACACCTCTCCCAGAGCTAATTTTGGGCTTATTTTTTAATTACCGAGCGTTTTTTAACTCTAGGTTTATACGTTCTTTTAGGTGGTGTTTCTTTTTTGACCGGTTCAATTGTTACAGGATTGTCTTTTTTAAGTTTAACAATTTCAACTCGTCGTAAATCGCGCCATTCACCTTGAGCTAAACCGCGCTTAGAAATACCGGCAAAATTAATACGTTCAAGCTTTTGAGGGGTATACCCTAAAGATTCAAAAATTCGTCGAACAATGCGTGTTCTACCGCTGTGTAACGTTACTTTCACCTTGGCTTTATTGTAGCTTTGCTCAACGTGGTCGAGCTTAATTAAACCATCTTTAAGACGAATACCTTTTTTAATCTTGGCAATATCAGAATCTTTTACAGCTTTGTCTAGGGTAATTTGATACACCTTTTTAACTTTATACTTTGGATGCGCAAGCTTATTTGCTAGTTCTCCATCGTTAGTCAAAAGAATAATTCCGGTGGTGTGAGTATCTAAGCGGCCGATAGGAAATACCCGTGTTTTAATTTCTTTGTCTAATAGGCTTACGATGGTAGGTCTATTATGAGTGTCTTTAAGGGTAGTAACTACACCAACAGGCTTATTCATAGCAATATACACAGGCTTGTCGGGACTTATTTTAAGTACTTTTTTCTTATATCTAATGGTATCTTTTTCTTGAATTTCATAAGAAGGTTTACGGACATCCCAATGATTTACGGTAATGTCACCCATCTTAATAAGCTCAATAGCCTTACGGCGTGAGCATAAACCGGTTAATGCGACGAATACGTTTAATTTCATTAGGAGCCTTTGACTTAAATTCTATTTATAACAATAAATGCCAATAATTTATTTTATCACTATTATTTATATCTATTATAGCACCAGTTCACGGAATGTGGAATTGATTCGTTCATGGATTTGGTGAAGTACCTAAAGTTGCTTATATGACGATAAAAAATGTATTAGAAATATTGTTTGGTTTCTGAATAAATAAATTACAACAGTGATTTAGTCTAGAAATTTTTAATTTTATTATTATAAAGTTTGGAAAATCGACTACTTGACGTTATTCAGTAGGGAATGTAACATTTGTATATTACAGATAGAAAATCCTATAAATAGACGTCTAAATAGTTTTTAATTACCAGAAGGGCATTATATGAATATGAACAAAATAAATGTGGTTTTCATTCTTTTAACGATGTGTATTTCACTTGATGCTATGGAAAGGAATGGTTTTGATAGTAAAGTGGTACAATCTCTATTACCGACAGCAGAACAAATAGAGCAGGGAGTAAAGATTTTAGCCAAACTTAAAAAATCTAAGCCAACTGCAAACAACTCAGAAGATCTTTCAGTAGTTCCAGAAGGTGTTCAAGAGACAGTAGCACATATTACCAATAGTTTACCATCTCGAGATGATTTTTTCCATATAATTAATTCTGGTGTAGGTATTTTGTCAGATGTTGGCACAAAAGTTTGTGAAACTATGGAAGATCCAGTCAAACAAAAAAGACGTGATGCGTATCATTTTTTGAGTGATGATACAGGTAGTGAACAAGAGCATAAAGCGGCAACTAAGATTTAAGTATTATTCAGAGAAGATAGAGCACGCAAATCTTTGGATATTGTAAAGTTTAGATGATAGTAAAAGTATTTTTAACATTTCTTAAACGGTCCTTATTTGTAGGACCGTTTTTTTTTTGGTATTTTTACATGTATGAAGAAACCTACTCCATTGATGCAACAGTATCATGTAATCAAAGATCAGTATCCTGATGCATTAATATTTTTCCAAGTAGGGGATTTTTTCGAACTTTTTTTTGATGACGCTAAAAACGCAGCTTCTTTTCTTGGTATTGCGTTAACTAAGCGCGGTAAAGAGAAGGGTGAAGATATTCCACTATGTGGCGTTCCTGTTCACGCGCTTGATCATTATTTAACTAAACTTGTTAAGGGTGGTTTTTGTGTGGTGATTTGTGAGCAACTTGAGCCACCAAAGCCTGGCACCATTGTAAAGCGTGGTGTTACGCAAGTGTTGACTCCTGGTACACTTACCGATGCTAAGTTGCTTGACGATAAATCTGCGTCCTATGTAATGTCTTTTGTAGCAGTACAAAATAAATGGGCACTTTTGTTTGGTGAACTTTTAACTGCGCAATTATATGCAACTACCTTTGATGCGGGTTCTTCAAAGGTTTTAGAGTCTGAGCTTGCACGTTTTTTTCCAGATGAAATTTTATTGCCAGATGATGATACCACCAAGATGTTTTCTCAGGTATTTAAAAAACAGGGGTACTTTGTTAGCTCTGTGATGCCTAGTGATGATATGCAGGATTGGGCACAAAAGCAGCTTCAGTCAACAGTTCAGGAAAGTATTACTACTAATAAGGCGCTAGAAAAAGCACTCAGTACATTCCATGCATATTTAAAGAAAAATAATCAAGCCGCATTGTCTGAATTCACACAGCTTCATTTGTATCAGCCGGATGATTTTATGGTGCTCGATCTTGCAACACAACGTAATCTAGAATTGGTTAAAAACAATCAAGATGGCGGGAGAAGCAACACGTTGTTTGCGTTGTTAGATACTGCTGCAACAGCCATGGGTTCCCGAACATTAAAAAAATGGTTAGTACGCCCGTTGCTCAATAAGACAATGATAGAGCATCGTTTAGATGCAGTGCAGTATTTAAAAACAGACCATGTAACTACACAAGAACTGTATAAACAATTACGTTCAATTGGAGACGCAGAGCGAGTGATTGGGCGTATTGCATTGGGTAGAGGTTCGTTGCATGATTATGTACATTTGCAACGTACACTTTGCGCAATTCCTGCTATTAAAAAACAACTTTCTAATACCGCCGCGTTATTACATACACTTGGTTCGCATTGTTCAGAGTTTACAGAGTTATGCCAGTTTTTATGTGGTGCGCTTAATACTGATAGCACAACAGATTGGACGATTAAAGTAGGCTTTAATGAGCAACTAGATAGGTATCGGGATCTAGTTAATAATAGTCAGCAAGCAATTTTAAGACTTGAAAAAGAAGAGCAAGAAGCAACAGGAATTAGTTCGTTAAAAATTAGATATAATAATGTGCAAGGATACTACATAGAAGTTACTAAGCCAAACTTACATTTGGTTCCAGAAGGGTATATTCGCAGGCAAACATTGGTTGCAAAAGAACGGTATACGTATCCACAATTACAAACCTTGCAACAAGAGATTATGACAGCACGTGCGCAGTGCGATCAACTTGAACATGAACTTTTTGATACTGTAAAGCAACAGGTTCGTCCGCATGTTTCTCAACTACGTAAATTGGCCCATGCGCTTGGGCAATTAGATGCACTGGTTTCGTTTGGTGTATGTGCTTATGAACGTGGGTATACACGTCCAGAAATAAGTAGTAATCGAGACATAAAAATTGCTGATGGTAAACATCCGGTGATAGAACAGAAGTTAGGCTCAAGTTTTATTCCTAACAACACAGATTTAACTGATGAGCAATCTCTATGGGTAATTACCGGACCAAACATGGGCGGTAAATCGACCTACTTACGACAAGTTGCACAGCTGAGTATTATGGCGCAATGTGGATCGTTTATTCCTGTGGAATCGGCACAGTTACCTTTACTGGATAGAATTTTTACTCGTATTGGCGCTTCAGATAACGTTGCAGAAGGTAAAAGTACGTTCTTGGTAGAGATGGAAGAAACCGCACATATTTGTCAGTATGCTACGCAAAATAGTTTAGTTATTTTAGACGAAGTGGGTCGTGGCACAAGCACATTCGATGGCCTTGCTATTGCACAAGCAGTTATTGAATATCTTTATACACAGGTAAAAGCTCGCTGTTTGTTTGCTACGCATTATCATGAACTAACAACGCTGCCAGAAAAATTTAATGGTATTGCAAGTTATTACGCCGCAAGTAAAAAGACTAACGATGGTATTGTGTTTTTGCATAAAATAGAACGTGGTGTTGCCAACGGTAGCTTTGGTTTAGATGTTGCTCACTTGGCACACTTGCCAGAAGCGGTTATTACCCGTGCCCGTCAGGTGGTTCAAGAACTTTCCCTGCAACAATCGACATTTATTCCTGTGCAAAAAGAATCAAACCAAGAACTAACAGTGTTGCGTACAGAACTTGCTGCAGTAAAAGAACAATTAGAGAAATTAAAATCACTTGATTTTGAAAACCTATCACCTAAAAAAGCGTTTGATGTGTTATGGAGTTTTAAAGAGTAAGGTGCATTGACGACATCTGTTTTTTACATTAACAAATTTCATTTTATGAAGCTCCATAAGTCTTTTCTCCCCCCTTTGTTCTTTTAGTTCAGTGCTAATAGGTGCTGATGAAAATCTTATATTAGCCACAGAACTGGCAAAAATTGTAAAAGAAATGTGGAACCTAAAATTGTTTTTAATGATTAGGCTTAAATGGAGTCAAAATAAGCTTAGAGATACAAGATCGTTGATTTTTATTGCCAGAATTGGTTATAGTTTATTTTATAAAGATAATGGAGTTCAATATAATAAATTGTAGGTTGAAAATGGAAATATCAAAACGCTTTTTCTTTTTATTGGTGGCTTTTTTAATTGTTTTGCCTGTGCAAACAGCTGATTGGGCATCTCAACGTCATTTATATAGTGGTAATTTATTTACATCATTACCTGATGATAAAAAGATGTATTCTCCATTAGTAGGATTGATAGGCTTAGAAGGTGAATGGGGGAAGGCAATATATAGTGAGGGAGAAGGGGATACCCCAACTGATCGTGGTCGATTAGCACATTTACTTTTTAATTGTTTGGATAGTCGATTACGAAAGACAGCTCGACCAAGTAATCCTTTTTATTCTATAACTCCAAAATTGTTTGGTGCATTTGTAAAGGCTCAGATTGAAAATATTGATGTTGAGGATTTTTTAGCGTCTGATATAGGGGAAGAATGGCGTGCGCTACATAAAGAAAAAGGATTGAAATTTAAGGGTTTTAAAAAGAAGATAAGAGAATTTGTAGCATTATTAAATAAAATACCTTCTAAAGAAAGAGATCATATACTTGCTATGTTTGCAATGGCAATGAGTGAAAATTCACAAAATTTATCCGATTATATAAAGGGATTAACTAGTTTAGAAATTGTACCTCAGAAAACTAACTTATTAGATGAACAATTATCATTTGACAATGCAGATTCAGAGCAAGTTGTTTCGCTACTCATTAATAGTCAATTGAATTATTATCAAAAATTAATCCCACGACAGCAATTATATGCAGATTATAACAATCATAAAGTAGCTATTTGTGTGGAGCAAGCATTATGGGGATTTATTAATATGCTATTATATAATCCTATTAAAAAAGAACTTGATATCTCTCTTTTGCCTCCTGGGATTAATATTAACTTTGAATTAAAAGCATTTATTGAGAAATATAAAAGATTTAATAATTTTAATTACTATGATAACGCAAAAAATGAATTTATGAATTTAGTTTCTGGTATTAAAGGGATTAAATATTGTCACGATGGATATGAATTAGAAAGTAATGCTAAAAATTCATTAGATATGTTAAATTATTTATTTGGTTTAAAAACAGACACATTTGAATCATTTGGGGAACATCTTTCTTCTGATGTTCGTAAAATTGATCTTAAGCTTATTTCAGAACCTGTATTAGATGACCTTGTAGGGGTTGATATAAAAGATAACATGCGTTCTTTTGTAGAGGTTGGTATAAAAGATTCTTCTCAAGATTATGAAATACATGCTGAATGGGTTTTTGATTCAATGCATTCAAAAATCCGATTCAAAAAAGACTCTAGTGAAATAGAGAAAATTAAACCTTATTTGAAAAAAATGATTGATTTTTCAAATAACAATCCATATTTTTCTTTGACCGCTTTTTTGGTTCCTGTAGTTAATGAAGCATTAAAAATGGATGATACAGAGTTCAATAGTTTGGGTTTTGAGAGTAAAGAGAGGTTTTTGTCACAAGTATTAGAAAGTTCTTCTTTTAAGACGGGTAACATAGATGTACCAGCAAAAGTATTAAGTGCTTTATCTTCAAAAGTATTACAATCATTAATTATTAATAATGATGATTGTACTGATTTAGTTTCAGAAGTAATTTCTAGAGATGATCTGAATTTGCTCCAGGCTCTAGCATCTAAATGTCCAGCAAGTGAGATTTTAGAAGAAGCAGTCATTCAAGATAAACAAGATATAGTATTGCAATTGTTACTGTACAATGTATATCCATCAGCAAGCTCTATAAGAAAGGTTGTTAAAAAAAATGATCTTAACATGCTTATGTTATTTTTAGATTTTAACAAAATAAGATCTATGAGAAAAAAACTAGGATTAAAGGGAATGGGGCGTTTGCAAGAAAAGTTGATAAAGGATGTTGTACGTATAACTCTTGATGAAAATCAAGAAATTCTTAAAGAACTTATAAAAAATAAAAGTTTAGGAATTATGAGAGTAATCAAGTCTTTAGATGTAGAAAAAGATAAAGAAATGGCACAGTTTATTTTTGATTATCTACAATCTTCAGATTTAGAAGAAGAGGGAAAAGAAATAATTTTACAAAATTTCCCTAATATTAATCAAGTTTAAATGGAGAGATAAATGAAAAAACTATTATTATTGTTTGTTCTAGGTGGTGTAAGTTTTAATGCCGGTGCATTCGATTTGTTAGATAAAAATAAAAATGTTATTAAATCTAAAAAAGATGTTGCTATAGCGAACGGTAAGAAGCTTATCAAGGCGGCTATGTTAGGTAAAGTTCCTAAAGTTAAGCGGCTTTTAAAAACAAATTTTTTTCCAGGTCTAAAAGATAGTAGTGGTAATACAGCCTTGCTTTATGCTTGTATGAACGCTACTGAAGGTAGAGATATTCAAGCTTATAATAAAATTGCAACATTATTAATCAATGATAAAGAACCAGTAAATGTGGTGGGTAGTTATAAAATGACACCATTATTATGGGCTGTTATGAATAATCAAAAGAGTATTGTTAAGTTACTTTTGAAAAAAGGTGCGGATGTAAACGTAGTTAATTCTCAAGGATATACTCCACTTGCATTAGCCGCCGTGGGAGCTCATCCTGAAGTTTTAAGAAAGTTGTTGGAAAGTGGAAAAATAAAGGTTAATAGAAGTTTTCATGATCTATTAAAAACAGTTAAGGCTTCTTATGAGAAAGACTTGAATAGTCACCCTCCGAAGCAGTTTGAAAAAAATCATAAAGCAGTAATGCGTAAACTGCATGAAGTTATAAAAATTCTTAAAAATTATATCAAGCGCAAATAAAAATTATATAACAGAAAAAATGATTGCTAAAAAAAGGAAAGTTGAGAAAAAGAACCGTGAAAACCAACTGTAAGGAAAATGGAATGGTTGATGTAAAACAGAATGGTATTCTTGAAAATAAGTCAGTAAACCATCACCGTTCTTACTCTAAAGGGAAGAATTTATTTAAAAAATTTTGTATTGAATTTGAGGAGTGAAGATGAAGAGGTTATTAGTAACATTACTTTTTTTGGGTGGACCTTGTTTAAAGGCTTCTTATTTTCGTGCAGCTAAAACGCTTGATTATTACTCACAATTAAAGCATGAGGTTGTGCAGATGTCTCAATCTACCCCCAAAAAGGTAAAATGGTTTAAAGATGCTCAAGAAGGGAATCTTGCTGGTATGCGTGAAAAATATTATTCCTTAGCAACACCTGAAGAGAAGTTGTTGCTTGTTAATGCACATGATAGAACAGGTAAGAATGCACTTATGCATGCGGTGAGCTATGGACAACCAGAAGTTACACAATGGCTAGTTGATGTGGGTACAGATCTTACTAAAACAAATCATGTGTCTCTTAATGCGGTTGAAGCAGCTGCACGTCTTATAAAGGCTTATAAGCGTACATATAACAGATGCTATTCTCGTAGAGGGGTATATGAACCTAAAAAATTTCATAAGAGAATGGTTGATACGGCATGGAAGCATGACTTTCATAATTAAAAAGAGAGGAAAATAAAAATGAAAAAAATAATAGCAATAAGCTTACTAGTCTTAAGTACCGGGGTGCACGCAGTTTCTAAGAAGCAGATTGAACAATCTATTTTAGAAAATCAACCAACAGGGGTAATAGGATATCTTAATGCTCACAACGGCATTAAGACGCAAATTGCAGGTAAATCAGTTTTAGAGTATGCAGCTCAACAAGGCAGCAATCAGGTTTTAGCGGCTCTTATTAAAAATTATGGAAGTGAAATAACTCCAGGAAACTATAAAAAAGCGGCTACACTAGCAGCACAAGCAGGTCAGGTAGATACTCTTAAGATTCTAATGAGACATGTTTCAAAAAAGAGTAAAGAAAGTGTTTTAATAGGAGCTTTACAATCTAAGACTCCCGCGCAAGCAGCTAGAGTTGTGAATCTACTTGTTAAAGATGTTGGAGTGAAAGTTACCAATAGTGTAATGAAGGCTCCTAAAAAGAGTAATAGTCTTTCTTTAAAGTCTTTGAAGGTTCTTCAAGCAAATCATAAAAAAGCTAAAGATGCTAAAAAGAAAAAGTCTAAGAAAAAGAAAGATAAGTAAGAGTCTGATAAGTAAATAATTAAAAGAGGGTACTATGAAGCGCTTTTTTCTTATATTTTTTGTGTGTTCTGTAAGTGTGCAGGCTCGTTCAGAAGAAATTTTAATTAGACAGGTTAATAAACTTGCCGATAAGGCACCAAGCCGAGCAGATTTTGTTAACTATATTACCTTTGTTCCTCAAGGCAAAAAAGCCAATCTCTTTGAGCGTTCAAAGCAAGTGTCTCCTCGTTTATATGCAACATTATTACGTGCTAAAACGTCATTGGTTTTTACTGATGAAGCATTAAAGCAAAAGTTGAACAACCTAGTTTTGGAACAAGATTTACTCGATGCTTTAGAGGCAAAAAATTTAGCAGCGGCATTTGAAGCTATTGAAAAGGGTGCAGATGTTAACACCACAACAGAATCTGGCCATACAGCTTTAATGCTTGCAGTTTCTAAAGCAGACCAAAGCGGTGTGCAGGAGTTGCTTAAGCGCGGTGCAAAGCAAAACACTAAGGGTGAATTTAAATTAGACAATCAACAGGAAGTGCAACATATGAGTGCCTTTGAACTTGCAAAACAACTTAAGTATGAACCAATTGCGCAATTACTAAAAAAAGCTTTATAATTATATTTGTTGTAAACAGGAAATATCTCGGAGCATGTTTTCAATAATGGTTATCTTCTGTTTTGGTTGTAATGTGTTATCTTCGAGTCGTTCTAGGTACTCGCTATAAGCTGTGCGGTCAACTACAGGAATGTGAGGTATGGCTTCTTTAAGTTGTGACAACCAATAGATGTTCATTCCTTTTACTGCAGGAGAGGGGAGGTTTGTGTATCGCTCTTGATTGTGTTGTAGTTGTAGCTTAATAAGTATTTTTTTTAATGGTTTGTATCTGATATTTACTTTATAATGGGTAAAATATTTTCCTATCGATTTTAAACAGAAATACGACCCAACGAGTGCGGGAGTGGCTGCCAAGAATTCAATTGTTAAGTTAAGCTTTTTTGATATTTCTTCTAGTTTCTTTGCAAGAAACATTTTTTCTATATCAACCCATTCGACTACTGTGTTAGTACTTTCAATAGTATGCTTTAAATCTTCGGGTATTTTGATGCTAAGCACATCCATCCACGTAAATTGATCAACTTGTTCAGCAAGGCGAATAGTGTGAAAGGTTCTTTTTGCTTTTGAGAAAGCAATTTTGTCTTTTTGAGGGATTTCTTCTACAGGAATAGTAATATCTAAACAACTAGCGGCTACTTCTTTTAACCGAGGATCTCGTTTTGCGTTTTCAATATCAAGATTAGTTTTTCGTTCAATATACTTAAGAGCGGCTTTTGGATCTTGTTTTAAAACTATAGGATTCACATTTTTATTAGTTAGAATGTTATACATATTGATTATGGGTTCTGTAATGTGATGCGTATAAAAATTTTCTACTATATGTTGCCCTTCGTCATCATATCCATTTCTAGAAAGAAAATAGGCACTACCCATTAAACCTACTGCTACAGTAGCGTAACGAATCCCATTTCTTCTGAAATAGGAGGGAGGAGCATATTGCTTTATATGAGCAGCGCTTTCTCTTAAAACGGCTTTATGGTCTTGTTCTGGGTTAGAATTGAGCCTTGCCAGGGTTGTAGCGAGCTCCTGCTGAGTTCTTTTAAGTTTCAGGCAGGATGAGCTTATTGTTGCCTCTTGGTCCTTTTTTGACCAAAGCCATTTATATTGTAATTTTGACCAGCCTTCAAGAGCACGGTCGGTTTCTTTAAGAAGTTCTATGGTTTTATTTATTTGAGTATTAATGGTTGCGTAGAGGGGTGAAGTAATGACCATGAGAGTTAAAATGAGCTTATTTAGTGTTAAAATTCTTTTCATAGCTTTCAACCTCTGAAGTATAAATGAGCCCTAAAATAAGTTCACAAACTTACCTAATTGGCTAAAAAAAAGCAAGAGGGTGGGATATTCAATAAAAAACGAGACAAAAAGACCGTTCTCTGATAGTATAGAACCTCTTTATGGGTTATATTTTAATCAGTTATAATGCAAGGATATAAGCATGGCAGCACAAACAACTGAGTTTGAGCGATACGCTATTTTCCAAACAGGTGGTAAACAATACCAAGCCATCGAAGGAAAAACAATTGCGGTAGAAAAGCTTTCTGGACAAGATGGTGATACCGTTGAATTTAGCGATGTTCTCTTTCGCAAGCTCGCTGACGATAAGTTTGAAATCGGTCAGCCGACACTCACAGGTGCAATTAAGGCGTCTATTGTTAAACAAACAAAAGGACCTAAATTAACCATTTTCAGATTTAAACGTCGTAAGAAGTCTCGTGTTAAAAAAGGACACAGACAGTGTTTGACGGTTATTCGCATCGAATCTTTGGGTGCTGGAACTGCTCCTAAAAAGACAGCTCCAAAAAAAGCAACTGAAAAGTCAGCTGAGTAAGTAAGTTATTCAGTATAAAAATTTAAAGCACCGAGAAATCGGTGCTTTTTTTATTTGTATTTTTGAAGAAGATAATAGAACTTATTCATATGATTTCTGTTTCTTTGCATAGTATACAAATACAATAAAAACCTTTGTTAAAAAATTTTTATAAAGCTGCTAAGAGACCTCCTGCTACAATTAAAAAGGTGGCAACTTTTTTGGGGAAATTAATTTTTTCCTTTAATACGAAGCTGGCGATGATAACGGTAAATGGTATTTTAAATTTATTAAGAGCAGAGAGTACAGATTTGTGTTCGATTGTTTGGAAGACGTAATAATAGAGTCCGGTATAAATACTTATTAATAATCCTGCTGTAATAATAGAGTAAGCATCTTGTTTGGTTTTTTTAATAATATTTTTAAAAGAAAATTGTTCCAGATAAAGTATGTATAAAATAAAAGTAAAAATTAGAAAGGGACTACGTCCTACTACAAAATCTAGTGCAACCTCAAATACATTAGACACAGGGGAAAAGTCATCAAAGTTATTGATTAGATGATGAAAATCGAGAGTTTGGGTTGTTTTTTGTGAAACAATAAAAACTACAATTTTTCCCATTGAAGAAATAATGCTACGTAAAATTCCTAAAGCATACAATGTTAAAGGGATAGAGAGGAGCGGTTTGAAAATATTAGGAAATTCAAATTGTTTAAAGCCAGAAATAATTGCTCCTAGGGTAATGATGATGATTCCTGTGAATTGTGAAGGAGAAGCTATATTGCCTACTAGATAATAACCAAAAGAACTAATGGGCACACCGAGTTGAAGCACCATTGTTACGTTTGAAACGGGATAGTTCTCGAGTAAGTGTGCAAATATAATGGACATTAATAGCAGGATAAGACTTCCTATAATACTCCAAAGTATATCTGTACAAAAGATTTTTCCTAAATGTGAGCTTGCGTTATGAAAAGATCCTGTAGTTGCCCATTTTTGTATGAAAAATACCAAAAAGAATAAGACATTAGCACAAATGTAGGAACTCAAACAGGTGAATGTTGTGGAGTGAGCTTTTTTTATTTGGATATTAAAAAAGATATAGGAAAAAATTCCTGAAAAAATACAACCGATATGCCACAATGAAATCATTACATTTTCCTTTTTTTACAAAATGCTAATGGCGCCTCCAGCTAAAATAAAGACAGTAGCTATTTTTTGAGGGAAAGTTATTTTTTCGTTTAACAGATAAACAGCAAATATAAGTGTTAAAGGAATTTGGCATTTCCCCATAACAGACATTAAAAATTTATCTTTTATATGTCCAAACGCATAGGCATACGCTATATAACTGAAAGACATAACTGTGCCATTTAGGAGTATTAATTGAGTGTGTTTGTTTGCATACTCTGTCATATCACCCCATCGCACTTTTTCAATCAGAAAGAAGTAAAGGAAATAGGTAGTTAAAATCCATGGGGCCATACCAATAGCGTAGTCAAGTGTGGTATAGAAAGTAAGATGCGTTAAATCAAAAAATAAAGAATGTTTAAGAATATGGTGTAGCGCAACGGTTTCTGTTGTTCGAGTTGAAAGAATAAAGAGGATTAATGACCCCAATACACGCGCAGATGCCTTTAAAAGACCAATGATATAAAGTTTAGGGGGGATTTCTAAAAGAGGTTTAAATACATTCGGAAATTCAAATTTTTTGAATCCAGAGATAAGGGCTCCAATAGTTACAATCACCGTTCCCAAAATAGCATTCCATGTAATGGGGTTGCCAAGTAAGGTAAAACAGATAGCTGAAATAGGAATTGCCAGTTGTAGCACAAGGATAACTTTAGAAACGGGGAAGTTATTTAGTAAATAGAAAATTAAAACATTTCCAAATATAATGGATCCTCCTCGTATAAGATAAAAAGGAATATTATCTGTGTATAGAGGAAGAATAAACAGAATAGTTTGGTAAAGAGTCATACCACTTTGTATTTTTAGAATAATAAATGCAACATGTGCGAGAAAAAACATGATGAGCATTGTCCACAAAACTAAAATGTTTTTTTTGGGCGCTTGTTTTAAAATAACGGCAGCAAGGCTCGATAGAACTACAAAACTAAATGCGATAGAAAAATTGAATAAAGACATCATAGCATTATTTCCCTATAAACAATTACACGGTTAAGCTTAGCATTCCTCCTAGAACAATTATAATACACCCAATAAGTTTTGGACGTGTTATTCGCTCACCTAATGTGTAGTAACTAATAAATAAAATAGTAGGAATAGTTAATTTACGTAAAGCAACTAAAACATTCTTGTCTGGTATATCTTGATAAGCCGTTTGATAAGCAACAATTGAAATAAGAAAAACAAGACTTAGAGTAAGTGTGTTTTGAGTATTTTCAAATGGGTGGGTAATAATTTCCATTCGATATTTTTTGTGAATGAGCAGATAAAGCGTAAAGATAAGAACAATGAAAAATCTTACTCCAACGTTGTAATAGAAAGGCTGGTGAAATGAAAAAGGAACATCATAAATGTTTTTAAATGCAATATTTAAAAAGTTGAAAATTGCTTTATTTACATTGGTTTGATGGGTACATAAAAAAGTTATAAGCATGGCGCTTGATTCAAAAAATGCTTGAAGGGTGCCTCCAGCAATCAGTGTGCGAGGAATTCGTTTAAGATCTTTAAATGGGTTGGCTAGAGAGAGTGTTTTCATACCCGATGTAATAGCTCCTATAAAAATAATGCTTACGCTCAGCATTACAATCCAAGAAAAAGGATTACCGAGTAAAAGGTAGCCAATTGTGGTAAAAAGAATGCTGATTTCGGTAACAGGAGTGATTAAGGAGATTTCAAAATGATCCATTAAGTAATTCAATAATACAAATGATCCAACGAAAAAACATGCCATTAAAATATAAAGGGGTACGTTAGATAGGGTGAATGTAAAAAGTAATTGTTCAAGTGCTCGTACATCGTGTTCAAGATGAAGCTTGCGAAAAAAGTAAATGGTTATGTAGCCCAGATAAGCAACGCAGTTTATCCAAAAAAGAGTAAGTATTCTGTGTTTTACCGGTTTAAGAGCAACCATGTAAACTGAGTAGGTTAGAATAGAAATAAAACAACAAAATAAACCACTACCTAATAGCATACTACTTCTCCTTTTTTATGAGACTTTGTTTTTTATGAGAGTCGTGCAATCTTCTTGAGATCGTCTTCCCGACCAGCCATCAAAAGCATATCATCTTCTTTAATGACGTATTCAGGGTCGATTGGTGCAAAAGTCTCTCCCTCTTTCAGAGCAATACAACGTACTTTATAGTTTTTAAATATTTCTAGACTATTGACTTGAATACCAATAAAACTTGGTGGAGCTTCTAATTGGCTCACAGAAAATTGTGCAGTAAGACGAAAGAACTGTGAGAAAGGAGAACTAATTTGTTCTGCCAGCCGCACTCCAATATCTTCTTCTGGAATAATAGTTTCGTCTGCTCCAATGAGTGTTACAATCTCGCGATGAATATTGTTAATACTACGAGTAATAACGCGAGAAACCTGTAGGCGTTTCTTGAGCAGTGCAGTTATCAGGATAGACTGTGCAAAGTTTTCACCCATAGCTACAATAATGGTATCCATTTCGTCTGCGCCTACAGATCGTAAAGAATTTTCATCTGTTATTTTTGCGCATACAGCTTGGGTTACAGAATCACGAATAGATGAAATAATGTCTTCATTACTATCAATGGCCAAGACTTCAATGCCTTTTTCGGATAGTGTAGTTGCAACACTATAACCAAATCTTCCTAAACCAATAACACCAACTTTCATATTTATACCTCGTTACGTTATCATGACACGTTCTTCTGGATAAGCGAATCCAGTTTTTTCAACTTGTGGACGCAGCGCAATCATAAGGGTTAAAGAACCAACACGACCAATAAACATGGTGCATGCAATAAGAATTTTCCCTACAATAGAAAGATATGGTGTAATTCCCAAAGACGCTCCCAGCGTAGAAAAAGCAGAAATTGTTTCGAATGCTATATCTAAAAAGTTCCAAGTTTTTTCTGTAATTAATAAACAAAAAGTTACAATTACAATCCAGGCCATACTCAAAGCAACAATTGCTAAAGCACGATACACTTGGTCTTTCATGACTCTTCTTCCTCGTAAATCGACTGATGATTGATTAAATACAGCAGCATTGATAGTTGCTAAAAAGATTGCCATAGTGGTTACTTTTATACCACTTCCAGTAGAGCCTGGAGCCGAACCAATAAAGGCGTTAACCATCATAGAAAAGAGTGATGCATGTTCCATATCATTGGGATACACCGATAAATAACCTCCGCTCCTTACAGTTACGGAAGTAAAAAAAGATTGAATAAGTTGTAAGGGGAGGCTCATGGTCTCAAAAGTATTATCGTGTTCCAAAAGCCAAAAAACAACAGTATTAACAAATATTAAGAAGAAATAATAATAGAGAACAATACGGGTTTGGAGGGTTCGATGTTTTGGTGTTTTCTTAAAAGGGTTCCATTTTGTTATAAGCTCTCGCCAGGTGATAAAACCAATTCCTCCTGCAATCATTAAAAAAGCGGTTGTTAAAAGCATGTTGTAGTTGTGGTTGAAAAGAATCATACCCTCTTTAAAGGGGGTCATTCCTGCATTGCAAAATGACGAGATTGCATGAAAAATAGAAAAGAAAACAGAATCGAAGGCAGAAAAATCATTGCGTAGAGTTTGAAAAACAAAAATCGCCCCAAGTGCTTCAAAGGTGAAGGTAATTAAAATAACAAAAAACAAGATCTTACGCGTGTCTTTCCATGATTCTAAGTCTAGCATTTCTCCAGCCATTACCTGTGTTCCTAAACCAAGGTTGGTAAAGAGAGATACCACAAAGAGTGTTAAGGTAATAAGGCCAAGCCCACCAATCTGTATTAAAAACATAATGACACAAAGACCGATGTGCGTAAAACTGTCGATTGGAATGGTTAACAATCCCGTTACAGTAGTTGCAGATGTCGCGGTAAAAAACACATCTATGAGTGGCAAAGGCCGTGTCTGAGACATAGGCAGTGCCAGCAAAAACGTTCCTAGCAGAATTGCAGTAACAATAGAGAGAAAAATTGTTCTGCTAGGAGAAAAAAATTGCATTCTTTTCAAGGCCATGTTACCTCATAAAACCATTACGTTATTATTTAAGTACAACAACCGTCAAAATGACGAGCGCTACAAAGATCATAAGTAAAGTATTGAAGTACTCATCAATGTATGTTTTAATTTTACCACCCCAAATATAAATGACGCCTCCTACTAAATAAAATCGAGCGCCACGTGCAATGAAAGAGCACATGATAAAGGGCAACAAAGGAAGTTTGCAAAATCCAGCGGTAAGTGTAACTAGTTTGTAGGGTAGGGGTGTAAATCCAGCGACTAACACCGCCCAATTTTGATACAAGCGATATTGTTCACACAAACGATCAAATGTAGCTTGCGTAGAAAAAATACTTACGAGCTTTTTTCCAATGATTGCAAACACCGAATATCCAATATAGTAACCAGCTATGCCACCTAAAACAGAAGCAAGAGTTGCTATTGTTGCATAGTATAAAGCTTTACGTTGTTTTTCTACACAGAACAAAATAAGAAGCGGGTCTGAAGGAAAAAAGAAAACCGCTTCAATAAAAAAGAATGCTGCCAAAATCCAGGACCCGTAGGGAGAATCTACAAATGAGCCCATCCAGTCATACAGTTTTCGCACCCAACTTGCTGTCCAACGTAGCCCCGGAATTGCTTGTATCACATCTTCCCTTTTATATTTTTGCTTTAATCTGCTCATTAATATAATTTGTGAGCTTTCCTACTTCTATACGTTCTTGTTTTGTCGTATCACGATCGCGCACAGTAACGCAACCATCTTGTTCTGTCTCAAAATCAAAAGTTACGCAAAAAGGCGTTCCAATCTCATCTTGACGACGGTAACGTTTACCGATTGATCCTGATTGATCAAACTCAACGTTTAACCCTTGTTGTTTGTAGTGAGCAAAAAGTTTAAATGTTGGTTCGGATAACTTGTTAGTTAATGGCATAAAAGCAACAGTATAAGGTGCCACAAGAGGATTTAGTTTAAGTACTGTTCGTTTTTCACCTTCCACTTCGTCTACACAATACGCATCACATAAAAGTGTTAAGAAGAGTCTGTCTACACCTACAGAAGATTCAACTACGTGTGGAGTATATGATTCTTTCTTTTCGTCATCGTAAACAGTTAATTCTTTTCCTGAGTGTTTTGTGTGTTGAGAAAGGTCGTAACAACCACGGTGAGCAATACCTTCTAGTTCTTTCCATCCAAAAGGAAATTCATATTCAATGTCTGAACATGCGGTAGAGTAATGTGCTAATTCTTCTTTTGCATGTTGGTGAATTCTTATTTTTTCTTCGTTAACACCTAAGAACTTATAGAAGTCCAAACGATGTTTTATCCAATACTCAAGTGTTTTCTCTGCAGTGTCTGGTTTGCAGAACCATTCGAGTTCCATTTGCTCGAACTCACGCATTCTAAAGAGAAATTGTTTTGGTGTAATTTCATTTCTAAAAGCTTTACCAATTTGCGCAATGCCAAAAGGGATCTTAGCACGATTGGTAGACATAATATTTTTAAAGTTAACGAAGATTGCTTGAGCAGTTTCAGGGCGAAGATATGCTCTTGCAGAGGCATCTTCCATTGCTCCTAATTGTGTTTTAAACATCATGTTAAATTCGCGAATATCGGTCCAATCTTTTATTCCGCAAACTTGGCAAACTTTTTCTAGATCAAGCTCATCGGCTCTAAAACGACGTTTGCAATTTTTACAATCCACCATAGGATCATGAAACCCTTCAACATGCCCCGACGCCTTCCACATTGCCTCTGGTCCTAAGAGAGATCCTTCAATTTCTACAATTGGTCCCATAGGGTTATTTAATGAAGAAAGCCATAAATTTCTTATGTTACGCTTCATCAATACGCCAAAGTGTCCTACATCGTATATACCATTGATTCCGCCGTAGATATCTGCTGCAGGAAAGATGAATCCTCGCCTCTTACAGAGTGAAACGATGTCTTCAAGGGTAGGTGGCGTTTGAGAGGTTTTCATGTTACTATCCTTAACTGAATTGTGTTCTCATAAATTTCTAAAAAAGCTAGTCTACCACAGTTTTTAAAAAACTCCCAAATGCGGGGTTACAAGGGCCAGTATGAAAAGTTCTTCTCTTAAGAAAGTGATTATTTTTGGTTTTTTGATTGGTTGCCCGGGACTTGTGTATTCGTTAGGTTCTTTGAGCGCTATTTTAAGGGGGCCAACTAAAAATGATAGAACTTGGTATGAGATTCAAAAAGAATCTGAGCATGCAGTAGTTCAAGTTTTTTCTTATGGTGTAGAGCCTAATGTTGTGAAACCGTATCGAATGGAAAGTGAAGAAGGTAGAGGTTCGGGGTTTTTGATTAGTGAAGATGGTTTGCTTCTTACCAATTACCATGTGGTAGCAGGTGCATTGAATGTGGGGATTCAAATGCCTCTTTTATTCGGTAAAAAAATGATTGAAGTAACAATTAAAAGTGTGTGTCCTGAACGAGATCTTGCGCTTTTACAAATTTCTCCCGAAGATTGCGCTCTTATTAAAGATATAAACACATTCGTACCGTATTTAGTATTTGGTGATTCAGATAAAATTGAACGTTCAGATGAGTTACTTGCTTTAGGGTTTCCGTTGGGTCAAGAAGCTCTAAAAAGTTGTACGGGTGTTGTGAGTGGAAGAGAGCATATAACTATTACAACCGGTAGGGGCAGACTGGTAGAATCGCGTTGTATTCAAGTGAGCACACCAATTAATCCAGGAAGTTCTGGTGGACCCACACTCAACAAGCAAGGTGAAGTTGTTGGTATTAACACTGCAGGAAACGTGAATGCTCAGAATATTGGTTATGCACTTCCTATTGCAGAGTTTAAATTAATTCAAAATGATATGCTAAAATCGTCTCTTGTTAGAAAGCCTTACCTAGGCGCTCGTTATTGTTATGCTTCAGGTGATGAACTTGCACGTTTTTTTAATAATCCGACTCCGAGTGGTTGTTACTTAACACAAATACATGAGCATGGTTTGTTACATATTTTGGGTTTGCAAGCAGGTGACATGTTATATCGTGTTAATGGGTATGCTGCTGATGTATACGGAACTGTTAAGATTTCAGGACAAAATGATCGAATGAGCGTGTCTGACTATATGTCTTCGCTTCCTCTTAATAGTCCTATTGAATTAGAAGTGTATAGGAATGGGGTGAAAAAAATATTTAAAGGATTGGTTCATTGCCCAGAAGAGCCTCCAGTTAACTGGAAGTATGTTCCCTATGATGCTATAGATTACGAAATTGTTGGTGGTGTTTTATTGCAAGATCTTTCGTTGAACTTGGTGAGTTTTTTCAGAGATCCAGAAGTGGCGCAACAGTTACCTGCTGTTGCTGATTCACTAGGTTCTTATACTTTTGAAGAAGCGCATAGAGAGGTTCCTGCTCTTATTGTTACACAAGTTTTTGCAACTTCATGCGCTCAGCAGACACGGGCTATTGGAGTGGGAGACATTGTAGTAAAGATTAATGATCATAAAGTATCTTGTCTCAAAGATGCTCGCCAAGCATTGACACTTTCAAAGGATCGTGAATTTACTACATTCAAAACAAAAGATGATAATTTAATTATCTTAGATACACAACAGATGTTACAAGATGAAAAACGCCTTTCCCAGTCGTTTAATTATCAAATTACACCATTAGTACAAGAGCTTTTAGGGGCGTAATTATTTTTTTTCTGCCCTTCCCAAGCTTGGTAAAAAGAGTAAACTGATAGAGGATTTTTGAATCTTTAACCGGGGATATACTCCATGAATATGCGCTTCTTAAAAAGAATTTTGATACTTGCGGTAGTGTTAGTTTTTGGTTGTTTCTTGTATGTAGGTTACGAAAACCAAAAAGAATTATCACGTTCTCTTGCGGCACTTAGTGGAACAATGAGGTATGACTATAGGCCCAAAGGAGAGGTTAAAGTTGTAGAGAAAATGGTGTCGGCTCAACCGTGGGCAAAAGTGCAGTCATTGGCAAAAGATACAGTAGTTCAGGTTATTGCTCAAACAGCTGAAATTAATATATTAAAACCATACGAAACACCTGCTCAAGGTGGTGGCTTTGGAAGCGGTTTTTTTATTAGTGATAAGGGTGAAATAGTCACTAACATGCATGTAGTTAATCAAGCGCAATCTGTTTGGATTAAAATTCCATCTATGGGGAAAGCGATTATTCCAGTAGAAGTTTTAGGTAAAGCTCCAGAGCGAGATTTGGCATTGCTCCGTATTACTCCACAAGGTAAAGAAATGATTAAACGTGTTTTAGGAACAGATCAACTTCCGTTCTTAAAACTGGGTGATTCAGATTTGCTTCATCGTGCTGATGAAGTACTTGCATTAGGTTATCCTTTAGGGCAAGCATCATTAAAGAGTACTTCTGGTGTAGTAAGTGGAAGAGAGCATTTGGGTGGTAAATATTTAATTCAAATTTCGTCTCCTATTAACCCCGGAAGTTCTGGTGGCCCTGCATTGAACTTGAATGGAGAAGTTATTGGTGTTTCTGTAGCAGGAATTGTAAGCGCACAAAATGTTGGGTACATTATTCCGGTTAATGAATTGAAAATGATATGTAATGATTTACGTACAAGAAAAGTATTACGTCGTCCTTTCTTAGGTGTATTGGTTGGTAATGGAAGCTATGATTTAGCAAAGCATTTGGGTAATCCGGTACCAAGTGGTTGTTATGTTATTGAGGTTCATCCGAATGGTCCCCTTGCCAAATCAGGGGTAAAAAGTGGCGATATGATTTACGAAGTGAATGGGTTGCCAATTGATGAATATGGTGATTTAAAGGTGCCTTGGAATGAAGAAAAGCTTTCTTTTATGGACTTTATTACTCGTTGGGAAGAAGGGCAAGATATTACATTGCTTCTGTATCGAAATGGTAAGCAAAAAAATATTTCGTTCAAATTTAATTATGTAGATGATGCACCAGTTAAAAAAGTGATTGTGGGGGAAGATCCATTAGATTACGAGATCTTTAGTGGTATGTTATTCCAACCATTGAATTTAAATCTTGTACAAACACTTTTGTCTCATGCACCGGCTCTTATTAAATACGCAGAGTTTAAGCATCAAATGGAACCAGCGCTTATTGTAACGCATGTTATGCCAAGTTCGTTGGTTGATCGGTTAGTGGTTATTCAACCGGGAGCTATTATAGAAGAGATTAATGGTACTAAAGTATCTAATATGAAAGACTTGCGTACTGAATTAAGAAAAGCAGTAAGAAAGAAAAGAATAGTCTTTAAAACTTCAGAAGGTGCTGTTTTTGTAGTCAATGCTAAAGATGCATTAACAGATGAGCAACGATTGTCACGTACTTATCGTTATCCTTTATCTCCTTTTATTCAGGATCTACAAAAGAGCTTGAAAGAGAAAGGCGGTGAGTAAGCGTGATTCATAAGGAACGTTTAGATAAACGGATACAAGAAATGTATCCACATCTTACACGTAATCAGGTTCAGGGCTTTATTATGCAGGGTAAAGTTAAGGTAAACGATCGGGTTGAGAGCAAGTCTGGTACATTAGTAAAGCCAGACGACATCATCATTCTTGATCAGACAGAACCTAAATATGTGGGGCGCGCTGGTTTTAAACTTGAAGGTGCGCTTGATCATTTTAACGTTGATGTTACCGACTTAGTAGTGGTAGATGCTGGTCTTTCTACCGGAGGGTTTTCGGACTGTTTATTACAACGTGGGGTTAAGCGTATTTATGGGGTAGATGTTGGTTATGGTCAGGTTCACGAGAAAGTACGTACAAATCCACGCGTTCAGACAATGGAGCGAACTAACTTCAGGCATCTTAAAGAAGTAGGGGAGCTTGTTGATCTTATTACTCTCGACCTTTCTTTTATCTCATTACTTAAAGTAATGGATACAGTTACTGCACTCCTTAAACCAGACGGGAAGCTTATTGTTTTGATTAAACCACAATTCGAAGCACATAGAGATCAAGTAGGCAAAAAAGGTGTTATTAAAGAAGAAGATGTTCATAAAGAGGTTACTCAGAGAGTAACAAATGGCATTATTGAACGTGGTTTCGATCTTTTAGGGCTCATTGACTCTCCTATTGTTGGTACTACTGGAAACAAAGAATTTCTAGCTTATTTTGTTCGGAAAATAGCTTCTAAATAAGCTTACAATAAGATTTTTTAATATTTTTCTTGTTTTTTACTTATCTGGCATGTTAATATTTCAGATAGTAATAATGTTTTGGTCTAATAATGGAGGAAGACCTATGAAAAAGTTAAATATGACATGTTTGGTGTTAGCAATCTTGACCCTTGTTGGGGTTACCGATGGGCAAGCTGGTTCTGGACCCGAATTTTTACAAGGTGCTAGTACATATCAAGGAGCATCGCTAGAAGCGCCACAGGTTGCTAGTGATCCAGCAACACAGCCTTGGAAAGATTGGATAGATAATAATAAAGGTTATGACGTAGCACAAGAAGATGGTTTTGATAGCTTTACTCCTGAACAACAGAATGATTTGCTTAATTATCAAAGTGCTTCTCAATCTGGATTCCAAACAAGTGCTGATCAACAAAATCTATTAGATCAGAGCTCTGGTTATGAGAGTGATGATGGAAATTTAAGTCCAGCTGAATTGGAGCAATGGAAGCAGTTTATTGCTCAAAATAACATATCAGTTGACCAGTTAAAAGCAGAACCAAATTATCAAAGTTTAAGTTTATCAGATCAAACAACTCTTTCCTTTTACGCATCGTTACAACAGAGAAATAGTGGTGCAAATACATCTCAAATAACTGCTACTAATTCTGCAGTAAGTTCTACTGCGAGCTCAACTTCAGTTGATCCACAAGAAGAAAATCTTGTGCAGCAATGGATACAATACTATGTCAAAGAGAAAGGTTATACAGGTGCACAATTAGCACGGGTTAAAGGTTTCTTTGATTTCTCACTGGAAGAGCAGAAGCAAGTGCTGAATGCTGTTACTGAAAATTCAAACACATCAAGTAACTGGGGTGCTGCTAGAGAACGTTTTCAACAAGGTGCACAATGGGCATCAAATACTCAAATTGGTAAAGAAACTGGAGGTTTAGGTAGAGAGATTTATAAAGATATTAAAGGGGATCTTAAATCAGGTGCAGATATGGCTGCTAGAGAAGGGATTAATAGAGCATTAAAATGGTTTGGTGTAAAGTCTCAATTGTCAACGCAATCAGGACAAGCAGCTCCAGGAGGACAAAATTCAGGAGCGTTAAGAAGAAGACCTGCAGAGTATGGTCCACAACCAGAACAACCAGGACCTGGATCATTGTATCAACCGAGCATATCTACAGGTTATAGTTCGCAATCAGGACAAGCAGCGCTAGGAGTATTTGATGACCTTCCGACTGGTAGAACTGGAATGGCACCACCACCACCGGCTTCTAAAAAAACTCCAGCTTTTTTGCAACCAGGTATGCAATTGTCAGCGACTTCCACTACTGGATACCAAACAACTCCAGTTGCTTCTGAATCAGATACAGATCTCTTAGTACCAATAAGGAAAGCTTCATCGCTTCCAGGATTACCTCTTCCTACGCGTGTGGGAAAGGAATTTGGAGCATTGTCTTTGAAGGATAGGGAATGGTTAAATCATTATGCTGTTATAGCAAATAAACTTAAAAGAGATCCTTCTTCAGATCCAAAAAATGGACAAGGATGGAGTGGCATTCCTGATACTGGAGTTTATAGCAAGCAAACATTAATGGAGTATTATAATAGACATCAATAAAAGTGAGATTGAATACATAAAAGGTTAAGTAGTATTAAAAGAGGAGAGGAATTATGAATAAAAAGGTATGTATAGGTTTGATCCTGTTTGCTTTTGTGAGTATGGTTCCTCTTTTACTACAATCAGGTTCATACGATAAAGTGTACAATTCAAATGAACGTAGTCAAGAGTTTCGCCCGGTTCTTCCTGTATATGGTCCAGAACCAAGACCAGTGGAGTATAGTGAACCAGAAATGTATGGTCCACCTCCGCCTCCAAGAAAAAAACTAAATGTTGATTCACCTAGTCCCTATGAAAATGACCTAGATGTTCCAGTCGTAAATACAGTTGTTGATGGGGCGGTTCTGCTTGGAGATCATCTTGTCACAAGTTATACCAGTAAAGCTTCTTCTATGGTGAACCGTGCGCTCGGTAAAGATAGTGCAAAAGAACAACTAAAAGCAGATAAAGCAATGTTAAATAATGCAACGCAAGTTGGAGACGACACTGTTGGATTATTAAGTGCAAAAGATAGAGGAGAATGGCAAAGATTTATAGATGATGAATTTAACAAAGATCCAAAAGCAATGGTAGAGGCGCTTTTACCTTTGTCTCAATTTCATCCAGATGATGTAAAAGCACTGTCGCAATATATTGAAGATAAACGCGATGCATCTGGTATACGTGCTATTGTAAGTGGCGCTGCAAATACCCCTTATTGGGAAGCTGCTCAAGAAGGTATTATAGATCAGGCTGGTAAAGAAAGTTGGGCAAATAGTATCGAAGCTAAGAGAATTAAAGAAAGATTTAAAGATGAGTTTATTAAGAATGCAAAAAAAACTGGTCAAGCTTTATATAAAAAGAATGAAAAGAAGGCAGAAGAATTAGCGCAGGAGTGGTTTAAGAGGTATGTTTTACGCAAGTAGGGATTTGTTGTGAAAAAAAATATTCGTTTACTTTTATTTTTATTATTAAGTACTTCAATTGCTCTATGGTCGATGGATGGTATTGACGTTGCCCCAGACCATGATGTATCTACTGATATAACTAGACAGACTGGTGATTCTGATAGCGAGCAAGATGATCCCGAAAATGTAGATCCTGATCATGATGATGATGATACAGAAAGTTTGTATGAAAATCCTTCACGTACATCTTCAGATGAAGGAATGGTGGATTTCCCGTCAGGAAGTTCAACATCTTTAGAAAGTTTACAGGACGTTGCGCAAGGTGGAACTTCGAGTTTAGAGGAAGGTAGTGAGCAAGAAAGTGCAAATGAACAGGTTGCTACGGATGCTATAAGTTCTGAGCGTGGACTAGAATTTGAAAGTGACAGGGGAAGAATTGAAGAAGCTAAAAATGTGGATAACTCTGTAAAAGCTGAAGATTTTGTTAAAGAAATAGAACAATCGTCTAATTTTATAGATTCTTCATGGACTGGTGTAGTGAGAGATACTTCAGAGTCATCATTAGGTGTAATTAGAGAAAAAGTTAATGAGATTAATAAGAGAATAGATCAATGGGTACAAGAAGACAATCCTACAGAAGAACAAAAAGCTCTTGTTGAGAAACAACTACAAAATTTTGAAGATCGTGCAAACCAAGTACTTCGAGAAGAGACAGATGGTAAGAAATTAACAGAAAGTACGTGGACCCGGAGTGGGAGAGATGCCAATAATGTTGATAGTTTTTCAAGGGAAATAGACAGAGCAAGAACAGATGCAGATTTGGATACAATTGAAGGTCGTTTAAGAGAGTATGGCAAGGTAAGTCAAGGTGCTCTTGAAAAAGGGGGTATTGCTCGCCTTGATCGTGAAATTGAAGAAAGAAAGAGTGGCAAAACATTAGGGAAAGTTGGTAGAGATGCCGCTGATGCGGTTGATAAAAAAAGAGAAAAGCTTTTTACTTCTGTTGAGAATCTTAATTCAGATATTGATAGTGCATTGAGAAAACAAGAAGAGATGGTTGAAGGTGCTCAGCGTAATGCCACCATATACAATATATCACCAGAAACAGCGGAATCTATTAGTGTAAAGCAAATAGAACTTACAGATGTAGAGGCTAAACAAAAGGCTCGTCCGAATGATGCACAACTTCGTATAAAGGTACGAGACATAAAAGATGAAATGCTACGATTAAGAGTTGATGGTCTTAAAGAAAAAATTCAAAAGTTACCTGAAGATAATCGTTCTCGAAAGTCGTTAAGTAAGAAAGTGGATAAACTTGAAACAAAAGCACAAGAGTTGTTAACACCTTATTCAGACGCTGCAACTGTTGATAGCTATAGTGATATTCTTGCTGAAGGCCTGAAAAATGCTCTTCGTGATCGCAATCAGGCACCTGAAAATGTGTCTAATAGCAGCAATAATGATGACGATGATGATGGCGAAGAGGATGACTGGGATGACGACGATGATGGCGAAGAGGATGACTGGGATGACGACGATGATGACGATGACGATGATGGTTCTCAAACTTTAAATCTTGGTAATTTCGATAGAAATGAAAGTAGCACCGATGGTAATATTTTAGATTTAGGGGAACAAGGTTCAAGTAGTACCGATGATAATGATGTCGATCCTAATGATTTCGATCCTAACGAGATGGATCGTGCTTTGAGTGAGATGGAAGGTAATGGTAGAAGCGATGATGATGATGGTGATAGAGTCCTGAATGAAGAGGAAGAAGAAAAAGAATTTCAATCATTTTTAAAGAGACCTGATGAAGCAAGAATCAAAAGCAACCGGGCAAAAGATATGGAGGCAGCGCAGAAGAAGTTAGAAGCTGAAAATGAAGCTAGAAATAATATTTTTACACCCGAGCAGACAGAGGTTGAAGGTCCAAAACATGGTATGCAAGATGATTTAAATTATGAGCCGTATGACCCAGATGACCTTGACGAGTAAACTAAAAAAATACGACCGGTAGAAGAAACTTTGGAAGTGCAGCAAATCAGGAAGTAACGGATACGCTGAGCCAAGAAAGCCAGCAACTTTCAGATGATAACTAAATTAAATAAGTAGTGATTGATTACGTTGTAAACCTTGTGACACAGATGTTGCGGGGTTTATTTTTTTGTCCTGTCCCAATATTTCGTTGTATAGGGTTAAAAGAACAAAGCTGGTGTTGTTTGTAGCTTGTAATAGCTTTTTATCCAAGCTGCGTTTGTGTACTTCTTTAGCTGTTGTTAACGCTGGTCCAGAGAGCAATCCCAACTCGTGAGGTTCTTTAGAAGATTCTTTTTTTATGTGTTCAATATGAGAGCGAATGGTTTTAATGTCGAGTGCTAATGTTGTGCGTTCTTTGTCTGTTAAAAGATCTGTTTTATCAAGGGCTTCTTGTGCATTTTTAAGTTGTTGTAATAAAGCACTAGTATGTTCTTCTAGTTGAGCTTGTTTTGAATTGATGGTAGTACGCACCCCTTTTTTAACATGCTTTTTCACTTTTGAAGCAGTGTTAGAAACACTAGCTTTAATTTTTTTCATTTGTATATTTACAGCATGTTTTGCGAGCGTTCTTTTTGATGCGTGTTTAATATATTGTTGCGTAAATACATGGCGTACTAAAAACACCAAAACAACTAAACACAATCCGTCGCGAATAAGATTTTTTTCACTCAACATGGTATCCCCCAATCGATTTAAACACCTTCTATAAGTATAGACCCTGGGGTACATGTCGTCAAAAGGTTGTATTTATACTTATGTTAAATTACACATAAAGTCATTTTAACCTTATTTACTTTTATGCTTGAATAAGCTAATTAGTTGACGGGATAGGCTTTCTTGTTAGACTTAATCTTGTTGTTTTACAAATAGTCAATATGGAGAAGAATCAAAATGAGTAAGAAATTAGTATTTTTTATGGGTTTAAGCTTGGTGACAGTATCTGTTATGTCTGGAGGTACTCAAGCTGTTCTTACTGATAGAGAAAAAAGCGTAGTTTCTATAATGGCTGAAATGCTTGATGTAAAAAAGAAAGAAGAAGCAAGATTAAAAAGAGAATCCGGTTTAAATAAAAACAAATCTAGTAATGATTCAGGAGCTCAGAAAAGTGTATCTAAGAAAGCGCGTGGTAAAACGAAGAAAGTTGCATTAATTGGTGCACGCGTATCGGATGATATTTTTGAGTATGCTTATAAACAAGATGGTGCATCTTTAAAGTTATTAACAATAACAGAACAAGATAGGTTAAGAACCTCTTTGAGATGCAATGTTGAGATGTTAAAATATGGAAAAACTCAGTGTGCTGTGTGCAAAGAGACCCGTAGTAATTATGAAAAAATGGCTTCACATATAGCTTCTCAACATCATGAGGTTGACGGGTGGCAGCAATCTTTGAAAGGTCCTTTTTATACTTCTTATAGTGGATTTGCTACTTCTCGAGAAATGGCACATAAAAGATAATAGTCAATAGGGAGGAGAATTAGAATTACTAAAGAATCAAGGTGACATCCACTAGTATTTACATTCAGGTTGTGGCTAAATGTCTAAAGTGAGGGCAATATGATTCATTACGTTGCTTATGAGCACCATGATTTTTGTTTGTGCTATAAGAAGCGACTTGCTTAGAGTATTGAATTATCCTTTAGTGTTGCGTATAAAATAAAATGTTTTATATCTATATAACGCATGGAAAGTCTATGCACAAAAATAATGTAATTTTATTTGTGGAAGGCGCATATGAAGCGGATAGTTCTTTTATTTTTATGTATTAATCAATCATCAGTAGGGGCAGCAGATAAAAATGAGAAATGTGAATATTCACGCGCATACAGGGATAGAAGAAACTTAATGGTCAAGATAGATAACATTACAAGAAAGCCATTATGTGGATTAGTCGAAGGCGTAGACAAGTGGATAGAGCCTTATGGTGAAGGTAGATACGAGTGTCTTTGGCCGGATTGCACTTTATCTTTGGGTAGACAAGGTAAAGGAATGGCAAAAAGCGGAATCAATGCTCATGTAGAGAGTCATTTGACCAGTTGGAAGTGTAAGTCTTGTAAGTGTCTTTTTGATAGGTATGGGAAATGTTATAGACATATAGAAAAAGAATGTAAAGGTGCTCTTGTTAATTCAGTAATGAATAACGGATTGGGAGTGAAAAAAGGCAAAGATGGTCCCGCACAGAAAGTTTCGGTCTCCACCCATAAAAAGTTAATATCATTAATCCAAAAAGGCAGAAAGCTAAAAGGAAAAAAGAGGGAATGTCTTGAGTGCAGTTTGTCTTTAGGAACTTTTTTTTCTTATGCTAGTAGAGAGAGTTATCAAGATCACGTAGAAACTATAGAACATCAAAATATAATTAGTACATTTTTACAGAGAAAACCAAGCAAACAGTGTAAAGAGTTGCAACTATTGCATCGTCAACTCAACCATGAACTGGAGGATAATTTAATGAAAGATAAAAAACAGCTAGAGGAGATAATTCTTAATGCAGAATAAAAACAGTTTTTTTATTATTGTTAGTGGAATTATGTTATCTAGTATGAACATTTCGGCTGCAAATATACCTTTTATTCATCCTCCTCTACAGCAAAAAACAATGAGAGTTGAGGGATATGTGGTTCATAAAAAGCCAAAGTATAATGTATTGCTGCCTTGCGGCAAAAGATTAACAATCCATAATTATAAAGATAAAGCTAACAAGCTAGTAACACAAAATCCACATACAAAAAAATGGCGAGCAGGAAAAAAAGAATACACAGAAAAAAAGCAAGCTAAAATAGTGGTATTAAGAGATTTAGGGGTTAGGTTTGGGTGCCTTTTTTGTGATGAGTCTTTTTCAGAAGTAAGTAAGCTTGCAACGCATGTTTCAAGAAGTCGGAAGTATGGCTGTAAACCCAGCTATTGTTGTGGTGACTGTAACAAGAAGTTTTGGAGAGAAGATCTTCTTCAGGGGCATAAAAAAGAGTGCTGTTGGGGAAAAAAAGATACTTTAGAAAAACAAATGGAAGATGGAGAGGGCGCTGCAGCACCTTCTTCGGCTGACAAAGATTCAAGAGAGCCGGGAGCAGCAGCATTCAATGATGTTTTTTTGAATGAAAAGGCAAATTGCATTCTAAAAGAATTTTTGGGAGAGAGCGGTTTAGTATCATTCGGTTATTTAGAAGGCGATGACCCAGCGTTTTTGGATAGTTCACTGGAGCGTGATTAAGGTTTTCGTATAAAAACTTTCATCCTACTCAGAATAATAAAGCAGAGGGTAAGGATGATTCAGTGGAAGATCAGCAACAACTAAAGAAAGCAATTTTTAATGCAGAATAAAAACAGTTTTTTTATTATTTTTAGTGGAATTATTTTATCTATTACTAACATTTCGGCTGCAAATATTCCTTTAGAGGGAAAAAAAACGCAATCTCATTCTGAATATATGTCTTATGAAATGGATGGATATAATTTATTGCTGCCTTACGATAAAGGCTTAACAGAAGATAATTATAAGAAGAAAGCTCAAGAACTGTTAACTTACGTTCCACGTACAAGGACATGGAGCGTAGGAGAAAAACAATTTTCAAGAAAACATAATGCTGAAGTTATGGCCTTAAAGAAATTAAAAATTAGGTTTGGGTGCCTTAAATGTAATAATTCTTTTGCACGACCAGATGAGGTTAAAAGGCATGTGGAAAAAAGTAAAAAGCACGGTGCTAGTCCCAGTTATTTTTGTTCTTACTGCAAAGGTAGTTATATGAGGCCAGATATGTTTAAGACTCATACATCAAAATGTTTTTTGAAAAAAATAAAGACTTGTAAAAAAGGTTTTGAAGATAGAAAGAGTACCGCAGCATCTTCTTCAGCCGACAAAGATTTAAGAGAGCCGGGAGCAGCAGCATTCAATGATGTTGTTGTGAATGAAGAGGGAGACCGCATTCTAAAAGAATCTTTGGGAGAGAGCGGTTTAGTACCATTCGGTTATTTAGCAGGCGATGATCAAGCGTTTTTGTATAGGTTACTTGGGCGCGATTAAGGTTTTGTATAAAACAACTTTCATCCTGCTCAGGATAATGAAGTAGAGGGCGCTCTGTTAAACATGAAGCTGTTCGTCAAGGTGACTCAAATACCCTGGTTTAGTTGAGTGGTCGACTTTAGGACTGGAAGATAAGTAAGTTTCAGATTGCTCTGTCTAAGATTTTGCAGTATTCTATATATTATGCGCCTGTAGCTCAATTGGATAGAGTACCGGACTTCGAATCCGTTGGTTGCAGGTTCGAGTCCTGCCAGGCGCACCATTCTTCATTCTATTTTTTATACATAATAGTTTATTAAGTAAAAAGTCTTTGCTGCAAAGCGCAGGTGGTCTTAGCCACGGAATAGGCTCCAGGCACTGGGTTATCGTTTTTTTAGAAATCGATTAAAGTGTAAGTGTATGTCTTGCGTTCTTAGGGGGAAACAAGTGCCTCTTGAGCGATCCACGGTGAGTGGTATATAAGTAGTTTAAAAACGCCAATTCATTGACCAGATCGACAAAAAAGTGTAATGATAAACAATTATTAACGTCGTAACAGAGAGGATACGATTATGATTGCTTGGATTATATTAATTTTGCTTGCTCTCGGAGCACTCTATACTGTGGGTGTTTATAACAAATTAGTACGTCTTAAGAATATGACAGAAGAAGCGTGGAGTGGCATTGATGTGCAACTTAAACGTCGTTATGATCTTATTCCCAATTTAGTAGAAACAGTAAAAGGGTACGCAAAGCATGAAACTGAACTGTTCGAAAAGGTAACTCTTGCGAGAACAAAAGCGATTAATGCTCAAGGTATAGAAGGTAAAGCGGCAGCAGACGCCTCTTTGGGGGGCGCACTTAAAACTTTATTTGCTGTTGCAGAAAGTTATCCAGAACTTAAAGCAAATACTAACTTTTTAGAACTTCAAAGAACACTTGCCCATATAGAAACAGACATTCAACTTGCGCGTCGTTACTATAATGGTGCAACACGAGACTTTAATATGACTGTTCAAATGTTTCCCTCGTCTCTTATTGCGCGTATGACTGGGTTTAGTGTACTTCCATTCTTTGAAGTTGATCCAGAAGAAAGAAATAATCCCAACGTAAAATTCTAGTTGGGAAGTGCCATGAAAAAACTCTTTTTTGGTTTGTTCTTTACTGTTGCATTGAGTCTTAATGCGCGCGAAGCTATTACTAACTATCATTCTGATATTACGATTCGTAAAGACGGATGGTTAGACGTAACAGAAACAATTAAAGTGTGTGCCCAAGGTAAAAATATTCGCAAAGGAATTTATCGAGATTTTCCTTTGTGTTACAGGTCAGGTATTTCATGGTTCAAAACTCCGTTCAGTCTTAAGAGTATAAAGCGTGGTGAAAAATCTCTTTCAACTTGGGATACAGAGTATCTTTCTCGGGGTATTCGTATGTACATGCGAGACGGCAGCTGGCTAAGGTATGGCTCGCACATCTTTGAACTTTCTTATATGGTTGGTCGACATATTGGTTTCTTTAAAAACAGTGATGAATTGTATTGGAATGTGGTTGGTGGCGACTGGATGTTTCCTATTGATGTATCTTCTGCAACGGTTCATTTGCCTGAGGGCGTAACAACCGATCAGATTAAATATACGGCTTATGCTGGTTCACAAGGTTCATATAAAAAAGCTTTTAGAACAAGAATTGTAGACCACCATACTATTGAATTTATTTGTACACGCAATCTGCGTCCTCGACAAGCATTTAGTATTGTTATTGGTATGCCAAAAGGTTCTATTACGCCACCCTCTGTATTACAGAAAATGTGGTGGAGTTTTTATGATCATTTGGGTTGGGTTTTTCTTATTGTTATCTCTTTGTTAATGAGTATATGCGCTTGGTACTTGTATGATCGTACTCAAAAAGAAGATTCCAAAAAACCGATTATTCCTTTATTTGAACCACCCAAAGACTTTACTCCTGGTATGGTTAATTATTTTGTAAACAGAGGTTTTAAAACAGAAGGGTTTGCAGCCGACTTGGTTAATATGGGTGTGCAGCAATGCATTGGTATTAGTTTAAAAAAAGGTATTCTTTCTTATTTTTCTAAAACGTATGAATTAGAACTGAAAAATCTTCCCAATAATGAATTTTACTACAAGATGTTAATAAAGCTGTTTGCGGGAAACAAAAAAATAACGCTTAATAGTTCTCGATCAGAAGAGACAACAAAAAGTCTTGAATATACAAGAAAATATTATAGAAAGAAGCTCGATAAACTATTACTTTTGGGTTATTTTATTGTTCCCTTTGTGCTTTATATCGTTGTCATGATTATAGCGGCCGCGCTTTCATCGGTAACCCATTCTCCAGAAGCGTTTTACTTTGCTATTCCAGGGGGGATTGGGTTAGCTCTTCTCACCTATTCTACACGGTCTTACACCAAAGAAGGGTTCGAGATTCGAGATCATATTGCCGGTTTTAAACTGTATCTTGAATCTGCTGAAGTGCCACGCATGAAATACATTAGTACTCCACCAGAACGAACTCCCGAGTTGTACGAAAAGTATTTACCGTACGCCATGGCGCTTGGTGTAGAAGACCAGTGGACTAAAAACTTTTCACCAGTCTTTGAACGTCTTGAAGCCGCAGGAAAACCGTATCATCCTGTTTGGTATTACCATCATGGTGGATTTAGTTCTTCTCACTTTTCTTCTGGTTCTTTTGCTAATAATTTAAATTCATCGCTCTCTTCTAGTGTTAATGCTAGTGCACCAGGATCAAGTTCTGGATTTGGTGGTGGATCTGGAGGAGGAGGTGCCGGCAGCGGAGGCGGCGGAGGCGGTGGAGGTGGCTGCTAAAAGCCTTTACTCTTAGCTTAAATGTTTCTTTCTTCCTTGAATTTCTTCACAATACCTTTATCCATCTTGTATTTTCAGTAAGAGACATTTAAAAAAGGGGAAAGAATGAAGAGTTTCAAAGTATTATTAATCGTTTTGTTAATAAATATTTCACCAGTGTTTTCTATGGATGCTCCAGTTAAGGCACCTGTAGATCCTGCTATTACTTCAGCTGATGGCCCAGAACAATCTTCAGAGGAAGCAGAAATAGAGGGTAATAAAGGAGATCTTAGCGAAAACTATGGCGAGTTATCGAGCCAATCAGGGGAGCAGTCTCAGAGTCATCGTAAGTGGTGGCAATTTTCGGGTAAAGCTTCATCAGCAAAAGCACCAAAAGCTATAACTGGCACAGATATTGGTACAACCTCTAGCATTAGTGTAGGTGATGATAATAAAAGTCCAATGACAACAAAAGAAGCAGAAAGAGGTCTCAACCTTGGAGAATTAAACAACAAGGTGTTTAGAGGTAAAAGTGTTACGTATGACGGTGATCAGGTAGGCTTTAGTGATAATTTTAATAATAATGAAAAAAAGGGGGTATTGAAAACCTGGGCAGATCGATTTAATGATTATTGGGGTGGAGGAAAAACACGCAAAGAGATATATGCATTATCGGCAGAAGCAGAAAATCTTGAATATGAATTGAAAAAAACTGATCTAACTAAACCGGAATATGACGATAAGATTAAAAAGTTAAGCAGTGTGATAAAACAATTGGAATCACGTAGAACTAATATGCGAAGTACAACACAAGTTGTTAATGATCATATGCAAACGATAAAAGATAGATTAAATAATTGGACAAAACACACAAGTGATGGTTTGAAACGTCAAATTAAAGATGGAGTTGAAGGGTTAAGGCAATATGCTCAAGCGGGTGTTGATGGTATAAAAGCAGGAGTTTATACTCCTGATGCAGAGACGTTGAACAGATTGAGTAACTTGGCACGCCGTGTTTCAACACGCGAAGGGCAATCGGACACTCTTGCTGGGATTTCGAGTGGTATTGATGAATTGAAAAATGGCGTCACAGATGCTTACGGAAATTTAAGGGATCGTGTTAATCAGTGGGCTACTACTGATTCATCAAAAAAAGATTCTGATTGGCACTCACTTATTCATGGAGAGGCTGATCGCAGAGAAGAGCAGAGAGTTAAAGAAGAGAATGCTTTAGCAGCAACTCTTTTGGTGGAAGAGCCTTCTAGTAACATGATGAATCATGCTTCAATGAAAAGTTTACGTGAAGCGCAAGAGATTGCTGATTCTGAAGATAATCAAAAGAATGCTGATACGCTACGCGACGCCCAGGAAAGTAGGGTAAAGAGTTCCCTTGAAGATTTAGATCGTCTAAGAGATGAATTTATGAAAAAATCTAGATCTACAAATCCAATTGAGCGTTCAGAAAACTTAAATAAGCATATTCGTTCTGGTTTAAATCAAACTGCTGGTTTAGATCCAAAAGAAGAAATGGTTCGTTTACAAGAAATACAAACTACTTATGAGCAAGATCCACCTGACTGGTATACAAAAAAACAAAAAAATGGGGAATCCTTACAAGAACAAATTAACAATTGGATTAATTCACTTTCTGTTTCAAAAGACTTGGGTAAAAGTGGTCCTGACGCAACTGAAGAGCGATTGCAACAGGTAGAAAGTCGTCTTCGTAAAGGAGAATATACTACCAAGCAACAAAAATACGATTTATCACTTTTAAGAAATAAATTAGAAGGAGGTTTGGTGAGTGGTGAACGTTTTGAAAACATACAAAGAGCTATGGATAGCAGTGCATATAAGAATGGAACACTTCGAGTTGACCAATGGGGAGACATTCAAGAGCAGCGTAAGCGCTTACAGGCAAAAGTAGACAGTGCTAGTGGTCAACTTAATTTTTATAAGAATAACAACCAGTTTAAAGATCAGATAGATGAATCTCAAAACATCCTTAATGTATCTCAAAAAGAGTTAGATGATTTTGATAATCGTATAAAACAAGAAAGCACAGCAAGGGAGAAACTAAATCAAGAGCGATTATCAAGGGAAAAAGAAGCTGCTAGGAAAAAGCAAGAAGAAGCTACTAGAAAGCAAAAAATACAAGAAGAAGCTACTAGAACGCAAGAGGAGTATCGTAGGCAGCAACGAGAACAAGAAGAAGCTCTTGCGCGTCAACAAGAAGCATCAAAGCAGGCTCGTACAAAAAAAGTACAGGACTTTAACCAACGATTTGAAGATATCAAAAATGGAGATTATGGAGATTTTGAAACAAAAAATAAAGCATTGAGTAAACTAAAACGAGAATTAGAAAGTTTCCTTGAAGGTAATAGTGGTCAGTTAGAACAAGGTGAAATAGATCAGGTTAAGGATCTACTGAAAAATGTAACATTAGATTTTTTGGAAAGTCGTCTTGCAACTATTAAGCAAGATGGAAAAGATGAATACACCGTTGCTAAAATTGGCAGTTTAATGGAACAGATAAATACTGCAGATGCTAGCCAATTACTTAAAGATAATCCTAAATTAAAAGAACTTTATACTGAGACACGAGAGTATGCTTCTCAGAATGGTATTAATCTTGCAGGTAAGTATTATCTAAGGCCAGATTGGGTTTCAGAAAGTGATTCGCAGCCAGCACAGTCTGATTCTAGTTTTGTTCAGACTCCTGGAATGGAAGATAGGTATGGCGGTGCAAAAGGCGAGAATTTTAAGAGATGGCAAGAAAACCAATCGGGATATAAAGGAAAACAATCCGCAGCAGAGCAAGTGCGTATTGAAGCAGATTTAAATAAAGCAAAGCAAGCGCGTATTGAAGCAAGTAGTAACTTATTATCAGATCAATTGTCGGGTAATAAGTCATGGAGTGAGGATCCTGAATCTCAAGATGATACAGTTCCTGACTATGATAGTTCGTCTCTTGCAGGACAGTCAGAAACCAGTGTTGGTAGTGGAGGAAAGAGCACTACAGATCCTCAAAGAGATATGCTTAATCAGATTAGTGGTATGAGCCCCGAAGAGGTACAACAAGAGTCTCTATACAATCTTGACACAGATCCAGAACGCCTGAACATGGAAAAAAGAAAACAAAGAAAAAATACGAATGATTGGAACAAAACACTTGGTAGAGCAAAAAAGTATCAAGAAAGAGGCAGAAGCTTAGATGATCTTCGAGGAAAAGATTATTATAATCGCTTGACTGGGCAGCAGAAAGAAAGAATAAATGATCTGTACCAGGGGTATACAGAGGGAACGAGAAAAGAACGAGGGAATATTAGAAATCTTAGAAACCTTAGCAAAGATGTAAGCCGTGTTCGTGTTAAGGGTGGCCAGGTGAATTTCTAACAATTTGCTTCGCAGAACAAATCAAGTAAACTGTTGCTCTATAAGTATTGTGCCCGTAGCTCAGTAGGATAGAGCGACAGATTCCTAATCTGTAGGCCACAGGTTCGATTCCTGTCGGGCGCAAATAACGCAAAGGTTTTATGAAAACGTATGTAATTATTGGAACTTCAGCAGCAGGCATGGGCGCGCTAACGAAATTGCGTCAACTCGAAAAAGATGCACGTATTATTTGTGTGTCTGACGAGCAAGAGTTTCCGTATAATAAATGTTTTTTAGTTGAGTACTTAAATCACGAAAAGCCGCTTGAGAAGATGTATACCAAGCCGCAAGATTTTTTTACTAAGAACAACATAGAACTTAAACTTAATACTAAAGTTACTGCTATTAATGTTAATAACAAACAGATAACGTGTGCAGACGGTTCTAGCATTGCCTACACAAAACTGTTACTTGGAGTTGGTGGTACGCTGCATATTCCACCGATTGAAGGCAAAGATACAGCGGGTGTGTTTCCGTTTTATACTTTGAACGATACACAGAGAATAAAAGATTGGATCGAACAACAAGACGTTAAGCATATAACAATTATTGGTGCCGGATTAAGTGGTCTTGAGTGTGCAGATGCATTAACGTATTATAAGTTACCGGTAACAATTGTAGATAAAAACACACAAGTGTTGAGTCGGCAGACAGATGCCGCAGGCGCAGAATTTATTCAAAATAAAGCACGCCAACATAATGTTGATTTTTGTTTTGATGTAATGATTAATAAAATAGTTTCAAAAGATAATGGTGTATGCTCGGTTGAACTTTCTGATGGTTCAACTCTTAAAACAGATATGGTTATTTGTGCGCTTGGCGCGCGTCCTAATTTAGCTCTTGCCGAATCTGCAAAGTTAGAGATAGATAATTATGCAGTTGTTACTAATGAATGGATGCAGACAAGCAATCCAGATATTTATGCAGCGGGTGATGTGGCATTAGTAAGAGATAAATTTACCAATAAGAAAATGCGTAGCTGTACGTGGCCAGATGCGTTGGTCCAGGGCATGCGAGCAGGAACGAATATGGTTGAACATATGCAACCATACGGGGGTGTTACATTAATTACGGCATCCTATTTTTTTGGTTTGTCTTTTCATGTTGCAGGCATATTTAGTTCAGATGCTAAAAGTGAGCAAACTGACGAATATTATCAAAAAGTACATTATGCTGAATCGAATTATGTAAAAGGGTTTATGTTAATAGGGCATACTCAAAATTTGTCTCAACTTAAACGTTCGCTTTTGACCAGAACCGCTTGTGGATAGTGGTATCTGTGTTATTCTGGGCTTTATTATTATAGCAATAACATTTATTTTTTAGGGTATAGATATGATTAAAAAACAGTATAGCAGAGCACTGTTGTGTGTATTAATGTGTGTTTCACAGCAAGCAAAAGCAGAGGTTAGTACAACGAGCAAAGTGTTAAGTACCGTTGCAATAGGTGCACTTGGTGCTGGTGGTATTACAACCGTAGCTCAATGGTGGAACATGGGAACTCGTTTAGATGAACTACAAATGTGTAAAAAAGTGGGGACACTCAGTGAGCGTAACGTATGGGTTTCTCCTTATGATTTTACTTCAGGATACGCATTATGGGGATGCTTTACTCAACTGAGTACAAGAAAAGAAAAAGATACCTTTAGACAACAACTATTAGAAGAAATCTGCAGAGCAGAAGGTATAGATCGTAATGCTCCAAACTTTCATCTTTTAGTATCTGATGCGCTTGATTCATCCTTGGTTGCATTACAAGCAGAGCTTAATAGTTATGCTTTTCTCACTCCTATTCTCCTTAACATGGCCCGTGAGGCAGGTTTTGCTAAAAATCCTCAAGAATTGATTACATCTGATTATATTATTGATCATCAATTGGTTTCATCTACATTCTCAGCTTTTAGATTTTCTCCTGTAGAAAAAGCATTCAATGAGTACATGGATCATACGCTCTTGCCAATTGATATTAAATATACTTGGTCTCCTACTTTTGGAACACGTATACCGTATTGGTTTACTTGGACGCATAAGAAAGCTGCAGAATGTACTTTTGAGGTTCTTAAGCAGTATTCGCGTATTCGTGCAATTCAACGTGTTATGGAGCAATATTTGGTTCCAGCTACGCAGGCTCAAGCTATTAATTTGAATCTTAAAGCTAGATAAAAAGTAGTTGCTCGATTCTTCGATACAATTACCTACAGGAAGCCACTTGGGATGAATCAGAAGTAAAGCGAATCATGCTGAGTGATTTTTGAGCAAAATGAAAAAATTGTATCGAATGTACGACTCGCTTTAGTACCGCTTTAAGCTTGAATAGTTCTCGCAAATAAGCCCCCTAAGCTTAAAATGCCCAGGGGCTTTTGCACGTCTATCCTCTTATTGATAAACTGGTTTAAGTGAAATGTGAGGTTGTCCTACTTAAAGTTAGGGAATGGTTATGGTTATAAAATCTTATAAAAAATATTTATTAAGTTTATTGGTACTTCTTCCAGCAGGTATCTCTGCTGATTTGGGCGATGTTGTTTGTGGAGTAACCAAAGAACTGGGTTACGGCGCTTTTGGTTGGAGTGCGCATGCTGGTCTTGGGTATCTTAGTTTCAAAGGTTATAAAGCTTTTACCGCTGAATCTGTAGAAGGAACTGCTAAAGAAGTTTTTAAAATTGCTGGTCAAGAAATTGCACCAAGTAATCTTGTTAAGATTTCTCTCGCTGCTCATGGTTTTGCGGCATTGTATCATAGTGCAATGCTCTGGCGATATTGTACCTTTGGTGTTCAATTAAGAAAAATGAAACGTCAAAATACAAGTACAAATCTAGTTTTAAGAAATAGATGGGCAGAGTGTGATACAGCAGCTGAATTAATGAATCAACTTGCCCATTACCCTGGTGGTAGAGAAGCTTTAAAAAGACAGCTTTTTTTTAATATGGGTCTTGAGCAAAATGCATCTCCTCTTGAAGCAATTAAAAAAGTTGATACTGCACTTACGCAACTTGATAAACGTTTAAAAATGTATGAATCTTACACCAATATTGTAGAGCTTACTGCTCAAAGAATGATTGACCAAGATTCTGATACAAGAGCGTTACTTGATGGTGATGTTCTCATTACAGATGACATTACCCTTTATTCAGAAGATATCTTACAGGAGTATGCAAGCAACTCATGGATAAGTAACTCACCAACTATTGGTTTATTCTTTAAAGAAGACTGCTACTTTAGACGCCCTTGGTTGTATACTGCAACGTATAATATGGCAAGTTATTGTGCAATGAAAACCCTTGAACAATATGCAAGATTAAAAGCGGTAAGGCATATTTTGCAACAATATATTCCTGCAAATCAACGCCAATCGCGTGTTATTGTTCACCAGCATTAATTGTAGAAAAATTAACAATATCCCACTCGCTGATTGCTAACAGGTCTTGGCCGTTGTCATCAAAAAGAACGAGTGGGATATTTTTTTTCATTGTCTCACTACCAATACTGTTTGCTGCATGAGCTACGCAAAAAGCATAACGTTCTGATTGTTCTTATTGACTTCGCATCTAATTCGTTAAAGCCTTAAGCTAGATAATTTTAAGATTTCTAAATCATATACAAAATGATTTTTTGTGCCATCTTTTTTTAATCGTGTAATACGTTGTTTTGAAAAATGTGCATTAACTAGTTTTTGTGTAGATGTTATATCTTTTAATTGTTCATGATACGGTATCTCATGAACCTTTCCGTAGCCACTGTCGTATGAACGAGCTTCTATGAGTAATCCTTTTTTTGCATCACTTACCATAGCAACATGGCCATTCCAAACAACAATATCTCCATTCTCGATAGTTTCATCTTTTTTTAAAGGACGAAGCACTCGTCTGAGCTCTTTGGTGTTGGTGGCATGTAATGGAAGGTTAACCATGTGTGCGGCACGTGTAAAAATACGTGAACAATCAATACCAAAAAGAGGCGTTTTTGAATCTTTACGAGTAAAGAAAGTGCTTTGTTTACCTTTAGTGAAGTTAACTTTTGTTTTAATGAATGAATCTTGTCTTAGTGGAGTGCCGATGCTTGCTCCTCCAAATACATATGGAATGATTCCATCTTTTTGATGTGCCCATTCTTTACACAGTTGTACTAATAATTTTTGCTTGCCTTTAAAATCTTGTGGTGGTGTTATGCGTGAGTTGTTTTTAATAGAAAGTTTTATTATCTCTTTAATAGTAGGGTTATATGCATAGACTTGTGTTCTATGTTGTTTACTTTTTTCTATTACAAATTGGGTGCCAGCTGCATATGTTTTTCCCTTTAACGTCATTGGATGTCTCAGTGTAAACGTGTTGTTTCCATTTAATGGAACATAGGGTTTATTTTTTTTTGTTAGTTTTGTGATGTTACTTGCTAATGTCCAGTAGGTAAAATGAGTATGTTTGCCGAGTGAATACGTGAGATATGGAACTTCTATTTTTACTTCTTTGCCTCTTTGTTCTTTGATGATAACTGGTTGATTAAATAATAATTGGGCAGTACGGGGTGAAGTTAATGTGCCGCGTGATTCGCCATAAGGTAACTGCGTATATGCTTTTTCAATTGATAGAGTAGAGAAAAAGTCATTAATTGGTCCGCCTAAAAGATCTGCCAGGGGCACACAGCAAAAACCATTGTAGCTAGGAGCGCAAAACGCTGACAGGGCAACAAAGAATAACGTGTGTATAAGTTTTTTCATTACTATCCTTTCTGTAAAGATAATTAGTCTTGCAGATAAGGAGAAGAAAAGAAAGTCTTGCATATGATTCCTCCAGAAAGGTACAATGAAGATTATGTTCTAAAAATGGGTTATAAAAGGGGGTTAGTATGAAGAAGGCAATTCTAATATTATTGAGTATTGTAAGTTTACAGGCAAAAGAACCGTGGTCACGCACGTATAAGCATGTTTATTCAGATCAACAAATGCATGCCAATAAACGAAAAGAAGAATTACAAATATCGCATTATGATGCCATGCCATTTACTCAGCTTGTTTTCTCGTGGAATGCACATCGTCCCAAACGGGGAGCGTTTACCTTCTCTGTTCGCGTGAAGGATCAAAAAACTGGTACGTGGGATAAATGGCACAAAATGGTTGAGTGGGGTTCTAATATACAGAAATCACATTTTAGTCGCGGTAAACATTCAGTCTTTAAATATGCACGATTAGAAATGGAGAACAATAAAAAAGGATCTGCGTTTCAAGTAAAGGTTGCTCGTGATGGAAAGAAAGTGTCATTAGGATCTCTAAAAGGTGTTATGGTAGCTGCAGCAGATTTTACTCGTTTTAAAATTGAACCTTACAATGGACGCGGTAAAAACCTTGATTCGTGTCGTGTTTCTAATGTCCCAAAGAAATCGCAAATTATGATAGACCATCCTCGTGCAAATGCATTGTGCTCTCCAACATCGGTGAGCATGATGGTAGAAACATTAACCGGTAAAAAAATGGAACCATTGCTCTTCTCTAACTACGTATACGATGAAGGGCTCGATATTTTTGGCAACTGGGGGCTTAATATGGCGCATGCGTTTGAAAAAGGACATGGTCATGCTTTGTTTTATACTACACGTTTAAACTCTTTTCATGATCTGCATGCATTACTTAAACAGAATGTTCCTGTTGCTGTAAGTATTCGTGGAAGTATTCCTGGCGGAAAAAAAGAGTATAAACAAGGGCACCTTCTTGTAGTTGTTGGTTTTGATGCAAAAGATAAGAAAGTACTGTGTTACGATCCAGCTTTTGATACGCATTCTGAAGTTAATCAACGTTACGATCTTCACCACTTCATTGTTGCGTGGGAGCGATCTCGCCGCTTAACGTATAAACCTGAACTGTTCAGTTAAATTGTATAAAAAATAAAAATGTTAGTGGAGGAGCATTTGTGGGACTTTGAGATAAACAATATTGACAATGTGAAACAAATTTAAATATATTTATAATTAAAGATGGACTTTTGGAAATGGAGGTTAGTATGAAAATAAGAATTTTGATGATGCTAGTGTTGTTAAGTTTTTCTGGACTGCAAACGAAATCGTTAAAAAGAAAAGCGGCAGCAATAGCAGTTAAAAAATCGGCTACGAATAAAATAAAAATTACCAAGGCGTATCACCACAAAGGGGCGATGTCTGATAAGTTGGTGTTCTATTTTTCACATCGACCAATTTGTACATACGTCCCTTCCGCCTCGGCTGCAGGACTTAAGGGTGAAGAGGTTCCTGTAAATGAAAATGGACAAGTTGAACTTGAATTTTTTATGCCACTTACCTCTGCAGAAAGAAAGGCGCAAAGCTTTTTAAATCAGCTTGGTGCAACACCAGCAGAAAATGATTTATATCGTGTACAGTTTGAGCCGAACTATGCGAGAGGTGGATTAACTTGCCGTGTTGTTTTCCGTCCTAATGAAATTGGATTCCAACAAGAATCGTTTGAGGCTATTACCGGTGATTATGGTTTAACATTCTCATTCTTAAAGCGTAGAGCTATGAAGGATTTGAATAATAAATTGCGACCAGTATTGCAAACGGCCCAGGTAAAAAAAAAATCAATGTTGCAGTTGATTGCGGACATGGGCACAGTGACCCAGGTTATGTAATTGGTAACGTTAAAGAAAAAGACATTAATCTACAAATTGGTTTAAAGACAGCAAAGATTCTGGAGCAGCAGGGTTATAATGTTTTTCTTACACGAGACAAAGATGAATACTTGGCGCTTGATACACGAACGACACATACAAATAAACAACCACATATAGATCTTTTTGTATCTGTTCATGCGAATGCAGACAAAAGTACAAAGACGGCCGGCATAGAGACATTCTGTATGCAGCCCTCATTGTTTAAGTCGGAATTCAAAAATATGCATGCCAAGGATTATAAGATGCTTACAGAGAAAACAAGATCGTTACATTATAAAAGTAGAAAACTTGCAGAGTCTGTTCAGGGACAATTGTTGGGCCAAGCACGCCTGTACAATAAACAGGTGGTAGATAGAAAAGTAAAATATAAGCCGGCTCAAGTGTTGATGGGGTTAGAAGTTCCTGCAATATTGGTTGAACTTGGCTTTTTGTCTCATCCTCAAGAACGGCAGTTGTTACAATCTGATAACTATCAAAAAGCGTTAGCCCACGGAATTTATAAGGGAATACGAACTTTTTTGCAATAAACCTTTGCATAACGGTAATCTGAGTGTTATTTTATTTTAATAATGCTACACTTTTCTTATAAGTTACTACTCAATTTGTACATGAGGGCACTGTGTTAACCGATGTTTGGCAAAATTTTCTTTCTATTGTTCGCCAAGAAGCGGGCAGTCGTATTGTTGAAACATGGTTAAAGGCTGTTAAAATTGCACACTGGAGTCCTGAAGAAAAAAGTATTATTATTCAAGCACCCAATACTTTTGTAAAAGAATGGATAGCGAGTAAGTATCAACCGTTGTTTCAAACACATTTAGCGCGTCTGTTACATGTAGATTCGTTAAAGGTGACATTTTTGAGCCCTACAGAACAACAGAATCAAGAGCAGAAGAAAAGCTCTTTGCTTGCCTATGCGCTACCAAAGAAAGGTTCTATTCCTGGTAAGGTAAAGAATGCGCTTGTTCACAAAACACGTAAAAATTATGGTTATCTTAATCCGCAATACACGTTCGAAACTTTTGTAGTTGGTCCTAGTAATTCGCTTGCCTACGCCGCAGCTCGTTCAATTGCGGAGAATCCTGGTGATCAATACAATCCCTTTTTTCTTTATGGTGGTTCAGGGCTGGGCAAAACACATTTATTGCATGCTATTGGTAACGCTATTCAAAAGCGAGATAGTAAAGCGGTGGTGTTTTACCAAACAACTGATCGATTCATAAATGAATTTATTTCTGCAATTCGATTTAATAAAATTCATTTGTTTCAACAGCGGTATCGCATGATCGATATTCTATTGTTAGATGATATTCAGTTTATTTCTAATAAAGAACAAACGCAGGAAGCGTTTTTCCATATTTTTAATTCGTTGTATGAGTCTCGTAAACAAATTGTGTTTTCTAGTGATCTGTTTCCACGAGAGATTAAAGGTCTCGAGGAACGTTTGTGTACTCGTTTAGAATGGGGATTGGTTGCTGATATTCACAAGCCACACTTAGAAACAAAAATTGCAATTTTAAAACGCAAAGCACAAACGCATAACGAAGAATTGGCAGATGACGTGGCAGATTTTATTGCACAAAAAGCGGTTTCTAATGTTCGTGAATTAGAAGGTTCGTTGGTGCGTGTGTTAGCTTTCTCTTCATTAACTAAGCAGCCACTTTCTGTTGAATTAGCACGCAAAGTATTGCATAGAGAACCAGATCCAAAGAAAAAAGAAAAAATAAATTTTGATCGAATTGCTTCATGCGTTTGCAAACATTACTCCTATCGTTTATCTGATTTACGTTCTAACAGCAGGGCGAAAGATCTTTCATTTGCACGCCAATTGACTATGTATTTAATGAAGAAGATGACCCAAAGATCGTTACGAGAAATTGGTGGATTCTTAGGTCGTAAAGACCATTCAACTGTGATCCATGCTTTTGATAGAGTGCAAGAGAACGCTGAAAAAGATAGCAATTTACGGTCGACTATTCGTAGACTTGAGGAAGAAATTTTACGATAACTTCTTTTATAAGAAAGGAAAGAAGTATGAAGAAGCATAACTCTTTTGTGCTTGTATTGGCACTTACCAGTCTCTCTCAACTCACAGCCTTTGTGCCCAGCGCGCATGTTTTTAAAGAATCGCTCGATGATTTTATTACACGTATGACCCCAGATTCTAATGAGCAAGAAGGTTTTAGGGCTTATTACAGTAATTTTTTAGATCGTCAAAGCCGCCTTTCTTTGTCTCGTAGACAAAAACGATTGCGTCGTTTACGGATGGATGGAATGAGTAGTTTGGAGATTAAAAACAAAAAACATTACAATATTCTTTCAGAAAATAAACAGGTTGATATTGACTCTCAGTCAAGGGATACTCGTCTTTTTTTAGTGCGCTATCGTCTTTTTGAAGACTACAAGCAACATAAGCACACACGACGCGTTTACTTCTTGAATAAGGCTAAAATGGTACTCAGTGACGTGTCTAATAAAATAAGCTCAATTTTTTCTACTGTTAAAAATACGGTGACTGTTTAATTCTCATAATAAGCTTAGGATGCCCTTTTCAGGGCTTTCTCTTTACTTTGGTCTTCCCAAATTGTTATTCTTTTAACATATAGATTTAAGTCTCAAGCTTAAGCAATAGGGACTGGAAAAAATGGAGAAAGAAAATGAAAAAAATAAGCTTATTTTTACTATTGTTTATTTCAGCAAATTCACTATGCGCAATGGATGGTTTTGAACCGCCTACTGAGCCGGATAGTATGGGTTTAGGTATGAGTGGTGATAATGAAGCACCGCCTGTAGACGACTTTAGAAATCGAATCGAACGATTTCAAGAGAGCCAGCCAAGTTCAGACGGCTTGATGGAAAAGGCAAATAATCTAGCAGATGGTATGAGTCGTTTTACTGAAACAAGCACAAGGCGAACAGAAAAAAAAAGTGGATGGTTTAGCCGAAGTAGTAATGTGCCTGAAAGAGGTTCACAAAATGTTCCTGCAGAGATTGTTGGCCAAGATATGGATTCAACCGTTAATCAATCCAATGCACCCTCAGCAGAACAGTCAGAAGCAAATATAGCTAGAACTGCAAATCGTGGATTAAATCTTACTGCAAATATCGACGAAAATGGTGCAGTTAGTTTTAAAGGTAAGTATAAGAGATCTTGGTGGGGTGGAAGAAGTGATTCAGCGTTTGATGAAATGAACGCTTTGAACGATAAAAGAAAAGCTCTGGAAGATGACTTTAATAAAGGATATGAAGGTGGTACATCTAGATCATCTGAAATGGATCTTTATTTAAAAAATATAGATAGAGTTAATAATGAGTTAAGAAAGCGTACTAGTCAAATTAGAGAGAGAAAAAAAAGAAGTTGGTTCTTATTTGGAAGAACAGAGGAACCAACCGAAAAAGCGAAAAGTGCTAAAGATATCCAAGATGAAGCAGATCAATTTAACCCGAGAATATCCAGAAACAGTGAAGGATTTTCAGGTTCAGACCTTAACCAAAGGGGTCAAAACATAGGGAATAATGAAGGCAGAATTAACCGTTATAATTTGGAAAGTCAGCCAATAAGAGGTCGTTATACTCCTGAAATGAGAGCAGCGCTTGATACAGCAAAAGCAAGACGTGCTGCCCGGATGCAACAAGGGCAAGGTACAGCTCTTGATGCAGGTATGGCTAAAAGAACAGAGCGAGTACAACAGGGGGCAGAAACTTCAGAGAGAATGCAAAACAGTGCACAGGAATTTGATGATAATATGAACGATTTAGCGGAAACGTACAAGAAAAGAAAATGGTGGAAATTTTAAATGTAATGAACAAAAGAAGCGAATAAGATGGAGGGCATAGGATGAAGAAAAGTATATTGGCATTACTGCTTTTAGCAGTTGCAATTCCTCTTTCTCTGTCTTCTATGGATGGCGTGATTGAAGAACACAATACTGGTGACAATGGGAATCGGCAAGATAATTTAGATGGTCGAGATGGTCAAAATGGTGACAACGAGCGAGATGTAGTTGATAACAATACCTCAATAAAGCCTCAAAGAAGAGGTTTTATTGATAGAATCCGTTCATTGTTTAGCGGAGGGAGCAGTTCAAAAACACCTGTTGAGATGCAAGGTTCGGTTGATGCTTCAAGTGCTGTTGCCAACACAGGAGAAAGTGCTTCAATAGCTGAAAACGTTGCTGAAGTTTCAACTTTGCGTGGGTTAGATTTTCATCTTGAAAAAAGAGAAAAAGCTCGAAACGCATGGCACAATGCAAAAAACGATTCTAGTATTGAGTACGATGGATATGAAAAAGATATGGACAATGTGAGGAACACATTTGAAGAAGATTTTAAAGAATCAAATGATAACTTGCGTGATGAAGCAAGGGAAATATTAGCAGATGGTTCAAGATCTGGAGAACATGCACGTGCCAGAGAAATATTAAAGGGAATGCGAGGTGAAGGTACTGGTGGAACAGAAAACATAGAAAATAATGCAGATGGGGTAACACCACATACTGCAGAAGAATTTAAACTTGATAGATTAAAGTCTCAAGGTGCAAGAGAAGCTCAGCTCAAGAGTATTGCAAAGGGTGAACAGGGTGGGGATCATCTTACAAGAAGGCAAGCAGAGCGAATGTTGAAGAAGTCAGCAACGTTCGAAGATAATGCTGATCGAGCTCGTTATGTTGAACAGCAAGAGAAAGACGTTCATTCCTATGACGATAAATTTAAAGAGGAAAGAAAAATATTCAATAAAATTTCAAACTTGTATAACAAGTTTGAAGGCGACAATAGAGTGGATATACGAAAACAACTTGGTAATGCAAAAATAGAATATAAAAAACAGGTAGACACACTTATACGTGATGCTGAAACTCCTGAACAAAAAACTGCTCTTTTAGAGCATCTTGAATATCAAAGAAATAGAGAAGCAGATCTAAAAAAGAGCGCTAACCTAGCGATGATAAGGAACGATGGATTTGGCGCCGAGGACTTTGCTACTAAGGATTATACTCAGCATACTGGTGATAATTACCTTGATACTAAAGTGAAATCATTAGATAGAGAAGTGGGTTATAGAAGAAAAGCTGAAAGGTTAACTCGAGAACAAAAAATGCAACGAGAGCAACAACATATGCAAACTTACCAAAAATTGAGAAATAATGCGTTGAGGGAAAGATATAATTTGGGAACAGATAATACAACAGATCCATCAAGAAGGAGTCGGTCGCTTACGGATGAACAACGAGAAGCGCGTAGGGATTCGGAACAGCTTGAACAATGGAGACGTGATAATCCTGAAGCCGTGAGTAAAGTAGCAGAAAGAGGAAGAGCTAGAGGTTGGTTTAAATAGAGGAGAGGTTATGAAGAAAAATATATTGGCATTATTGCTTTTAGCAGTTGCAATCCCCCTTTCTTTGTCCGCTATGGATGGCGAAGTGATTGAAGAACACAATACTGGTGACAATGGGAATCAGCAAGATCATTCAGATGGTCAAGATGGTGACCATGATACCGAAAGAGGTGACGATAGGGATACCACTACATTAGAAAGACCCCGAAAACGCGGTTTTTTCGATAGAATTAAATCGTGGTTTGGTAGAGGGAGCGGTGCAGAAAGTCCTGTTTCCATGGAAGGAAGCGTTGATGCTTCAAGCGTAAATGCCGACGGAACAGATAGTGCTTCAATAGTTAAAAAGGTTGCTGAAGTTTCAGATTCTCGTGGGTTAGATTTTACAAATTCTGACAAGCGCACTTCAACCCAAAGGTTAAAAACAGACCAAGATCGTTTGTTTGATCGTATGGTAGAAAGAAACAAAAGCTGGCAGGATGGTCAAAATGATGATGATCAAACCTATAAAAATGAGCTTAAAGCAAGCCGTGATAATGCCATAGATGAATTTATGACACAAACAAATGGAGAAATGACAATGGCAGAAATCAGAAAGAGTCCTGAAGAACTTCAGGCTTTAAGGTCTCGGTTAGAAAGACAGCTGGAGAGTTTGGAAAAAGAACCAATCACAGGTGGAACAGATGAAAACGGTGAAGAAAGTATGGAGGACTTCGTTAAGCAACGTATTGATGAGATAGGTACAAAATTAGAAAAACTTCAAAGACCAAGCTTAAAAACAGACCAAGATCGTTTGTTTGATCGTATGGTAGAAAGAAACAAAAGCTGGCAGGATGGTCAAATTGATGATGATCAAACCTATAAAAATGAACTTAAAGCAAGCCGTGATAATGCAATAGATGAATTTATGAGACAAACAAATGGAGAAATGACAAAGGCAGAAAGCAGCAAGAGTCCTGAAGAACTTCAGGCTTTAAGATCTCGGTTAGAAAGACAATGGGGGCAATTGCAAACTGAATCAATTAGTGGAAGAGAATCAATCAGAGATCGAAGAGATGGAAAGAGTATGAAAAGGTTTCTTAGTGAACGTATTGATAGTATAAATGAAACATTAAAGGAAATTGAAACCAAAAAAGAAGGGCAAAGAGAAATAATTCGTCAGCGGAACTTCGAACAAACGGCTCCAAGGTATTATTAGGAGCACGATCTATTGAGTAATTTTACTGACTTACCTTAATTTTAATTAAGGTAATGAGAACGGAGTTTGTGGATATCTCTGCATGTCTCGCCTCTCCTTTTTTGTTCTTCCAAAGCGATTACGAATATACTTTGTGAAGAGGTGTAAATACCAAGAAGTGTAGCTGGTCATGCGAGGGTGCTCTTTGAAGCCTGCCATTGTAGGGAAATGTTCAGTATCAATAATTGCAATTTTCCCCGTGTTCTTCTCTACTAAAAAATTATTAATATGTGGATCGAGGCTACATAATAAGTAGTTACTAATGTCTACAGCGGTTTTTCTATCTTCTCCTGAAAGAAGCGAAAATTCTCTTTCTCCGTCTATATAGTCAGCAACAATAGCGTATACCGCAGGCATTTTAATCGAAATATGATCATGGTTGCCAATACGGTAACCATCTAAATGAATCCAACGATATTTTTCAGGATACCAAAACCATTTTCTTGGAACGATAACACGCTTAGACCAATAAGGATTTTCACTGATTCGCTGTTTGATAGCGTGTGCATTTTTTATGCGGGTAAATCCAAGCAAGTGTCGAGTTGAGCCTCCACTAATTACAAAAATACAATGAGGTTCGAATCCTTTATTGTAAGGGCGAACAAAACTTCTTGGGGTTTCCATAAACAGTTTTACTACAAACGGATACTTTTTTGATTTAAGAACTAAGAGACCTGCCTGCTTGCGCCAGGTAAAATCTCTTTTTTTTAATATTTCAAAATGAGTAAATTTCTTTTTTTGAGCACGAACTTCTTCAAATAGATGTGCCATTTCTTTTTTTAATTCTTTTCCGTCTACGGTCTTGTTTTGTTCGTTTTTATAGGTAATGGGACCGTCGGGCAAGCTATTTTTTTTAAAGTGTTCTAAGTCAAATGTTTTAAAAAGGGGGTACAATTCCAAGAAGGGGTCGGTTAAAGTGTAGATTTTTTCGCCAGAAAGACGCTTTTCCCATTCGGTTGAAATAGTTGGAACATAACGATCGCGTCGGCGCAGCGGGCTTCTGCTCTTGAGTGAGAATACAACTAAGGTCAACAAAAAAAAGTAGAAGTAACGCTTTAGCTTTTTCAAGAAATTCTCCTTACGCCTGGCTTAAAACTTATGTAGTAGAACAATTTATAATCCTATAAATCCAAAAACATAAAGTAAATACTTTACTTTACTTAAGTATTGATTTTTTTAAGAAAGATATCCTATTCTCTTATCTATTGGATAAAAACAAATTTTAAGAAAAGAGGAGGGGGGATGAAGAAAGACCAAAAAAGAGTGCAAGAGGTTCTGCTCTGTGTTACAAGCCTCCCTGAGCAACTTATTAAGTTTCACGGACAAGAAAACATGCTCGAGTTCTTACTCCATTCTATGAGTCAGAAAAGTTGTTTTAATTTTTCAAAAGCAGCTTACTTTATAGATAATCCAGACTTTAACCATTTAAAAGGTATTGCTGGTTTTCATCATCCGGAATCTTATGAGCAGAATCATTGGCACGATCCAGAAACATTTAGTGAGCACATGAAGCGTGCGCCTTTTAATAATCAGGTCAGAGAGGTTATGCGTGAGAGCATTAAAAAAAATAATCACACAGAAAAAGAGGTAGTAGAAGCACTTTCTCAAGAGCTTGCATTCAATAATTCCCACTATCTTTCTTGGCCGGTTAAATATAATAACCACGGTCTTTTGCTTTTTGAATCAGAAGGCGAGCATGACACGGTTAAAGAAGAGATGCAGTCTGGCTTGCATTTACTTGGATTCTGCCCCGTATATTAATATTTCATGTATTAAAAGAAGAGCACTCGGTTACCTTACGATACAACAAAAAAACTTTTCGCCTACTATTGCAATTTGAATTTTAACTTGTGTATTATTGTTCTGATGGGTTTTTCCGAAAAAGGGAGGTCGGAACAATGATAAAAAAGTTAGCGCTTTTGATGAGTATTTTTTTTATATTTGATCGAGTTATGTACTACAAAATTAGGCAAGGGTACACGCATAAGAAATTTGTAAGTGTAGAGCAAAAGCAAGTTCCACTAGTCACTAAAAATCGTAAGTCCGGTAAGCGATTGGCCGCTCAGGTAAGCAAGAGTCGCGCCACCACCAGTAGAAAGATATCCAACGTCGTTAAATCCTAAATGCTCTACTAGGGCAATAGAATCTCCGCCTGCAATTACATGCAATCCATTGGTTTTTCTGAGTGTATGTAAAATAATACGTGTTCCCTCAAGTGTTTCTGGATAAAGGCTGTTGCCAGGTAAGCCATTAGCAAGAACTGTCTTTGCTCTTATTAAATATTCAGAAAAAAGCTCAGCTGTTTTAGGACCAATAGAAATCCCTATGTCTCCCTTTGAAAGCGTTTTTGTTTCACGTAGTTGCAATGGATCTTTAAAACTTTTAGAACTTACTTGGTAATCAATAGGTAACACAACCTCAACATTGTTTTTCTTCGCTGCTCGCATGAAGTTTTTAATTTCGGGTATCAACTCGTCTTCAACAAAAGAAGAGCCTACGTTCTTATTTTGAGCCTTTAAAAAAGAAAAACAGAGTGGAGTAGAGATTAAGATTGTGTCTACTTTTTCTAATTGTGCTTCTAGTAGTTTTAGTTTTGTGTCTCCTTTTGTTCCGCCTTGTAGCACTACAAAGGGAGACTTGGTGTGTTCAAGGACTTTTGTGAGTTCTTCTAATTCTTTTTCTACTAGTAAACCAATAGTTCTGTCTTTTGGCTTAAAGAGCTCTGCGAGTTTGGTAACAGAGGTGTGGTTTCGGTGAAGAACTGCAAAAGCATCGTTAACGTAGTAATCTCCTAGTCGAGAAAGTCTTTTTGCAAAATCTTCGTTATTTAGTTCTTCTTCTTTGAAAAACCTTAAATTCTCTAAAATAACAATATCATCATTGTTCTTTTTGCTCAGTTCTTCGGCTTTTCTGGTTGAATCAGCAAAGGCGGTTTTGTAGCCACGTTCTCTGAGCCAGGTACCTAACACTTTTGTAGAAAGACGTTTTTCCTGTTTTTTGGGTCTACCGCAGTGAGTGAGCAAGACTATTTTGCCTCCTTTTTCTTTTATAAGATCTATGGTAGGCACTAATGCTTCTATTCTTAGGTCGTTTTCAATAGTTCCGTCTGTTCTTCTTGGCACATTTAGATCTGCTCTTAGTAATACTCGCTTATGTTTTAAATTTGCATCTTTAAGATTTGATTTCATAGCATGCTCCCCTTTTACTTTCCCCTTTTTTATTACAGTACCTTTTTAGAGTTTAGCATGACGAGAGGTGCTATTCAAAGCGAAGAGTCTGAGTAATATTAATTTTCTTGATTGAGAAGAGTGGTAGTAAAGCAGATAAAATCCCCAATACAAGGACTAATCCGAAAATGATTAAAAACATAATAGGATCAAGTTTTACCGGCAGATGGGAAACATAATACACATCGGGCAGTTCTATGAACGGGTATAGTTGTAGCAATCTTCCGGTGCCGTAAGCCGCTATAAGGCCACACGTTGCAGCTAATGTAGTTATTAATAGATTAAAGAATAAGAATATAAACATAACGGTTTGTGTGTTTGCGCCGAGCATTTTTAAAAGGGCAATCTCTTTGCGTTTGGCGGTAATAAACATAAAAAGTAGTGAAATGTTATTCATGCTTGCAACGAGCACGATTAATCCCAAAATAAAGAACATGGCAAACTTTTCTAATTTTAATGCAGATACTAATGATGGATACAGCTCTTGCCAGCGATAGGCATTAATATCAGGAAGTTTTTTAAGTTGTTGAGTAAGTGCTTGTGCCTTGGTGGAATCGGTTACTTTAATACCAATTTGTTGAATACACTCTTCATCAAAGAGTTCAGTAATAAAGTTTTGATTCGCCAGTAGCAATGTATTGTCGTATTCGGCAATTCCAGTGTCTATGAGGCCTATAATGGTAACGGGCAAAGAAGAGAAACGAATTTTGTCTAAACGTGTGTGGGGGTCGGCACTGTACATGAGTGTAAGTTTGTCGCCAACTTCTCGCTCTAAAGTTTCTGCTATTGTTTTTCCAATTAATACATTTGGGCCTTTGAGTAGGGCATTTTGAGCAAGTTTGTACTTGGTATGTAAGTTGGTAACATCTGCTTCTTTTGAGGTAATACCTTTGAGGACACAAACCATAGTTGGTTCTTCTGCATGAGGTGTTTGGACAAGTACTTGTTGTGTGCTGTAGGTACAATGTTTAGAAATGTTTGGGTAGTTTTCCTTAAGATAGTTTATGAGAGGTGGTGCATCTAAAAAAGCACCGGCGGGTGCTTCGATGGTAATGTCGGGGTAGATGCCTTGAATTTTTTCTTGGGTAGCAGATTCGAATCCAGTCATAATAGAAATAATCAGAGCAAGTGAAAAAGTTCCTACAAAAATGCTTCCAAAGCATATCCAAAGCATAGTCTGCAGGGTTGATTGACGCGTTGCTTGCTTGGCGTAACGCCATGCTAAAAATGCTGCTATTGATAAATTCATGTATTGGCACCTTGTAAAGTCGCTCTCTTTTTTTTAGGCTAACTGAATATAATTAAACCTTGAGTGTACAATAAAGAGGCTTAGGAATGAACCAAAGAATCAATCTATGCATGGTGATGATCCTTGCTTTACTTCCCGGATGTGGAACCATGAGCGATTTAATGAAAGAAAATTTTCCACAAGGGAAGCAATCTAAAACCTATCGCAAAAAAGCAAAATGTTATCTAAAGATTATTAATATCTATGATCAATTTAATACGGTTGGTTTGTTTGATGCTTTATGGCTTTCTGATGATATACGTACTATTTATGCAGATATAAATGCAGATATGCAAGGTAAAGGCACCAAAGGTAAACATGCGTTCTTACGAAGACAGTTGAAAGAAAATAATCACTATATTTCTTTCTATGTCTTGAGTACTCATCAAAATCCATTATCTATTAAACCAGTGCCATGGGCATTGCATCTTGTTGTTGATGGTAAAAAGTATATGCCATTCGAGGTAAAGGCTGTTGAGCTTAATTCAGAATATAAAGCAATATTTGGTATTATGTTTAATAAACATAAAATACCTTATGAAGTTCGATTCGAGCGTACTGATGCAGATGGTAAAGATATTCTTAAAGAGGGCAATCCTCACCATATGAAGTTATACTTTAGTACTCCTGCTCATTACTCTTTTGCGGAATGGCACATCGATGGTATGGGTAATGCTGTTAAAAAGAAAGCTGCTCCTAAACCTCCAAAAAGAAGTAAGTCAAAAAAAGAATCTCCAGGTAAAAAGAAAAAATCATGAAGATTGCCATTGGCTCAGATCATAGAGGGTTTGCGCTCAAGAATGCACTCATGCAATCGTTGAACGATGGTTCAGTACTATGGGTTGATAAAGGGTGTCACAGTGACGAGCGTTGTGACTATCCACTTTTTGCTCAAACAGTTGCTCAGCAAGTGCAATCCAGTACTGTTGATGCTGGCATTTTGATTTGTGGGTCGGGTATTGGGATGTCGATTGCAGCCAATCGATTAAAGAACGTCTACGCTGCGCTGGTGTGGAATGTTGAGGTTGCTTCTTTAAGTAAGGAGCATGACAATGCCAATATTTTAATTCTACCGGCCGACTTTGTTTCTGAACAAGAAGCGGTTGCTTGTGTTGATGCATGGAGAGGAGCTTCTTTTTTAGGTGGTAGGCACGAAGAGCGGTTGTCTTTGATTGATTTATAAATACATTAGAATTTTTTGAGGCAAGGGGGCCTGATAAAAACAGGCAAACCGAACGTATCACTGTCATTAACACGATTTCTGCACAGACAAAGAGTTAAAAAAAAGACCGGTTTTTACGCCGGTCTTTTTTTTAACTTAATACAAACGCCTAATGGCGCTTACTTAAATCTTACTGTGTAGCTCTTCAAGTTCTCCAACAGAAAGCGTTTTGCGTTCTTGGAGTGCTTGAGTTGTTGCAACAAGCCATCCTTTGTGCTCTTCAAGTTGTTGTGCAATTTCATATTCGTATTGTTCAACCAAGCGATATGCTTCGGTTAGTTTTTCTTCACGAATTGCTTTTGCAATTTCTTTTTGATCTAAACCTTCAAGCACAATTTGTTTTGCAAGTTTAAACGCTTCTTGTTTGTCTTGTTTGTCGTATGAAGGGCTTGATAAGCCGTAAACTGTTTGTGCAATGTTACCTGCAAGCAAAATCTTACATTGTTTCTTTAACTCATCTTGAGAAACCAAATTGAGCGAGTCTGACCAATTGTAAGAGAATATCCCGCCGTGGCGAATTGCGCGTTGGTCTTTACTTTGAAGCCCTGCAATGTTGTATTGCTGAGTAACGTGTTCTTCTTGTAAATCTTGCGTGATTGGTAACACGGTTACTTTGCTGAGTTTCTTTTGAGGCTCAAGAACCGCGCTCATAATTGCTTTACCAGCATGGTGTACTGCAATAACTTCTTCTTTTTCTTTAGGAACATTGTACCCGTGTGGAATCATTTGTTTGATTTCACTATCGAGTGCTTTGTCGAAGTGTTCTTGAGTTACTGAACTACCGCTGAGTTTTGCAAGCATTAACGCTTTCTTCATAACAATGTCGAGCGAACCAAAAGAACAACCTTCAGTTTGTTTTGCTAGCTCATTGAAGTTAAAACGCTCAATGTTCATGCAACGTTTAACACATTCTTTTTGGAAGAATTCAATACGATGGTTAAATGTTGGTTTGTCGAACCAGAACATTTTACCAAAGCGTCCATGTTGGCGAAGTGCAAAATCTAAGTTCTCTGGTTTGTTGGTTGCAGCAAGAATAATAACGTGAGACTTTTCGTCTTTGCTTAAGGTGCCACTCATGCTTGTTAAGAATTCACTCAACAGTTTAGAGTCACCATCACGTTGCAATCTTAAAAGGTCGAGTTCGTCTAAGAACAAGATGCAAGGCGCGTGGTAACGAGCAAGGTTCATGTAGTGTGCAATACCTTTAGAGATAAGTGCGTCTGTGCTGATTTCGAACAAGCGCATTTTATCGTTTCTACCCATTTTTTTGAGTGCATCGTTAATTTCACCGGTTAGTGCTTTTGCCATGTAGGTTTTACCTGTTTGTGGATCACCAGCAAGCAAGTAACCTTTTTCAACTTTAATACCAGCACGGTCGAATTTATCTGGTGAACAGATGTATTCAACTACTTTCTTTAATTCAGCTTTTACTTCGTCTCTACCTACAATGTTATCGAAACGCTCATCTGGCATAGTCAAAGTTTCGTAACTACGTTTCTTTGTAGTGCCATAAAGGAAGTCGTCAACTCTGCTTGTAAGTTTGCTGCATTTTGTAGAAATTACTTTGTAATCTTCTGATAGGTAATTTGCAAAAAAGAGACCTGGAGCCCATGTGAACATTTGTTTTTTGAAGTCAAGATTCCCGAAACCAGAAGTCCAGTCTGTTGCATTATTTAGTTTCCCTTTAGGTGAAGAGGTTCCTGGAACTTCGTTTTCAACAGGCACTTTGATCTCAGGAGTACCTTCGATGTTTTCAGTGCCAATATATTGTTTTGGTGTTTTGACTTCGCCTTCTTTAGTGAAGTTTAATTCATAAAGAGGAAGATCATTTTGTCTGGCAAAGCGCATCTTGCCTGTCTCATGATCTCTGACTACAAGATGTCCGTCTAATTGAACATTTTTTTTGATTGGGTGTATTGGTGAACCAATCCATTTCTTAATGTTTTTTACAATGGTGCCAACTGGGCTAAGTATTCCACCAGTTTTTTCTAGTTGTTCAAGTTTCCATTCTGAAGTAACAAAGACTGCCCAGTGAACAAATGCTGTGTACACAATTGTTCTTTCGATGATCGGCCATACGTAGTACTTTTTGTAAACCTTACGTGCAGTTCGATACATTCTGTTTAGGTTTGTTAAACCAACTTTTTCAGAAAGGTCACCCAGTTTTTGTAAACGTTTATCGTTGGCGAGCAATAGTTTCTCAATTTCTTGTAGAGAAGTGTTGTCTGCTGCTTTAGTTGCAAGAACTTTTTCGTTAAATTCTGGAATCACTTCTAATCCAGAGTTAACACCAGCAGTCAATACGCGCGCAACTTCCCCTGTTAAGTTAACAAGGCCAATAAGTTGATTTGCATCAATGTGAATAGCATAGGCATCTTTAATGATTCCCATCTGCTTACGAAGATTTTGTAAGTTATAAGAAATTTCTGTTTTCTTTTCGTCAGACAACTTTCCTTTAATGTTTGCTAGGAATTGACCAAATGTATCTATGATGGATTCACAAATATCAATCTGTTTGAGTGCGCGGACTGACAGGTCTTGTAGTTGTTCGCGTGAAATAGTAACTACCTTTTTAGGAGTAGTTTTTACTTCTGCAAAAGCGGGTGCCTGAGCAGAGAGTAAAAGAGTTAGGAGAATGCTCATTGAAGAGCTTGAGTATGAGGACTGGCTCATTAATATACCCTTTCAGTCGTTTTTTATAAGGTTTTTTCTAGGATTTAGGAGTGGTCGTAGAGTACCGGAGAGGGCCTTTTTTGTCAAAGAATGAAAAAAAAACAAAAGTATGCTGCTTTTTCTTAAATCTTTTTGGTATACTCTCCAAAACAATCTAGAATCCAGGCTTTTCTTCAGGTGGTCTAAAAACAAAGGGTCTTCATGCTAAAAAAAACATCAAAACATGTTTTCTGGGGTTTCATCACACTTGTATGTTTTGGTGGGGTAGCCGGGTGGTACTATAAAAGTAGTAATACCTCTGATGTATCAAAATCTCCCCTTCAATATGATCTTAAAAAATTAAAAGAGACTGAAAATTTAGTTCCATTTTTAGTGATTGGTTCTGGCCCAGCCTCGTTGAGCGCTGCGTTGTATGGATCTCGAACACGCATTCGAACCATTTGTTTGCGCGGAAATAAGCCTGGGGGGCAGCTTACAGGAACTTCTTACATAGAAAATTGGCCTGGAATTCCTCGTATTAAGGGAAGTGAAGTAGTTGCTCAACAACAAGAGCAAGCAGAAGAATTTGGTGCTATCATGATTGATGACACTGTGAGCTCTGTTGATTTTTCTCAATGGCCTTATGTGGTGAAGACCGAAGAGGGCAATACGCTGCGCGCTATGGCTATTATGATTGGGACCGGTGCAACCGCGCGCGGCTTAAATGTTGAGGGTGAGCATACCTATTGGGGACGTGGAGTAACAACCTGTGCAATTTGTGATGCGCCTTACCATAGGGATCACGATGTGGTGGTTGTTGGTGGTGGTGATTCTGCCATGGAAGAAGCAATCGAACTTTCTCCTTACGCTAAAAACGTAACTATTTTGGTTCGGGGTGAGCAGCTCAAGGCTTCGCCAAGTATGATAGAAAAGGCACTTGGCTGCCATAATGTTAAAATTCGTCATAATACAGTTATTACCAAAATCAATGGTGATGAATATCATGTGACCAATATTGATGTTAAAAATCCTAAAACCGGCGAAGAAGACAATCTTAAGATTACAGGGGTCTTTTTAGGAATTGGGCACGATCCTAATACAAAGCTCTTTAAAGATACGCTTAATGTGAACAAGCAAGGTTATTTATTGATTGATGGTAGAACTCAACAAACAAACTATCAAGGTGTGGTTGCTGCTGGTGATGTGTGCGATCCTCGTTATCGACAAGCTGGTGTTGCCGCAGGAGATGGCATTAAGGCTGGTTTAGATGTGGTATGGTGGCTTAGTTCATTGGGTTATAATCAACGAATGCAAGAGAGTTTGGAGCCATATTTCTTCGAAAAAGCAGCCAAGAAAATTAAAGTTGATCACATAAATAGCGAAACAGACCTTAAACGTAAAATGGAAGGGGCTTCTGAGGAGCTTGTTTTCTTAGATTTCTATACTACCGCGTGCCCTACTTGTATGCATATGATGCCGGTAATTGATTGGGGAGCTGCAAAGTTTGCGGGGAAAGTTAGATTCTTTAAGGTTGATGCTTCTGATGCTTTTGATTTGACCAAAAAGTACAAAGTACCTGATGTACCCCATTTTATTGTACTTCGAGGAGACAAAGTTATTGGTAGATATCACGACATTATGGATCGACCACAATTGTACAGTCGTTTGAAAAAGTTCCTTGCTTCCGACTCTTACACCGAAGAAGCATAGAATACTCACTCTAAGTATTGATTTTCAACGCCTCTTTTTTTTAAGCTTAAGTCTATATGATTAAAAATTAGGGGCGATCATGAAAATTAAATTTAAAAATCTCACACTCTTAACATTGTTAATTACGGCACTCCCATTTATCTCTTTTTCTCCTGTTTTTTCTATGGACGCTGCGGCAGATGCTATGGCGGATGATGATGCAGACCTTGGAGACGGTTTGTCGGTTAAAGATGGAGACCTTCAAGGTGACGACCTTGGAAATCTTTCTGAAGACCAAATAGAAGCTGTAGCAAAATACGAGAGAATAACGGGGAAAACCTTAAAGCTAGAAGACCTTGACTCTAGCCAAGTAAAGGCTATTAACGAAGCAAAAGCAAGTATTACAGATCAAGACGTTGCTAATGCCAGAGCTGTTATGAAGGCTGATAACGATAACTATGATGTTGGTAAAATCAACCAAGCGATGGATAACATAAATGTTCAACAGGGTCCTGACGGAGTTGATCCCGAGAGTGGAGATCCCCTTTCAGGCGATAATTCAGCTCGATTAGATATGCATAACGATACTGATGGTGCTATCAAAGGGTCTGAGGGAAGCACAAGTAAGGCAGACCAGTATAAGAGATTAAAGAAAGAAAACACAGATTTGAATCAAAAAGCTAATGAGGCTCAACAAAATTTAGAAAAGGTAAAAGAAAACCCTAATAGTACCTCTAGAGAAGTGAAGGAAGCTCAGGCAAATCTTGATGATGCAGAAGATCGCTTGAATGAAAACCGAAAAGATATGAAAGATTTACGAGACACAATGACTCGGGGTGAAAAAAATGATGCCGATGATGCGGGCTTTTTAAAAAGGGCGTGGAGAGGAGCTAAAGGTAAAGTTGATGATGCTTGGAGTGGTACAACAAGGTATGTTCGAGGTAAGGTGGATGACTATCATGATTGGTCTGACAAATCTTTGAGGTCTCAAAGAACGATAGAAGAACAAGAACGGTTGATAAAAGTGGAGCGACCACGATTGGCAGATGAAGTTCAAGATGTAAGAGATCGCATCGCCAGAGCAGGAAACGATGGTGAAGATACTACAGGATTAGAAGATGAACTTAATGATAAGTTGAAAGAACAAGCGAAAAACGAAAAAGCTATTCGAAAACTTGATTCTATAGATAAAAGAATTGGTAGAAACCTTGAGTGGGCAGGAAAAGGAGCCCTGAGCGTTGTGCGAATGTTGGTTTCTGGTTTTGTTATGTTGCTTGGTCAGGCTCTTGCATTTACTGTGCCGAGTGCCTTGTATCAAATGACGGTGGCAAAAGAGAACAGAATGGCGTTGCTCGAAACTATTGGAGACGCTCAGCCATTTGGTAATTTGTGGTTGCAGATTCCCCCACAATTAATTGATCAACAGAATCCTGCAAATTCAGCTTACCTTTATTGTGAAGTTCCAAATGGTACTAAGCAGTCTTCTGGTTACTTTAACTCTCAGTTTTTACGAACTGCCAACTTCTATGTAACCGGTGCACCACAACAAAGTTTCTGGGGAACTTCTTATATTGGAGGATCTCAGTTTAACGGTCAGATGGTTTGTTTAAATAATGGGTATGTATTTGTAGGTACGGGCGAAGCTGCAAACTATCTTCAGCCTACCCAATCTATGATTGGTGTTATTGAACCATTTGCGAGTGGGTTTGTAACTAAAACAAGCGCTAATACTTTTACGCATACTTCTGATGCGCTTGATTATTTGCGTATGGATTCTTCTTCGTTAATGTCACATGGAGCAAAAAATTCATTTAACGATCCTATAATTAAAGCAATGTTGTTATCTCCTATGGTGCGTCAATACGCAGCTACTGGTTCTGCTTCTACACAATCAACGCTTCCAGGAACTGTGGGAGGAAATCTACCACCGCCATTGTTTTATAAAACCATTGCTGCATTTAGATCTCCTACAGACGTAAAAGGTTTTGGTACTTTGCAATTACGTCAAATGGAAGGTACGGGGTTCTTAAATATTATTCTTAATAATTCTCTTCGTCCGCTTAGTTCAGATTTAAAAAAAGCTTTAAAAAGTCTTGCTGAAATTGATCAAAGTTATAAATCGAGTATTTCGTTTGACGGTAATAAGGTTACGTATGGCGAAAAAGAAAAGAGCGCTCTTAGACAAGCACAAAGTGCAGTTGCCAACGCACTTGGAGAACAGCAAGTAGATACACCAGAATATGGTTTTTCTCCTGACGCAAACCTTAATGCATATAACCTGTATGTTTATGAAATTGTTTCAGATAACACACAAGCAAAAACTGCTACTACAGTGACACCTTCACTTCATGGTTTATTACGAAACAATTCAAATTCATATGTGCCACTTAAAGAGTATGTTGTTTGTTTGTCGGCAAATAAAAGTATTGTTCCGCTTCTTGTACCACGGGTGGTAAAGGGTGACTTAGAGAAGCAACAAAAGACAGGCAAAGGTAAAGCTGTTGCTGGTAGTGAAACGGTAAAAGGTTATACGCTCAAAATGGTTCCAAATCCTGATATTGTTTATATTTCTAGTTTAACAACTGGTCTTACCTATCAAAAGGGAGATGACCAAGGAACTCGACCGGCAACTACTGCACAAGGGAAAGTAGCAAGTGATACAAAATTACTTACTCCGTATCTTGACGGTAATGGAGTGCCAGATAATTCTATGGCCACCTATGCGTTGCAACAAATAGAAAGGCTCCTTATGAGAGCAGGTTCTATTGGAGAAAGAGCAATGAGTCAGATTGTAGCAATGGCAAAATATAGTACAGATGCAGCTGTTGATGGTCCATTTACTACCTATACTAATTATACTTTGACCAGGGTTCCTCTAACAGAGCTGTTAGATGGAGACGCATTTGAGCAACAAGAAAACAGTATTAAAGATATGGGAGACGTGCTTAGCCAAGCATCTAGCGCAGCTCAACAAAATGCTTTATATACTTCTTGGAATAAGGCACAGAAGAAAGAGTATCTATCTCGATTCTATGTGTATAAGGTGACAAAAAGTGGTGACGGTGTATTAGGAAAGAATGGCGTTCCCGATTACGTAGTACCTGTTGGTGGCGCATCTACGGGTAAGTTCGAGATTCTTCCCCTTGGCCTTGATCAGATGACAGGAAGCTTGGGTACCCATGGTGTGCAAGGTTTGTTTAGTTTGATTACAGGACGTGGTTATGACACTGATTATGAACCTTTACCATTATGGTATACCGTTAATATGCATCCACTTAATCGAGGTTCTTTCTTCTCTCTTAATGGTCAAGGTAAATATGGTTTTCAAACAGGTTCATGGGTGGGAGAACAACAAGATCAAATTTATGTAGAAAAGAAGGGACCGAATGGCCCCACTCGCTCATTAGAAACAATTAGGGTAGTTCCAAATGTATATATGGGAACTGCCTTTATGCCAGGTTATTACAATCCTGTAAATAGAATGATTACCGATCCTCAAATGTTGCAAGAGTATAATAGTGCAAAAGATGCCGTTCTTAATTATGGTGTTAAATTTTCAAAACTTTCTGCTTCTTTAGGAGGGCTCTCTGCTGGTACAAAAGAATACGCGATTGGAGTGATTGATAAATATGGAGCAGAAAGCGCTGGTAGCTATTTGATGAAAGCTGGATTTAATGAAGAACAAGTATCTGCGCTTATGGGAGCAAAAAATCTAGAGCCACTTGAAAAAATGCTCTCAAGTGCTCAAGAGAGGTATAATACTATTAATAGTATTATTAATAAAACGCCACGAGCAGCAGAGTGGAAAAGCGAACAATTAATGATTAATGTTCCTCCACTTTATTTCTTATTCTTTACTGGATTCTCTTTCTGTTCTAGAGGTGGGCAATCTTCTACTTTCTCTCCAACAGGGCAAGAAGAGCAATCGGGTGGTGCTGCTGAACAAAGTGCAAAAGCAGTGCAGAGTCAAACCGTTCAATGGCCAATGACGCAACCGTGTAAGAATGCAACTACACTGGTTATTTCGCATGGTAAAGACAAAGTTAATGGTTCGTTAATGAGTGTGCTGCCAGAAGCATTCTCTGGATTTAACCTTGCACGAGACTTGAGCAATACTGCAGACACAGGACCTCTTAAACAGGCTCGTTTCTTTAAAGGTATCAGTAGTCCAACATATGGTAAAAAACTAGGCACTTTTTACCCAAGTATTCTTGCTGCTTATACAGAATGGTCGCTATCAGAAGATAGAAATAATTATTGGGTTCAGAGTGGATTTATGGGGCCATTTAATTACACTCAACGTCAATATGGAAATGTGTATATTACTGCAACAAGTAGGCAAGATGTTGCAAATGGTAACTTCTTTTATCATGCTTCGGGCTTTCCTCAAACAGATATCTTTGTATGTGCACTTGGTCCAGAAGATGGTAATGTAAAATCTATAGATCAGTTACATAGTATTGGAAGACCTTACACTGAAGTGGTTGCAGGTAAGTATTTAATTAATGTGGGTACTGGTCAGGTGTATACACCGTATATTTATCCAGGTGCTAAAGGAATGGGGGATATGCAAGATGTTGCTCCTTATGCTTGTTTCTCTCCTAATGCATCGCTATCTGGAAACGAGTGTAGTTTACAACCTGTTGGGCAAAGTGTATTGCCAGGTGGTTCTGACCCTGCAAAAGGAAAAGTTTCTCCTCCAGTTCGAACAGGAACGCAACTGAGATTGAGTCCTCAAGAAATTCTTGCTGCAGCGTTAACTAATCAAGGAGATATTGGCCAAACAGTTACGACTCAAAATCTAAATGCGGCATTCGCAAATCTTTCTTCTGGGTTACAAGGAGAGTTGAATACTGCATTGCAATCAGCCCAGCGACAAATTCAAAAAACATTATACCCCGTTTACTTTGGCGGACTCAAACTTCGCTTAAGTTTAGAGTCTGTCAACAAAGGAACCTATATTTATGCACTTACTCCAGAAGGTCAATCGTATGATTCGGCACATGACTATCTAGTGGTTACCGATATGCCAAATAGTGCTTCTACTGGTGGTAAGGCCGTAACTCCATATACAAAGGCTATGTTGAGTTTGGTTACCGGTACGTTGTATTTAGAAAATGGTCAAAGTAAGCAAAATTATTTAGGCAAAATGTATGAAAAAACTGGTGTAGGTAGAGAGCAAAGTGTACCAAGAAGAGCAATGGAACTTGTGCAAACGCAGAATAAAGTACAAATTAATGTAGATCTTGCACAAAGGATTATCGAGCTTAATACTCAATATATTAATGAGGTATCTTCGCTTGAAGATCCACGATCACTTATAGATACAGCTCCTATTATTCCAATAGCAGTAATGGAAAAAGCACGAACAGTAACAGAGCCAACTCTTAATAACCCGGCTGTTCCAAGTTCTAATCTTATACAAGTTGGTGGTAAGTATTTCTTAAAAGCAAAAACGGTTCTCTCTGATAAAGATGAAAATGGAAGAATGCCAACACTTTATACATTCTTTGATTTCAACGCTACCTCAGAAGCCGGCGACAGTAATGTGGGTGTTTATTACGCTGTTCCAACTAATCCTAAAGCAGAGAATCTTGTGCCAACATCTGCTATGAAAGGATTTGAGCTTGAAGCTATGCGTGCGGCCCATGGTGTTGTGGTTGAGCCTAACGGAGAACAATCTCTTACCATTCCGGTAACAAATGTTCCTTTGCCACTTGCTCCCGGAGAAAAAACTTTGATTCCAGGTTTTGGCCAAGATGGTTATTATATGAAGCTTGCCAAAAATGTTGCTCCGGCTATTAACCGCGAAAAAGGTGAAAAGTATTATTACTATTATCATCGTCTTACTCAAGCATACTATGTATTAGTACAAGATATGACAGGAACCTTATATGGTGGTGGTTCTGAAGATGGCAAAGATATTGCAAATATTGGTTACTTTGTAGATCTTATGAGTGGTGATGAATATTATGTAAACGGCCAGCCACGTATGATTCCTACCGTTGTTGCGTACCCTATTGTTCAAGGGGAAAATAAGCAAGAAGTTGTTGATGTTGAAATGCCTATCTTTGTATGGGGTGAGGCAAATAACAGTTCTGGGCAAGGGCAAAATCTTAATGCTTTGGCTAATACTGGGCAAGGTTATACGCAGTACATGTATGTACCATTTACCAGTATATATCGATTTCAAAATGCTCAAAAACAAACAATGTATATTGGGTATGAAACAAAAGGAGAGGGTGCTAGTCAAGAAATTATTCCTGTGCAAAAAATAATTGCACCAGGTTCACAAGAGGGCAAAATGCAAGAACTCAATTTGCCAAAAGGGTTTGATACTCAAGGTATGACAGAGCAACAAAAAGCAGAGGTTGCATTTGTTTCTGCTGTAGAGGCTGCTTCTCAACGTGGTTGGGCACTTTATGAGATTGAATATAAGCTTTCTGCAAGTGGTATGGCATACGATGCAATTACATTGACATCTGCAGCTGGAGATAAGCCTCGTCAGTATCAATTTGGTAGTCAGCGTTATATAGAAGGTGGCATACAAGGATTTAAATACCCTCTGGCTCAAAATAATATGGTTGCTCGAGCAACAGTATATGGAAGACCATTTGTTGGTATGGGTATGGGTAATAGAGAAGGAATAAAAGGTATCCCACAAGGTACTCCAGTTTTTGGATCTACTCTTTGTGGCATTCTTGAAAATAAAGAAGAGTCGATGCTTGCGTTTGTTCCAACTATAAATCCTGTTTCTCCTTCTTCTAACACAAAACTTTATTTTATAAATCAAGGCGGTTTACCACGTCCTGGGCAAATGGCACAGTATCAAGCGCCTGGTGGAATAAGTATTCCAGGTTTAGTTACTGACTATTCTGTAACGGGTCAAAAATCACGTTCTGGAGTAGCGGTTCAAAGTTCTTACGTTGCTCTCGGGAATCAACAAGTCCAAGCAATTTACGGATTTGGTTATTCGTATGCATCTAAGAAGGATCTTGCAAAGTATAAAGATGGTGTAAATGTAATTTCAAATGCAGAAGGAAACATACAGCTTGTGCAAGAAGTTGATAGAAATAGCAAAATGACTATACAAGTTCCAAAGAACTCTATTGGCAGTTATCTTGTTGGATTTAGTAAACCAACGCCAACCGTTATGTATCGTATTCCGCCATTGGCAACAATAGAAGAGTACTATCAAAATGATAAAACACGTTACAACGCCGGTAAAGGGAATACTATGAGTGCAATTGAAATGTTCAATAATGCTGTGCTTACGTTTGGGGTTGGTACCTATGTAGATTATTCTAACGGTGCTATCTACGAGGTGAAAAAAGGTAATTCAGATTATCTTTATCCTAATGGATACTCTGTAGGAGGACAAGGTTTGAGTTTAATTAGACAACAATTTTCAAATGCTCAGGTCCAGCCGGGAAGTCTTAAATTGATTTCTCAAGGTAATTTAGACAGTGAAGTACAAAGTGCGATAGCTGGCAAAAAATCTCCTCCAAAAGCACCGCCTAGAGCTCCAGTTTCAGAAGGGCAACAATATAGAGAAGCGCAGCAATCTTCGGGTTCAGAAAATCGACCTATGGTCTCAAGAGGTCAAAAACTTCCGCAACAAGATTCAGGTTCAAGAGGAACTTCTTACCAGGGACCACCAGCACCACCTTCTCGTTCAACAGCGGTTAGGACTACAGGTCAAGAGCAAACAGATTTTCAACAGCAGCAACCTGCACCAAGAGCTTCTCGTCCAGCACCAGAACCACCTTCACGTTCCACACGATTTACTTGGTTTCAAATGCCCGAGCAACCCTTGCATCTTGCGGTATCGGATTTAAAAAACAGAGTTTTGACTTTTATTAATACATTCTTTACTCAATCAAGGGTTGTATAAAAAAACCGTAAATAAAGACTTTTGTGGGTGTTCATTCGAGCACCCACTTTTACTTGAAATAGTAAACATGCTACCTTAAAGCATTAAATAGTTTTTAATATTTTTTGCAAAGGTGGATTGTATGATTACCTATAGCGTTAGTGATAAGTCTCTTTTAGAGCACAGTGTAGAAGGTTTTGTATACTTTGTTTCTGAAGGGTTTTCTTTCGACAAAATGTGCGGCAAAGTAGCAAAAGCGTATTTTCCTGAACTTAAAGCGTTTATGAAAAACCGTGATTTTACTGGCAAGAAAGGACAGTCATTCGTGCTTCCTATTACTCAAAAGAAAAAGATTAAACATCTTATTTTTATTGGTTTGGGTAAGAAAGACAAAGTATATGCGTTAGAAGATTATCGCCGAGTTGTTGCTCAGGCAGTGCGTATTGCAGAAGGACAAAAAATAACATCACTTGCGGTAGAAATTCCTACTTCAAAAAGTGATTTTGGATTTGATGCAGAATTTATCGCACAACAGACAGCTTCTATAGGGTTAATGGCAGACTATACGTTCGATGAATTTGTGGGTAAAGAAGGGCGTATTGCACGTGTGCAAAAATTTGTATTTGTAGTACCTAAAAAAGATCTTAAAAAAGTGCAAGCTGGTGTTAAAGATGGTGAGATTATTGGTAAAGCAGTTAATAATGCACGCCATTGGGTAGACCTTCCCGCAAATAAACTTTCTCCTTTAGATGTAGTTAAAAGAGCAAAAGAACTTGCTAAAAAACACGATTTAGAAATTACTGTTTTTGATGAAAAAAAAGCAGAGAAACTTGGTATGGGTGGTTTAAAAGCAGTAGGTATGGGTTCTGATCACGACGCTCAGATGGTGATTATGCAATATACTTGTAAGAAAAAATCTGCACCTACAATTGCATTAGTTGGTAAAGGTATCACATTTGATTCTGGTGGTATTAACTTAAAGCCAACTGGTCATGTTGAAACTATGAAAGAAGATATGTCCGGAGCAGCGGCAGTTTTGAATGCGCTTGCTGCGATTGCTCAGTTTAAACCAAACGTAAATGTTGTTGCACTTGCACCTCTTGCAGAAAACATGGTGAGTGGTCGAGCGAATCACCCAGGTGATATTATTACGTTTTACAATGGCAAGACTGCGGTAGTTGGAAACACAGATGCAGAAGGGCGATTGGTGCTTGCAGATGCGCTTGCGTATGCAGATAAGCATTTTAAACCAGCAGTAATTGTAGACATTGCAACCTTAACTGGTGGGTGTGCGTATGCAGTTGGACCATTTTTTAGTGGTTTGCTAACAGATGATGAAAAGCTAGCAGATAAGCTTAATGCATCTGGCAAAAAAACAGGTGATTCTTTATGGAGATTACCATTTGTAGACGATTATAGAGTAATGGTGAAAGGTGATGTTGCGGATATTAACAATAACGGCAATAGGAAGTACTATGCAAGTGCCACAAACGGCGCAATGTTTTTGAGCCATTTTGTAAGTGAAAAAACTCCTTGGGCACATCTTGACATTGCTCCATCGGCTTTTGATGTTCCGGGTCTTCCTTATTATAAAGCGGGTATGGCAACTGGTGTTGGTACGCGCTTGTTAATTGATTTTGTTTTAAACTGGAAATAATTACTAAGGCGGAGAAATCCGCCTTTCTCTTTTAGGTGGGGATATGGGTAAGCGTATTTTTCTTTTTTTAAATTTATTCACTTTGAGTTTTTTTCCTCTTTCTGTTTCTTCAGCTGATTGTTTGTATGTTTTTTTATCTTGTTTTCGTTTGAAACAAAAGTGTAACGAGATACCTTTAGTACAGCGTACCTCTTGCAATGAAAAATATCAGAGAAATGATGAAGAGGACTTAATAAAAGGAGGGCGGAGCTACGGTTCAATAGATATAGATCCGCAGCTAGAAGAAGATCCTAAAGTAAGCACTGAGCGAGGGGAAAAACCTTTAATAGAAGACCTCTTTAAACGTACAGCAGTAGTATATAGACCAACATTTTTGGAAGAAAACGATTATATTTCTAAGAATCCGACAAAAAAAGCGTGGGTAGTTAATCATGGAATGCTTGTTAATCTTATAGATGATGAAAAAATCTCTCCTAATAGGTATATAGAGATTTCTTGCTTAGATTCAAGACAAAAACTATACAAGCACATTTTATGTTGTATAGAGGGGAAAGGAGAAGAGCCTGATTATGGTAGTGCATATCATACTCTTCCCATTTCAATACAATATTTAGTTCAGATGGGAGCGCTTTTAAACAATCCTGCTACGGTTACCTTAAAAGAAGATGGTCAACCGGAATATTCAAAAGAAACATGTTTAAATGAGTTGAAAGAAAAAGGTGTTTTAACAGAAGAATTTAAAAAAGCCCTTGAGAAACAAGCATTCTTGCAGAATATGAGGCTGCAGTATTCAAATTAGGATTCTTTTTTATTGTTTTTAGATGATCCTGATGGATCAATAATTTTACTTAAAGAGTTTTTAAGATCGATTTCTTTTCTGTCTGTATCTTCAGCGATCTTTTTTAAACCTGTTGTTATAGCTTCTACAGGCACGTATTGTCTTATGTTATTTGTGAATTCTCTAGAAGATTCTACGAGGCTGACAGGAGGGAAGTCTTCTTGAGTAGCCTTTATAGATTTTCCTGTAATGTGAGCGTATACAGCTTCTTGTATTTTTTCAGTCCTTTGAACACGTAAATGCATCCAGTTTGCTCCTAGAACTAAAGCTATTGTACTTCCGGTTCTCCAAATTATTCCTGTTCTGATTGGTACAAAAGCTACTAGTAAAAGAAGTGTGAGAATGAATGATGGTTTGATCATGGTAAAACCTTATCAAAATGAGTAAATAAAATTTTAGCTTTATAGAGTGTTAGAAAGTGTATGGAGTCCGTTTGCAGTATGTACTGTTCTGCTTACCGCGCATCTACCCAAAGTAGCAAGTTCTTGTGCAGATCCCATCAATGTAGGGCGTTGCGGAATCGGAATCTGATCATCATTATTTTTTATAGGAAGCTTTTTGTTGTGAGCTTTTATTTGTGCTTCTTGCAGTGTTTCTATTCTTTCAATTCTTTTACATACCCAATGTATGGCGGCAATTGTACCAAACCAATAGGCAGTATCGGTGATAGATATAGAAAAAGGTCTGGTGTTAGTGACTCCTAAGAGCAACAGGAAAAGTATACATTTCTTCATTTCAATTTCCTTTTGGGTTGTATTAATCACAGGGATGCAGTCTACAAAAAATAAAAAACTTTTGCAGTCATTTTCTATTTTTTTCTCTATACCGATGAATCATGTTAGAGAAATTGAGCCTTAGTTATTCGGTGAGGTTATATTGGCCTTGTTTGTTTCTAAAATTAGGTTCTTTCAGCTCTTTTTTATTTTTAAAGTTCAGGTAAATTTTTTCTTTTCATCTGCTTTCTCAAGCCTACTAAATTGAATCGTCAACCATATTTGCAATCAAGCCGATCATTCCAAGTGAACATACAAGTGATGAATTTCCATAACTTACAAAGGGTAGTCCTATTCCTTTTGTAGGTAATAGTCCGGTTGCTACAAAAATGTTTATCAGCGCTTGTAAACTTAATAAAATAACAAGGCCTAATGATGCATAAATAGAAAAACTTTTTTTTAATTGCCAAGCAAGCTTCATGCCAAAATATAAGAATAGTACATACAACATTAAAATAATGCATGAACCTATGAATCCAGTTTCTTCGGCAATAATAGAAAAAATAAAATCAGTATGCTGCATAGGGAGATAAAAGAATTTTTGTTTTGAGTGAGAGATGCCGCTTCCCCACCAATTACCAGAGCCAATTGCAATTAACGATTGTATTATTTGGAACCCTGCACCCTGAGGGTCTTTCCAAGGATTTAAAAAGGTCATGATTCGTTTGAGTCGATACGGTTGCGTGTAGATTAAAAGTGCTATCATTGGAACACATGTAAGCAATGTTGCTAACAAGTGAGTTAATGGAAGGTGTGCTATAAAAAGCATAGTTAAAGAAGTCATAGCAAGGGTAACTGTTAATCCAAAGTCGGGTTGGCGCAATAGTACAACACTTACTAAGCTGAGTAATACCAAGAAAGGTAGGTAGGAGCCGGTAAAGGTGAATTTCTTTTTTTCTTTCTTTGCTAAAAATTTTGCAACATACAAAATAAAGGCAACTTTTAAGATCTCGCTTGGCTGGAAAGAAAAACCCCCAAATGCTAACCAACGACTCGACCCATGAATGGTATGCGTAAATTGTGGAAACATAGTGCATGCCGTCAATATCCATGATCCCCAGAAGAAAAGAGGAGTCATTGCTTCTACAAAGCGAAGTGAGATAAATCGTGCGACTATAAATCCAAAAAGACCAACGCCTAACCCAATTGTTTGTTTCTTAAGGTAGTAATGAGACAATCCGGTTTGTTCCAGGGCAAAGACAGAGCTTGATGAGTAGATGAATAAAAGGCCAATAACAATAAGTGTAGTGACAATTCCAATAAGTGTGTTGAGGTCACTTTTAACTTGCGAACGGGTGGTAAACATACTCTCTCCTTAATAGTGTGTACCTATAGTCCTACTAAAATCTTAAATTTTTTACCACGCTCTTCGTAGTTTTTAAATAAATCAAAGCTAGATCCAGATGGCGAAAACAATACAACATCGTTTGGTTTTGTATTGTTTAGTGCTTGTTTAAAACCATCTTCTAGTGTGGCATGTACAGAGCTTGGTATTGTTTTCTCTTGGCACCATGCATGAAGTTGCTCTGCTTCTTTGCCAAAGCAGATCACATGCTTAATGTTGAGTGGAAGCAGATTGATTAATTCAGAGCGATCAACACCTTTGCTCAGTCCACCTAAAAACAAAATAATCTCTTTATCTGTGAATTGTTTTAAAGCTTGTAAAGTTGCTTCTGGTAGAGTTGACTTAGAGTCATTGTAAAAGTCAGCACCGTTGTGTGTGCCAACAAATTCAATTCGATGGGGTGGTACTTTAAATTTTTCTTTAAAAGAGAGAGCTTTTTCGGGTTCAAATCCAAGGTGCTCCAAGATAGATAAAATAATCTGCCAATTTTTTTCTGGAGTAACGTCGTATAATTTTTTTGTTATGTTAGCATAATTGTCGTTGCCAATCCACGTAACTTTTTGTTGCCCAACTAGTTGCCAAAAGATATCCATGAAATCCATCGGCAGAAAAGCTATTTGATCTTCGGTTTGATATTTTAATAATTTCCCTTTGGCTTCAAGATACGCAGGCATGTCAATATGGCGATCCAAATGGTTAGGGAAGATATTTAAAATAGCAGCAATGTGAGGTGCAAATTGTTTGGAGTGTTCAAGTTGTGTGCTCGAAACTTCTAACACAATGTAGTCGTATTGATCTTGTTCAGCTAGAACATCGAGCATAGGTTTGCCAATGTTACCCCCGGCAATTGCTCGTTTTCCAAATAGATTCAACAGTTGAGTAAGGACTGTAACTGTTGTAGTTTTTCCTGCAGATCCTGTTATTGCAATAACAGGTATTTTTACAAATTGTTGAAATAGATCTACTTCAGAAATAAATTTTTGTGCATCGGGATGTTCTAGGTAGGGGTGTAGGTCTATTCCTTGGCTTGGCATTATAAAGTCGTTCATTTCTATGAATTGGGGTAAATACTCTGCTCCTATCGCTTGAGCATTATGACTTTTAATAAGTTCTTCTTGAAATGCGTCCAAAGGTTTATTGTCCATAATTAAACACTCTGCACCTTGAGAGCTCAGAAAGCTAAGGGTGCTTTGGCCAGTTTTGCCAAATCCCCAAATGCCAAATTTTTTACCTTTAAATGCTTGTCTCATGGCTTCTTTCATGGGTTTAAATTGAGAAAATGTGCAAAAAGAGTATACTGTAAGCTTATTGAGTAGTGAATATCGATTAATATTTAATTTTAAGGATCCGGCTATGGCTCAAGATGAAAAAGCCAAAAAAAGCTTTAAAGACACGCTTAATCTTCCAACAACCGAATTTCCTATTCGTGGAAATGCAAAAGTTGAAGATCCTAAAATTATTAATCGATGGAAGCAGGAAAACATTTATGCCAAGGCGGCTGAAAAAAATAAAGGCAAATCTGGTTACATGCTCCATGACGGACCTCCGTATGCCAATGGTAACATTCATTTAGGGCATGCTTACAATAAAATTTTAAAAGATATTATTGCAAAATCAGAGCGTATGAGCGGTAAACATGTACCCATTACTCCAGGTTGGGATTGCCATGGGTTGCCTATTGAGTTAAAAGTTTCAAGAGAAAACCCAGAAGCTAATTCTCAAGAATTACGTAAAAAATGTAGAGAAAGCGCTCACCACTGGATTGACATTCAAAAAGAACAATTTAAAGATCTAGGCGTGGTTATGGATTGGGATAATCCGTATTTAACTATGGATTATAAACAAGAAGCAAATACTGTTCGTGCTTTTGCAGATTGTGTTGGTGGTGGTTACATTTCTCGTAAAAATAAAACAGTGCCGTGGTGTTCATCGTGCCAAACAGTACTTGCATCTGCAGAAATTGAATATCAAGATCGTAAAGATCCATCGGTGTTTGTAGAATTTAAATTAGACCCAGTAGCTGCTAAAAAAGTTTTTAATACAGACAGGCCGGTAAGCATGTTAATGTGGACCACTACTCCATGGACTATCCCTTTAAATCGTGCTTTATTTCTAAAGCCTCAAGCAGACTACGAACTTTTAGAGATTAAAGACAAGCAAATCGTTGTTGGTGCAAAATTGGCTGATAAGCTTTGTGCTAAGATGGAAGTAGATAAAAAAGTGCTAGCAACCTGCAAAGCAGAAGATTTGGTGGGTACAACGGCAGAGCATCCCTTTATTGAAGGGCAACAGACTCCAATTCTAGCGGACAACTTTGTAGGGTTAGAAGATGGTACAGCTGTAGTGCATAGTGCGCCTGGGTGCGGTCCAGAAGATTATGAGATGGGTGTGCGGTACGGTCTTGAAATTTTCTCTCCTCTTAGTTCAGACGGTAAATACACCCAAGGCATTAAACCGGTAGAGTTAGAAGGTATGACAACTAAAGATGCTCTTGGTTGGGTTCTTAAAAAGCTTATTGAAAAAGATAAACTTTTATTTAAAACATCTATTAAGCATCCCTATCCACATTGCTGGCGTTGTAAAAACGGACTTATGTTCAGAGCAACCAAGCAGTGGTTCTGTGAATTAAGCCATAAAGATTTGCAAAAGCGTGCGCTCAAAGAGATTGAATCAATTCAGTTTTTACCTAAATCAACACGTAACCATTTAAAATCTACTGTTGAAAACAGATATGAGTGGTGTTTGTCTCGGCAGCGAGTATGGGGAACTCCCATTGTGGCAGTGATTTGTAATGAGTGTGACAAAGAGCATACTTCACCTGAAATAATAAAATCAGTTGCTCAAGGTATTGAAAAAGAGGGTGTTGAGTATTGGGCTGATGTTGATGTTAAAAAGGTAGTTCCTGTAGGTACAAAATGTACAGAATGTCAGGGCACAGAGTTCAAAAAAGAGCAAGATATTCTTGATGTATGGTTCGATTCAGGGGTAACGCATGCTACAGTTCTTAAGAACCGTGGGCAGCAGTATCCGGCAGACCTTTATCTTGAAGGTGTTGATCAGCATCGAGGATGGTTCCAAAGTTCCCTCCTTACAAGCTTAATGTTAGACGCTGAGCCAGCTATGAAGTCTATTGCGACCCATGGGTATACTGTGGATTCTAAAGGGCGTAAAATGTCTAAATCGTTGGGTAATGTTATATCGCCTGATGAATTTACTCAAAAAATAGGGATTGATGGATTACGTCTCTGGGCCTCTTCTATTGATGTAGAAGGTGATATTGCAACTTCGGAGATGTTGACCGATAATGTTGCTGAGGTTAATCGTAAGGTGAGAAATACCGCTCGATTTTTACTTTCTAATCTCTATGATTTTGATATCAAAAAAGATGCTGTTGAGCTTAAAAGCATGCGGATGATCGATCGTTATGCTCTTCATGAGTTAGCCTTATTTAGTCGAAAAATACGCAAAGCCTATCAAGAGAAAAATATTACGGCTGTATTCCACGCTTTAACTGATTATTGCACCGTTGAACTCAGTTCTTTTTATCTGGACATCATCAAAGATCGCCTTTATACTGATCTTTCAGATGGGGTTGATAGGCGCTCTGCGCAGACTGTTTGCTGGCATATCTTGGATGTATTAACTAAGCTTATTGCACCTATAATGTCGATTACGGCTGAGCAGATTTCTGATCATTATCAAACAGATAAAAAAGAGTCGATTCACCTGCAGGATTTCAGGGATGTGCCATTTGTTTGGGAGCACCAAGCAAAAGAGGGTAAACCGGATGCAGGAATCCCTCAGATGACTGAAACGGGTGGTCAAGCAGAAGGTATTCTGTATGCCAAGAAAAAAGAAAAACAGTGGGAAGCGTTGCGCAGTTTACGTTCGTCAGTACTTAAGGCGATAGAGAAATTGCGGCGACAAGGGATTGTTAAGCATTCTTTAGAAGCGAAGGTGACAATTGTCATGAACACAAAAAAAGACGATATGAGCTTGCTAAAGGAGATATTGGATGAAGTTGAGAAAACCGGGCAGTCAAAGCACGAGTTTTTAAAAGAATTTTTTATTACCTCTGATTGTCAGATTGTTGACTACGAAGACATTGAAGACTTAGACGAAGATCTAGATGAAGATTCTTTTGAAGAGTTTGCGGATTGCGTACAATCAGAATCAGGTCTTAAAGTTAAAGCTGAACATGCGTCGGGGTCAAAATGTCCACGTTGCTGGAAATGGGAAGCTTCAGGCGATGAAGACGGTCTTTGTGCTCGTTGTAAAAAAGTTGTTGAGCGTACTATTAACTAACGACAATGTCTCTTTTGAAGAGACTGCGATAAAGACTAAAAAAAAGACCAGTTTTAAAACCGGTCTTTTTTTTTACTTACTTATTAACCTTAGGGTGCTTTAGTTAAGTCTTTCTTAATATCATCAACATGTTTAATCAGTTGATTAATGCTTTCTTTGTGTCTTGTTACACGAGGTGATGTTTGAGCAAGTAATCCTGCATTGCTTTTCACCTTCTTATGGAATGTGTAAACTTCTCGCATGCTGTTCTCCATATAGGTTTTTAACCGTTTTCTGTGTTTGTTGTATTCATTTCGGCCGGTTGCTTGTTGGTTGATTTTAGAAACCCAATTGGTAACGTCTTTCTTAATTCTATAAAGCTCAAATGAAATAGTTTCCACAACATTGGTGAAATCTTCACTAATGTGATCGATTACCGGATCTGCCATTGGTAAATAATCATCTAGGAAACTGTTAAGTTTATCCTGGTGGATACCAGTAGTATGGTTGATGACTTCCATTTTCATTTTAATTTTTTCTTCTAAAGCATTAATCTTATCTACTTCAGTAGGTTTTTGAGGGTTTGCAGGCTCAGTTGCCTCTTTCTTTTTGTTTGAAGCATTGTTACTGTCTTTTTTTGCCCCAGAAGGAGTTGTTTTTTCATTAGCGCCAGTACCAAAATTGGAAGGCTTAGCATTTGATCCAGCGAAATTTCTTGATGTTCCCGACCTTGTAGGAGGAGTGTATCCTGATGAGCCTCCATAAGCTCCTGGGCGTCTGGCATAGTTTTGTGTTGCTCGTGTTGCACTACCATCAGTAGCTCTATAGGTTCGAGCAACATTGGTTACTGGTAAGCTGGTGCTTTGTGTGCTTGCCTTTTTTTCTTTTTCTTCTTGTTCTTTTTTGATTTTGAGTGCTTCTGGTTCGTATTTTTTAACAAGACGCTCAAGATCCATAAGTACATGCTTTTGTTTAATTCCACTGTCCATGATTGATCTAAATGTATCTAATATTCGAGCAGCCTTTTTTATTTTTTGGTGTTGTTTTTTTAAATCATCAGAAGACTGTTTTTTACTCATTTCAAGTTCTGGAACATCAAGCTGTGAGTCTATCTCATCAACTTGCTCATAAAGTTTTCTTAGATTGTTATTGAGTGGAGCAAATTCTTTATTTGTTAACTGCACTAAGTGTTTGCTGTAGTTTACAACGTTCAAATAATAAGTGAGATCGTTGAGCGTTGTATTTAATGGTGCAAGCAACTGAATGAGAGTCTCATCGCTTGTTGCCTTTTGACGAATAGAAGCAATTGCGTCAACTAATCCTGAAAGTATCCCTTGAATGCGTGCCTTTTCTTTAGAGGAAAGGGTTCGTTCTTTGGGCTTTACAGGGTCTTGAGGTTTAACTGTATGAGCAGTCGTTATTGGTTTTGCCGGTTGAGGTTTTGCTTTTTGTATTGGTTGTGCGTTTGCTGCTGGGCCAAAAAGTGGACGACCTTCTTTTTCTGCAGTTTGAATAATTTCTTCACCAATTTTTGCCAACTCATCAAGTTCGTCGGGACTTAATGTATCAAGAAATTTCTGGATTTCTTGCATCTCTTGTTCGGATGGCATTGGTAACAGAGCGTTTCCTCCAGGTATATTATTCGTTAATGCTGAACTAGGAACGATCGAGATAAGACTAATAAGTAGTAGTATTATTTTTTTCATATGATTGGCCTTTACAGTTTTTTTCTAAATTTAGGAGTTCAGTTTAAAGGGGGGGTCTTTCAAAGTCAAAGGAGTTTTTGGTATTTAACCTTAAGTAAAGGCTTGAATTCTCTGTAAAGTCGAGCTACGTTCAAAATCTAGAGTTAAATAATTTTTTATTAACGGGAAGGAGAGTCATGTTGAAAAAATTCTTATTTTACTTTGATGGAGAAGAAGGCGGGTGTTGTGGTGGAGACAACAATGATGATTCTAAGGGCAAACCAGAGAGCAATGAAGGCGATGAATCTCAGCAGGGTGGAGAATAACCACTTTTCATGAACATTTGGTTATACGTAATAATTTCGGCGGCACTTTATGCCGCCTCCTTTTTATGGATGCCTTTTTTCTGGTGGAGTACTTTTCTTTTTTTAGTTCCTCTTTTTTATGTAGCTCGATTTAAAAAATTTACTTTTTTTCATGGCTTTACGTGGGGCTTCATTACTTACACCTTACAGCTTTTGGCTGTGTGGTTTCTCTCTATTGAGCAAGGAGAAGGGTTGTTTCGTTTCTTTGCTCCCGGTATTGTTATTTGTTGGTTTGCATTATTCACAGGGTTTTGGTTTTGTAGCATAAGAATTCAATCTCTGTCGGTCCAGTGTGTTGTTACATCACTTTTTTTTATATTTATTAACTATGCCGTGTTAACGCCATTCTTTGGTTACCTCGAAGGATATCCTTTTGCGTTGCCGATAGTACCCATTGCTTATGGTGGCCATCTTGGCCTGTTACCACTTATTGGAAAAATAGGGCTACTAATAGGACTTGTTACAATTCAAGTTTTAATTGCATATGAACATGTTTTCTTGCCTATTTTTTTAACTATAGCGCTCTTTTTTACAGTCCCAGCAAGTGAACAGCAAAGCGATTGGAAAAAAAAATGTATTGGAATATCTCACCGCTGGAACGAGCAGAAGCCATACGAGCGCGCGCAAGAAATTTGCCACACCTTAATTAAAACAATTCAAAAATATCCTAAAAAGAGGGTGCTTATTTTACCCGAATCAGTATTCCCATGGCCACTACATGAACATAGGTACGCAATAAGAATGTGGACAGACAATGCGTTAAAGGACAACAAGCACTTGATTTTAGGGTCATACCGAAGAAACAATGGAAAACTCCGAAACACCTTTTATAATATATATCAAGGTCGTATAATTTTTTATTATGACAAAACACATTTGATTCCTTTTTTTGAAAAAACAAATTCGTCTCAGATTTTAAGAAAAGGAAACTCTTTATTTTTATCAACAAAGGAATCATTTACGCCGGGCACGACAGGTGCCCGGTTACTAAAAACGGAATTTTTACCTTCAATAACTCCAATGGTATGCTCTGAGACTTTTTGGCTCATGCCTAGTTGTAAACAAGCTATAGCTCTTGTTAATGACAGCTATTTCTCTTTATCGTATTTTCCTGAACTTATGAACCTTTTAGCTCAAATGAATGCTCTTGAAAAGAATACAGCGCTCTTTTATTGCTCCTGGCGGAGCAATTTTTAATTTTTTAACCGAGGATTAAGCTTAAGTAGTTTAAGGTTAAATAAGCTCAATATAAAAAAATAAAAATTCCAAGCTCTTGCTTTTTAATATTTCAAATAGTATAATTATGTTTAAGTAGTAATGGAGTTAAATTGAGCTCAAGGGTAGGCAAACTTTTCATAATGACAGGAGGCAGCATGAATTTTATAGAACGACAATTAGAAAAGTTACGAAACTGGATGACCGGAGCTGAAAAAGTTCCAGTAAAAGTCAAAGAAGAAACAAGGGGAAATGGAGAAAACCAACAAGCGGAAAAAATTAGACGCTTTTGGAAGTAAGTCTTAACAAAAATTAAGATACCCTAACCCAACGGAATTCTTTCCGTTGGGTTTTTCTTTTGGATTAATATTATTATAGTTAGAAATGATTCGCTCAGTTAAAAGCTCGCTCCATAATATAAAAAATAAGATCTTACATTTTTCAAGTTCGTTCTTTTCCTTTATACTGAATTAAATTTAGGAGGGAAACCAATAACTATCAAAGGATATGCATGAAAGTATATTTATTAAAAAATGTAGAAAATGTAGGTATGGCTGGAGAAGTTCTTAAAGTAAAAGAAGGTTACGCTCAAAACTTTTTAATTCCTAAAAAGATGGCGGTAAAGATTACTCCTCAAAACGAAGCCTTTTATGCCGCTCGAACAAAAACCGTTGAGCACAGAAAAGAAGTTATTTCTTCTCAAACATCAATGTTGGGAGAAAAGATTAAGAGTCTTAAGCTTTCTTTAGAGCGTAAAATGCATGATGACGGTAAGCTTTATGGTTCAATTAGTCCATCAGAGGTTGTTGATCTATTAGCCAAAGAGGGAGTGACCATCTCTAAAAGCCAGGTAAAATTTAAAAAGAACATTAAAGAAAAAGGTGAATTTGCAGTTGGTGTTAAACTAACTTCAAAATTAGAGTCTACCTTTACGCTTAAGATTGTTCCTGAAAAAAAATCTGCATAACTAAGAAAGCACTATGTGATGGGTGTACCCCAGAAAAATTCCTTCAAAAATACTGGTACTACAGAACGAGCTTTAGGTAAAAAGTTGCCTGCAGCCATAGAGGCAGAAAAAGCTCTTCTGGGGGCCCTTTTGCTTAATGATGAGAATGTTGCTCAAGCGGTAGAAGTTCTTACTCCAGATGATTTTTATATTCATTCTCATAAAGCAATTTATGAAGGTATTGTTACACTCTCGCAACGTAACGAACGTCTTGATATAGTCACACTCCAGAATGAATTAGAAAAGAAGGGAGCGCTTGAGAAAGTAGGCGGTGTAGCCTACTTATTAGGTCTTCAAGAGAATATCCCTGCGCTTGGTTTAGTTACACAGCACGGTAAAATCATTAAAGAAAAAGCTGTTCTGCGGGAGCTTATAAATTCAGCGACCAACATTATTACCACGTGTTACAACCAAGAAGATCAAGAAATTAGTGGAATTTTAGATACGGCCGAAAAAACCATTTTTCAAATCTCTAATCGAAGAACCGAACAGAACTTTGTTCAGTTAAACATTTGGTTAAAGAAAACATTTCAGCATTTATCTGACATCAAAAGCAACAGTGCTGGACTTACGGGAATTTCTACGGGGTACAACGTTTTGGACCAGATGACTTCTGGATTACAAAAAGGTGATATGGTTGTTTTGGCAGGAAGACCTTCGATGGGGAAAACCATTATTGGTCTTAATGTTGCAGCACATGCTGCTGCCAATGGCCTCTCTGTTGGTGTGTTTTCTTTGGAGATGTCTGCCGAACAATTAACACTTCGTTTACTAACATCTGAATCTACTATTGCTCATCAGTCTATTAGGAATGCAACTATCACTTCGGATGAATGGGTTGAATTAACTAATGTTGCTGCGCGTTTAGCAGAAGCTAAATTGTTTATCGATGATACTGCGGGACTAGATATTATGGCACTTCGAGCAAAAGCTCGGAAACTTAAAGCGCAGCACGGTGTAGATCTTATTGTTATCGATTACTTGCAGCTATTACATAGTGGTCGACGACACGAAAATAGACATCAAGAAGTGTCCGAAATCTCTCGTGCACTTAAAGCATTAGCTAAAGAACTAGAGATTCCCATATTGGCTTTGTCTCAGCTTTCCCGTGGTGTTGATAGTCGTATGGACAAACGTCCTATGCTTTCCGACTTACGTGAATCTGGAGCGATTGAGCAAGATGCTGACGTAATTATGTTTATCTATCGAGATATAGTTTACAATCCAGATACCGAAAATCCAGCAGCCGCAGAGCTTATTGTCGGTAAACAACGTAACGGACCCACTGGTATCGTTAACTTACATTTCTTAAAAGAGATCATGAAGTTTGAGGATGCCCCTGAATCATTCTAAATGCATTCTAAAGGATACGTATGAAAAATTTATATCGGAAAAAGATAAATTTAGTTCTTTTTGCAGCGATCATTACTTGTGGAGCCCTTGTAGGTTACGGCGTAAATGAAATGTGTGGAGATGGGCTTAAGCCGTTTGTTAAAGAATGGGTTTTTAATCCAAAAGTTGTTGGGTCATGCGCACCGTCTTCAAAATATGTAACAAGAGAAATTGTTAGTTGTTTAGATATTGGTAAAGAACCTTTACGAATTCTAGAAGTAGGCTCTGGTACAGGTGTATGCACTAGAGAAATTACCAGTTATTTAAAAGGGAAACAGTACAGTCTTGATGCAATAGAAATTAACGCGGTATTTGCTCAGGCACTTAAAAATGAGTTTAAAGATAATGGTTACGTAACTATTCACCAAACGGATATTACTCAATGGCAGCCAACTCAACAATATGACGTAATTATTTCAACACTGCCTTTTAATTTATTACCTCCAGAAATTACTGGAAAGGTTATACAATCTTATGAAAAATGGATTGTTCCAGGTGGTCGAATATCTTATGTAGAAGGTGCTGGAAGCTCCACTCTTTCAAGAATATTTATGGATTCTGAAAAGCGTTCACAATTTAAAAAACAATATGAGCTAGTAAATAAGTTTAAAGAGAGCCACCTTGATAAAACTGTTCTTGTTTTACGAAATATTCCTGTTTATTATGTTCATCACTTAAGATTTTAGAACCCATAAGGAGAGGGGAGAGAAGTGGTTTTGCTTGGAGTAGACCCCGGATTTAGGTTTGCCGGGTTTGGAGTAGCTAAAAAAGACGGTACCCAAGTAGGTATTCTCGATTATGGCTTTTTACGGTTACCTCCAAAAAAAAGCCTTATTGAACGAACAGGTCTTTTTCATGAATTTTTCGATAAAAAGGTGCAAGAACACTCTGTAACCCATCTTGCTATAGAAACACCGTTCTTGGGCAAAAACGCACAGAATTTTATGAAGTTAGGGTATTTAAGAGGTATTCTTTACCTACTTACTCATAAACATCAACTTGAGCTCCATGAATTTGCACCACGCCAAGTTAAATCTGCTGTTACAGGATCGGGTGGAGCTAGCAAGGAACAAGTTGCACGTGTTATATACCAATTGTTGCCAAGACTTAAATCGCCTCAAAGAGACGATGTTACAGATGCTTTGGCTATTACTCTTTGTGGGGTTTGGCAACAAAAAAATCCATATCATATGTTAAAGTGACTGGAAACTCTTGTAATAATCCAACGATTGGATTTACACTAAAAAACGATGGAAAAAAGGAAGCGTTCATTGAAACTATCGACAAACAATTTTGAGCGGAGGGAGGCTCAAAATGAACAATCGAGTAATACACGAGTACGAACAGACCATCATTGGAGCTGAGGGGGATTCAAGAAGAATTTTAACTCCATACACCGAAGCGGACATTCTTTATCTACAGACCATCTTCATAACCCCAGGCGTACATACATTAACTGTACCGAATCTTAAAAGCGGTCGGCAATTGATTTTGGAACAATTAGAAGCACTCCAGTGGCATCAAGAAATTGGGTTCTTAACAGCTGACCAATCGGCTCTTTGTTTACCGGCTCAAAACATTCTACCGATACTTGATCAACCCATAAATCAAGAAGGGGTAGAAACGTTCTTTATAGAGCATTTTTATTATGACTTCTTATGGATTGAAGCAACACCAGGACTAGTGAAAATGCCATGGATTTACTCATTTGAACAACAACTGTTTAATTATCATCTTGATACAATGATACCGATTGTTATACTGACATATCAGCAATAGCGGAGCTTATACGAAAACTGATAATGATGATTATGTTAAAAAATAAAATCCTTCAAATATTAAATTAAAAGATAAATTTTGAAGATTTTTTATAAAATCGGAAATGCAAATTTGTGGTCTCCATTTTCATTCATCCATATTTCTGGAGATGTGTGAGACAAGCCGTCACCATAAGAAACAGTTCCTCCGTAATAGATTTTGTTCCCATAACAAAGTGGTGCAAAATGATGAGCATTTTCTGAGTAAGTTACCATCTCACTTTTGTCTTCAACTTCATTGTATTTATAAAGTTTCAATCCTGTTCCAGAATCATGGGTATAATATACGGCATCTTTGTAGTACATAGGCAACAATGGAAGAATAGATTCATAAAGACGCTCCGGTTGATTGTGTTTGGGCATCAATAAATATAATGGTATATCAAATGAAAAGAGTCTTTTGGGTACAACCTCAGAGTCACATACAAAGGTATAACACTCAAAAGTCATATGATTGTCACTACGGCCTATGGTAGCAGGATGTGTTAAAAAGTAACCTTTATTAGCATTCTTCATAAAAAGAAACGCCAATTCTCTTTCTGGATCTGCCCAAGTATAGAGTTTTTTCTGGGTGACAGGATTTAAATAGGTTTGGGTAAAAGTATCGTTTTCTTCATCAAAAAGTTTTTTAAGCTGTTCTTTAAAATTCTGTTCTTGACCCCACGTTCGAGAAGGCAAGTTTTTAATGGGATATTCTGCTTGCTCAAGGGTTGTTTCACCCTTATCTGTTTTAGCCAAATAAAAGAGCGTTCCTTCTATTTTTTGAGGATAACTATAATGAGTATTAGTTGATCTTGTAAGGTAAGAGAGCTCCCCTTCTCTGGTAGCATGAAATAAATTAAGATGCTCTCCAGCTCGTGCGCAAAAATAAAATGATTGATCGTCGATCCATTCAATAGTGCTTAAATCGTAAGGGCCATAGGGCAAATCGAGAGTTCCGGGAGAACGTTTAGCAAGAACTTTAATACGTATAAAATCATTATCAATAAAACTAATCGCTGTTTTGCTAGGCAAAACCCTAATGCCACCGGGAGTATAGGAAGAAAGGAGTCCTTTTATGGCCTCAAGAGATTCAGGGTCCCAAAACCATAACTCTAGGTGAGAGTTTTTTTGGTATAAAACACATACCTTGTGTTTACCTTCATGTTTAATGATACCAACAGGATAAAGAAATTCCTGAAAAGCGACTGTCTGTACAGTACAAAGAAGTATGCCCCACACGACACCTTTTTTTAAATTAAGCATACATACAACCCTACTTTAATTTTGTGCCTCGAGATGCACCTTTTATTCTTCTTCTTGCACTACCAGAAGTATGATCTAGCATATCAACTTTTTCTTGAGAAAAAAGAATTTTAAGATTTTTTAAGGTGTCATTATCAATATGTTGCTCTACCTGTTTTCTATTATCTAGAGAAAGAGAGTCTTTATTTGCAGCATAAAGCACAGAATGCACAACTATAGAGACAGCTTTTTCAAAAGAAGTGAAGATATCGGGATTTAAACTATGTTCTATTTTGCGAGCAGTATTAAAGTATCCCATAAAGTTTGTTTCAAAGTTATCTTTTTCGTCAAATTTATGCTTTTTTGCAAAGCTATGCACCATACCAAAAAGTATAATGTGAATACCTTTACATACTCTATCAAAGTCTTTCTCTATACTTAATTTTACAGCTTTTTTAGTTTTAGAGTGTGGTGTGTAGAAAACTTCTTTATCTGTAAGGATTTTTTTAAGTTTTCTTAATACATGTAATTTGAAAAGAACTGTTCTAAAATCAAGCACACCAAGAAGTGTTTTCTTTTTCCAGTCATCTGAATTCTCCATTTTTAAAGCTGATGAATAACAAATTGCAAGGAATCTTTCTCGTTCTTTTGATTCAAAAAGACCCGAAAATTCACTTATTAACAAAGCGCAGAAACCACTTAATAAAGGAGCTGCAGTAGATGTTCCTTGTAAGAACATGTACGTAGAAGATTCTTGTTGGTTCGGTATAAGCCCACAACTCAAAATATTTTGTCCTGGAGCTACAAACTTAGGCCCTACTCCTACTTGATGTTGAGAAAATGCAGGGATGTGACAGTGATAGTCACCATTCTCATTTTTATAAAGAACAAATGCACCAGTATCAAATGCTATATTTGGAAATCGCGCAGGGTACCCTTCTCTATCTGATTGATATACACCCATATTATTTCTTTGCGCATTTCCTGAAGCTGCAGCAACATATGGGATGTCACTTAACGTTTGCTGTAAGCTCTTTGATTCAAATTCGGCTGTATCAATATGATCATCTATTTTAAGGCTTAAGTTAAGAATATGCGCACCTTGTTCTTGGGCTTTTTTAACTGCTTGAGTAACAATGGAACGATTTGTTGCAAAACCAGAGCTTTTAAATGCTTTAATCATTACAAGATCACACTTTGGTGCTATTCCACAAATCCCAGAATCTTTATCTAGAAGATCTATAACAGAATCAGAAGTAAGAGGTTCATCAATAGCTGGTTTTAATGATCCTCCAATAATACCAGCCGTGTGAGTTCCATGCCCTGTTGTGTGCTTAGTAATCCATCGACTATCAAGATGCTTGGAAGAAGATGCAAACAGATTAAAGGGCTTCTTATGCATAACAGCTAAAGGCATAAATTCAAGAATCGCTTTTTCTTGACTGTTAGGAGCACCGAGCGTAACGAGCGTGTAATCGGGTTCTTCTTTTGTATGAGGATGTATTCCTACATTTCCATGCACAATATCATTTAAGGCAGCGTTACCTGCACTAGAAAGCTTATTTGTTTTAGTATCAATGTATTCCGGTCTTCCATTCTTGAGTAGATAGTTCCTGATAGGTTCTATAGCTTCCTCTTTATCATTTTTATATTTTGAAACATAATGAGTTATTAGAGAAGGTAATTTTTTCTTTATAGAAGTAAGATTTCTTTTATCTTTATCAGTGTAAACCTCGAGCAGCTGAGCAAGTTGTTCTGTTCTATCAAGCAAACTATGCTGCGAAGAAACTAAATTATAATTTACATTTTTAAAATTCGCCTGCATTTGCAAGTCTTGATTACATTTATATTCTGGCTTACCAATGACATCAAAGGCTGCCATACCGGTATCAACAATAAAAACTTTTATTCCCTTCCCCATATTTGGAGCCATTTGCCATAATGGAAAAGCATGCGGTAAAAAAGGATAAGGAAGTGGCCAGAAAGGCTCTTCGAGCCTTAATCCAGTTGTAGGAATACTTTGCCACCAAAACAAATAAGGAGCTATACGCTTTTTTCTTTCGATCTCTAACCGTTCTTTACCTGTTTCAAAAAAATCGCCTTCTAAAAGTGATTTTTGAACGACTTCAGAGTTCATCAATTTATGTTCCCGTTTTTCAAGGAGTTTTCTATCAGCTTTTTTTAAAGATCTAACATCAGAATCTTTTTTGAATTTTTGCAATTCTTCCAAACCAAAGAATGTTCCTTGAAAGTTAGGATAACCTTGATCAGTGTCTACATACTGTATATGAGAAAGTATAACATGCTGATCTGGTTCAATAGAAGCTTCAATACCATGCTGTGCTATCATTTTTCTAAGCACCTCAAGAAAGAGTTTTTCCGGAATACCGTCAGGAATATAAACAGAAAAACTTCCTAGCTCATCGTTTCTTCTTACAATAAAGGCTCTATTGAGTTCACCGGGATAAGAAATCGCTTTTTGATGAAAAAAGACTTCATAGTATAAGTTAGCACAGTATTTTGAAATTTTTGACCACCACCCATCTGATGATTGAACTGAGAGTGGGTGAGTTTCTGGAATTAGAAATCCATCTCTTCTAAGTGTTACATTAACACTATTAATTGCATTCTTAACTCCCTCTACCCAATCTAAACGTTGTTTGTTATCTTTTGGTTGTTGATTAAACTCTATCGTTACATGACGCGTATCTCTACGAGTAACAAACGCATCACATGAAGAAAAGACTATAAAAATAAATAGAAAGGCGCGTGCACTTCTCATTAATGTTTCCTCTAAATATAATGACATTAAGCTATCATGAACATAAAGAAAACACTATATTTCGCGCAACAGTATTACTCATTTATAAGCAAAAAAATTCCACCGCATTGACCGAAATCAATGCGATGGAAAAAAGGAGAGTAGTAATGAAGCCTTATTAAAAGAGTGCCTTTTATCTTTGAGACAAAAAACACATGAGTTAAGCTTGCTGAAAAAACATAAAAATGTCAAATTTAAATATTTAAGAGAGAAGCCTATTTAAGCCACTCTTTCGCATAACTCCCTTCATACTGTAATCAATAAGTTTACTATTGTCAAATGAGTGGCTACTAAAATAACCCGCTAAACTAAAGGATTTGTTTCATATAGAAACTTTTAAGCTCGAAATGGCATGTTTGTCTAAAAAGATAACCTCAGGGCCTTCTTGAATAGGAGAGGCAAAGATAACCTGTACTTTCAATTCTAAGCTAGCCGACATTAAAGTCTTTAATACTTGGTTGTCAAAATCGGTCATAAAGTCATCAATAAGGAAAAGAGTGTGATCTGTGCCATGCAGGTCTATAAGGTGACGAACCTGAGCAATTTTAAGAAGCAAGACAATAAGTTTTTGCTGCCCTCGAGAAGAGAAAAGGCGTGCTTTTTTCTTGTTTAAGAGAATACTTATATCATCTAGGTGAGCCCCAAAAAGCGATCGTCCGTAGCGTCTCTCTTTCTCAAACAATGCATCATTTCGTTCTATAAAGGCCTCAAACTTTTCCCCTGCCACTATTTCTCTTCTCGAGTACTCTAGACCATATGCCTTATCTGGCCAATATTTATCACAAAGTACTTGTACTTCTTGTACCAACCCTGATAGATAATTTTCTCTATGTCTCTGAATCTCGATCGAAAGCTCCCAGGTTTTGCGTGTCCAAATTAGAAATTCCTCTCGAGAATGATGTGGGCGTTGTAGTAAAGCATTTCTTTGTTCAAGTACTTGCTTATATTGTCTATAAACGTTAGAAACAGAGGACTCTAACAATAACAATGCATAGTCTAGGAATGATCGCCTTTTATCAGGGCTCCCTTTTACCAGGGCAAGATCATCTTCAGTAACAGTTATCACGCGATAATATTCTCGCAATTGCTTGTAAGATGTTATCGTTTTTTGATCGACCTTTACCTGCTTTTTCCCTCTGCTTGCGCCTACCGTAATAGAATGATCACGACATATTGCATTGATAAAAAAATTGTTTTCTTCAAATGCAATAAGATCGCGAGGAATATGGGTTCTAAAAGATTTAAGATAACAGGCATAATGAAGCGCTTCTAAAAGAGATGTTTTCCCCGACCCGTTAGCTCCTTGAATAACAACAACTGGAGCATCAAGGTTTATTGTCTGAGAAGGGAAACATCTAAAATTCTTAACCTGTAAGCGCTGTATACAAACCGTCATCGATTTGCGTTAGCAGAAACCGGCATCACCAAATAGGTAAGATTGAATTTTTCTTTTTCTTCAGTTTCAAAAATTATAGGTTTTGCTGCATTGCTTAAATAGAAGGTAAGCTTTTCATCTGAAAATGCATGTAAGCCACTTAACAAATAAGGAGCATAGAAACGCAGGTCAAGTGCATCCCCAGTAAATTCTCCCAATGTAATCTTCTCATTGAGGTTACCTACTTCTTTATTGGTCATAGACACATCTACATTATCTGGTTTAAATCCAAATTCAGTTGCAATAAACTGACCGGAAAGTAAACATGCAGAACGACGTAATGTTTTTACCAAACTGCTTCTGTCGATTTGCGCAGGAACAAAGCCGTTTCTGTTAAGAATAGTTTTGTATTCAGGAAATTTTGTTGAAAGCAATTTGGTAAAGAAATTGAATGACTCACCAGAGAATACTAATTGGTTACCACAGGTACCCAAGAAAACATGTTCTTCTGTAGAACCTTCAAGAATTTTCTTCAATTCTAAGATAGCTCTACGAGGCAACAACCAGCTTTGTGGTTTTTCTAGTTTATACTTAGGTGTTTTTATTTGCGCTAAGCAGTGACCATCGGTGGTTGTTAGCGTTAAACACTCTTTAGTTAACTCAAAATAGAGACCGTTCAATGCAGGATTCGCATTGTTTTGTGGAATTAAGAACGCTACTTTGTCTAGCAACGTTAACACAAAAGCCGCTTCCATCTGCATAAGATTTTCAATACGTTCTGGAAATGGAGGAAACTCTTGCGCATCTTTAATATTAAGAGCCAGATGTACTGTACCAGAAGTAAGGGCAAGTTGGCTCTTAGTAATAGTAAAAGTAATATCGTTTTCTAATTCTTTTACAATATCAAACAGACGCTTTCCGCTCACTAGAAACAACTTTGTTTCACGCAGGGTACACTCTTTAAGTCCGTAGCTTGATTGCAAGCTCACTTCAAGATCAGTACTCTTTAACACAAGCTCTTTGGGCCCAACACTAAAGAAAATGCTGGTTGTAGCATCAAGTGTTGTACGCTTTGAACAAATGGGCTGCATTGAAGAAAGAATAGAAAGCAACGGCTTCTGTTCGACTACAAATTTTTCTGCCATCTTATAGACCTTATAGTATGATACACACGTTATTTTAATTAAAAACTATAATACAGTTACTCTTGTTTTGCAAAAAATCATTTCTCCTTTTTGCACAACTTACTTTCTACTGAACATAATCGTTGATAACTTTCTACAATAGATCTGTGTGTGGCTCGATCATACAAGAATAATCTGCGAATTTTCCATCGACATAAGTATGTATGTAATTTTAAATACTGTGCCAAAGTATCTTTTTCTTCTTTGATTTCTTGCAAAGACTTTTTTTGTAGTTTTTTTGTTTGTGTTTTGCGAATATAGAGTACCATTTCTTCTTCATTTTGCTTGCTAGCTGCAAACGTCCATGATCCAACTACACGCAACAATTTATAAGCACGATAAATTAAATAAAAACCAGCTCCATATGATGCAGCGGTTCCCCCAACTATCGTTTTTAAAATAGGCTTTAATAGCCCTAGATCGTTCATTGTTCCAGCAGTTGAGTCTGCTTTTCCCAGTATTACTTCGCTATATCCAACTATCGTTTGAAAAATAGTTTTTGGTCCCTCAATCTTAATCGTGAGATCTCCAGGATGTACTTTTAAATAATTTTGTATCCCCTCAATATTCTTAGGAGAGAAATCAGGTATTTTTAACGTAGCTGCCGACAATGAACCACAGAACAAAAAAAGTAAAAAATGTTTTTTCATGATCGAGGATGCTTCTTATCATATATTTTTCGTAAATGTTCCGTTTCAACATGGGTATAAATTTGAACCGTAGTTAACTGTTCGTGCCCTAACAGCATTTGAAGCGACCGTAGATTTGCACCCTTTTTCAATAAATGTGTAGCCAGCGAATGACGTAATTTGTGGGGAGAAAGCTCTGTACTAATACCCGCCTGTTCTGCGACTGACTTTAGATAAATCCAAAACATTTGCCGAGACATTGGTTTAAGTTTTCCTCCGTAGAATGTAGGAAATAGATAATCAGTTTTTAAGGTAGTGTTTTTTTTCGTTAAGAGATTAGGGTAGATTGTTTTTAGATAACTCTTAATTAATTCAGACATATGATGTGGAAGTGGCACCATACGTTCTTTTCCACCTTTTCCTGGAACAGTTACAAACCCAGAAGAAAAATCGATACTGGAAACAGTTAAATTAACCAATTCGCTAATCCGCATACCTGTTACATAGAGTAAATAGAGCATGGTACAATTGCGGACACCGTTATTAGAATCATCATCTTTCGCAGCTGCTAAAAGATTCTCTACTTCTTTTTCTTTTAGGTGTTTTGGAAGTTTTTTGTCTAGTCGTGGTGTAGTAAGCTCTATAGCAATGTTTTTCAACTCGTAGTGTTCCGATAAATAAAGGTAGAATGCTTTAAGTGTTGATATCTTCCTTGCAGCACTTCGTGCACCAATTCCTTCTTTATTCAAATAACCTAAATACGACTTGAGGTCTTTTAATGCTACTTTTTTAATGAGAAGTTTTTTTTCTGTTAAAAACGTGAAGAATTGCTCTAGATCTCTTCTGTAAGCATCAAATGTATTTTTTGCTACACGCTTCTCTGTTAACAAATAGCTTTCAAATTTTGTTGCATAATCCTGATTCTTCACGACTTACCCTTTTTATCTTATGCTACCATCCCATTTTACTCTGCACCAGTTAACTCTTCGTCACTTGAGCTACTCAACTTCGCTTCTTCCTCAGCAGTAAATTCTATAGATTTCTTTTGGAACCATTAAAAAACCTACTATCAATAGCACCCTACATAGCATTCTTCTGTCCCTTATGAAGATTTTATTATTGAGTATAGGTGGAAGATAAAAAATTCCAAGCACAGTCAAAACTTGGGATATACACTTCATCTAAGCTTGTATTTCCAAATGCTTTATGAAAGGCCTTTGTCCACATTTCTACTTGTGTAGGATTGGTATCTTTACTGCTTGCTTGAACTGTTACCACACCATCTGGTTTAAGAATTCTTTTTAATTCATCTATATTTTTTATTGTTAAATCAACACAAAACTGATCATCTGTAAGATCTATAAATATTTTATCATAAGTATTATCGGTAACTGCTTTAATATTCTCAAAAGCATCTCCCCAAATACCTTTTACCTTGTCGCTTTCAAGAACGCTGTTTCCAATCGTGCTTAAATACTTACTCGATACTTCAACAACTTCTTTATCTAAATCATACCAATCTATAGAACCACACCCTTGTGCAAGACATTCTCGCGCAACTCCGCCATCTCCGCCACCAATAATAGCAACTTTATCTTTTACTTCACTTAGTTTTAAACTTGAACGTACAAAAGTAGAACTATAAAGGTACTCATCTTTAGTGGAAACTTGTATATCACCATCTATGAATAAAGCTTTTCCAAATTCCTTTAGTTTAAAGATTTGAACATGCTGGCCCATCTTTGAAGTAAAATCTTTCAAAACTTCTTCAACAACATAATGCTTAACAAGACCTTCAGAACCAGTCAAACTGGGGTAGAGGAAGGTTTTATGCAAGTTCTGGCTGCAAAGTAACATTGGCATCAATAAAGAGAGTAATAATTTATTTTTCATGTAGATGTCCTTATGATTAATTTTAAAGTATTAATTATAGTGTTTCATATTAAGCAGAAGCAAAATTTCAATGGTAATCACAACTGGGGATATATACCCCATCTAAAATGGTATTCCAAATTCTAATTTAACCAAAAATCCTTTTGTGTAATCCTGTATCAAAAAGCTTTTTTGTTAATAGTGCCATTACCATCATTATCATTATCCCAGAAGGATTTACATTGTAATACCAGCTGGCACCTTGCGTATCTCTATCAAATTCTTTTTTTACAATCCGAGTATGTTCAATTTCTTTTTTAATAATATCTTCTGCAATGCGTGGATGAACTTTTCCACAAGTAAAAAAATCAAAACTTATAACTCCATGCTCTGGAAACGTATGAAAGCTAATATGGCTTTCAGCTAATAAAGCTAAAGTTGTTGATCCTTGAGGTTCAAACTTATGACTAGAAATCTTTAGAACTTCTACCTTTGCTTCTTTAGCAATTTCATGAACCAATCTTTCGTAAAAAGCAATATCGTATTCTTTTGTTGTCCCAACAATATCTAACGTAATATGCTCACCTACTTTGACCATAGCAAACCTTCCTCTCGTTGTTGTGCTATACATGTATATTATGGAAACTTTCTACTCTCAAGAATAATTTATATTAATACGAACGCGCGACTACTACATCAGCACTATTGCTCTGGTCACAACCAAAACAACTACTTAAAGTATTATCAGACGTAATACATCGGATAGATAACTTTTTGGGTTTAAGTAGTTTTTCACATTCGTCAGATCCGCAGAACCCTGTTTGAACAACAGAAGATTCTGAAACTTTCACAATGTCTTCAAGTTTTTCTTTAACAACCCATTGTGAGTCTAAACGCTCCTTTGCTCGATCATATAATGCTTTCTGAAACGCTTCGAGTTTTTCTGGCAATACGCGTGTTATATCTGCAAAAAGAACTGGTTCTTTGGCTAACCCCAATCGATCTGCCACCATGGCATGTTCTTTTTCTAAGTCTCGAGGCCCAATTTCTAAACGTAGCGGCACCCCTTTCATTTCCCAATGGAAGAACTTGCTACCAGGTTTTTTCTGCTCATCAGAGTCAATATGAACGCGAACAATACCTTTAAGGTCATTTTTAATTTTATAGGCAGCATCAAGAACAGCTTCCCGCTCTTCGTCTTTCCTGAAGATAGGAATAATAACTGCTTGAATCGGTGCTATCTTTGGAGGTAGAATTAAACCTTTCTCATCTCCATGGCTCATGATAACTGCGCCGATCAAACGTGTGGTTGCAGCACAAGTACTTGTGAGCCAAGGCATTTCAAGATCGCCTTCTTTGTTTTGATACTGAATTTCAAATGCTTTAGAAAAACTTTGAGAAAGCATATGAGATGTACCCATCTGAAGAGCTTTTGCATCTTGCATAAAACCTTCGTAAGTATAGGTAGCATCAGCGCCCGGGAATGTTTCTCCCTTAGATTTTTTACCTGTTACAACAGGAATTGCAAGGTAGTTACGCGCAATATCTTCAAAATGCTTTACCATAGAATCTACTTCTTTTTGAGCATCTTCTTGAGAATTGTGCGCTGAATGTCCTTCATGCCAATAAAACTCAGAAGTTCTCAAGAAAGCCCTTGGTCGCATTTCCCAACGCATTACACTTCCCCACTGGTTAATTTTCAAAGGAAGATCTCTCCATGAATTTATCCACTTTGCAAACATCGAGTGAATCATGGTTTCTGATGTTGGTCGAACCACTAAGGGTTCAGCTAATTTTTTATCTCCTGCATGAGTTACCACTGCAAGCTCTGGAGCAAAGCCTTCTACGTGATCGGCTTCTTTTTTTAGAAAAGATTCTGGAAGAAGCATTGGAAACAAAGCGTTTTGATAACCAGATGATTTCATTTTTCCATCAACGATAGAAGTAAGGTGTTCCCAAATTGCTGTACCATATGGTCGAATAACAATACAACCACGAACTGGCGATTGATCTGCTAGTTCAGCTTGACGTACAACTTCTTGATACCATTCAGGAAATTTAGTTTTAATATCTGGTAGCTTTGCGCTCATAATGCATCTCTTTGAGTAAATCCAAACAATTTGCTATCATTATACGTAGTTTGGGCTTATTTGTAAAAAAGAAAGAAACAAAAACATGAGTAAAGGCCTCTCTTTAAAAGAACTTAAAGAAAAAGCTAAAAAATTTGTTCAAGAACGAGACTGGGAACAATTCCACACTCCTAAAAATTTAGCCATGAACATTTCTATTGAAGCAGCAGAACTAATGGAACTATTTTTATGGTGTAATCCTAAAGACGATCAAAAAGTCTTTAAAGACAAAGAACAAGATGTAAAAGACGAAATTGCTGATGTATTACTAGGCATACTCTCTTTTTGTAATGCAACCGGAATAGATCTTGAGCAGGCATTCTTGTCTAAACTAAAACGCGCTGCTCAAAAATACCCTGTTGAGAAATGCAAAGGTAAATCTAACAAATATACCGATTACATAGATAGTTAATTACTCATCTGTCTAACATTATGTTCCAACAGTAAGGCTACTAATAATTTCTTTATTTTAAGTTCGCATTCAATGCAAACTCCATCAAGACCCCAGTAAGCCTTATCTAGAAAAAGTAAATCCTAAAGCAAAACGTTTTTATTGAAACAAGTTTATTTGCACAAAACAAAAGGGCCTTTAGAGGGTCCCTTTGTAATTTTTTAGTGTATACAACTTATTTAAGAATATACCCTTGCTTAAGTTCTTCTTGATAAAATTCATAAAGACCAAATGTAACCAATGCAACCGTCACATAAAATGTCCAATGAACAGTCTCTCCCAACCACAGCCAACCAAAAAGGGCCGCAAAAAGTGGTGTTACAAAACCAAAAAATGATAATATGGTTGCGGAATAACTAGCCAAAAGATAACCGTATAAATTAAAGCAAATAATATTTCCAATCAAAATGAGACCAAAAAGTGTATACAAAAATGGCCAATTGGTTATTAAACTATTACAAGAAGGCCACACTTCAAGCGGATAAGAGGTTGCCAACGCTAAAATACCCCCTCCAAGCATTCCCACTGTATTCACAAAGAAGTATGAATACCCAAGCTCACGAGTAAGCTTTCTCATAAAAATCCAACCTGCAGAAGCAGAAACTACTGAGATGATCAACAACAGTTCTCCCCAAGAGATAAATCCAAATCCACCAGCACTAGCTTCTTGCGCTGAAGTCTGAAAAATTAAGCTTGGGATAAAAGCTAGAAATCCAATAGCTAAACCTATCCATTTTCTGAGTGTCATAACTTCACTAAAGAAAATGTACGAAAATAAAGCAGTAATAAAAGGTGACAGATTATACATTAAACAAGCTTTTCCTCCTGTCAGGTACTGCATTCCTACAAATTCAAAAACATAGGCAATGTAAATATGAAAGAGCACAATTCCTACAAACCATGGAACATCTTTACGTTTAACAGCTAAAGATTCGCGTTGCCAGAGTTTAATGAACCCTAGAAGAATAATACTTGCAAGCATCATCCTAACACCAATGAAGAAAATTGGGGGGACAATCGAAACAGCTTCTTTCCCCAAAATAAACGTAGTACCAAACAACGCGTACAACAAAAGTATTGCTAACAACGTATGCCCTTTCTTAGAGAGGTTTTCAAAATCAATATCATTGCAATACTACAAGAAAAAACAATACCTGTCAGATTTTTACTAATGAGAATTAAGAATTAAATCAATACACAGCAAAAAAGGTATTTATTTTTGGTTTGCTCAACCTCTTCACAAGAAACACCGCGTTTTTGAGGAGTTTTTATCGATGGGTTAAATGTGTTGTCATTATCATTCTGACTTTGCCCCACATGCTTTTTTAAAGCTTCTAAGGTTAGCATAGATGTTAGCCCTGAAGCATTACATTTTTTTCGAAATTCTTTATCTTCTGCATCCTTTTCTTCTCTTCGTTTCCTTATCGCAATGCTGTTTTTACGAAAAGGCACAGTCTGCTCGATCTCATTTTGCGACTCAGGGGTACTATCATCCATCGTAAGAATATTCAGTGGAATTAAGAACAACACAAACAAGTACTTATACATTCAATTCCCTTGTTGTTTTTATGTGATCAACCCTTCTTTTTCTTCTTCTTTGTAGAAAAGATAAAGCGCGCCACCCAAAATAGTAAATGAAATCATGAATGGTAATGAAATCGGTTCATGAAACAAAATTAATCGTAAAATTGCAGTAAAAAGTGGAGTAAGTAGTTGAGCGAACGCAATTAATGTTAACGGATAATGTTCAAGCAAATAACCATACAAGGGATAAGCAAGTAAATTATGAGTAAAGAATAAGTACACTACAATAGGCCATGCTTTTGATGCGTTGATAAAGGGTACTGGATTCCATGGGTCAAACAGTAAAGAGCATACTAAACCTATTAAACCACCTAACAACATTCCCCATCCCAAAGCCATAAAAAGTGGCATTTTATAACGGGTTGTTAGAAGTTTTACAAATAAACCTATCAATACAAAACCAAGCATTGAACAAAAAGCAGAACCATAAGCAAACATCAAATCATTAGTGTTCATGCCCCCAAGAGATGTATCTGCACGAGCAATAAACAATGGAAGCATACCCATAAATCCAACGCCCAAAATGATAATTTTTCTGTATGTTATATGTTCACCTAGAAATAGGTAAGAGAAAAGTGCGGCTACAAATGGTGCAAGAGAAGTTATTAATGCTGTATTTGCTGCAGGTAATGTTTGTAAGGCAAAGAATCGGCCTGAATCCATAAAGACAGTCCCTACCCCGTAACCTAGGAGTAAAAGAGCAATTGGTTTTGTTATTTTAAATGGGTGCTTTTGCCAAAAATATGCAAAGGCTAAAAATACACATCCTCCAGCAGGAAGACGCAATGCGGTTAAAAAAAAGGGATAGGCATAAAGTACTACCTGTTTACCAACCGTAAAAACACCAGCCATGACTGCGTAAAAAAATACAATAGAAAGCATGATTCACCCTATTTGTAACTCTTCTTGATAAAAAATATACAACCCTATTGATACAATAAAAATAGAAATAAAGAACCAATAAGAAACCTTTTCACCTAAAAAAAACCAGCCATAAAAAGCTGCAAAAAACGGTTCTGTAAAGCAAAAAAACGAAACTAATGTCGTAGAAAAACTTTTTAAAAGGTAAGTATAGAGAATATAACAAAAAACGCCAACAAAAAGTGTTAAAAGTACATAGAAGGATACAGCTTTCCAATCAGTGATAGGACAGACTCCCTTATACCATCCATCACAAAAAAAAGAAGTTGCTGCAGCACCCAATCCGCCACCTAACATAGTTATTCCATTGATCAACCAAGGAGAATATTTTTTTTCGTTCATTAATTGTTTGATGGGGATCCAACTATAGGCATAAAAAGCAACAGATAAAATAGTAATAACTTCTGGCAAGTTAAGACTAAAAAAACTTTTAAAAGTTTCTTCTTGGCCCGTGGTTGCAATCAACATAGGAATAAAACCAATCAGACCTACAATCAAACCTATTATCTTTTTAAAAGAAAACGATTCTTTTTCATATAAATGTGCAAAGAGTGCAGTAAAAAATGGTGCCAACACAAAAAGAAAAGCGCTTTTAGCTACAGACAAATATTGCAAAGCCCAAAGTTCAGGGACATATGTTAAATAAATACCAAAGAGACTCGCTTTAAAAAACAGACGCGCATCTTCCCAAATAATGGTATAGCGCTCTTTATGTTGCAATAGAAAACACACAAGAAGAACAAGGCCTGCAGATATCATTCTAAGGGCAATAAAAGTTGTTGGGGGAGTATAGTTCATAGCCATTTTGCTAAGACTAAACATTAACGGAAACACCATATATAAAAGAATCAGTGGAGTTATACCAAATCTTTTTAGATTCACTGTTTCCCCTTCCCCGCATGTAATTCATCTTGATAGAATAAATATAAACCGATTAAAACTACACCCACAGAAGGTATCAATGCCCAGGAAATTGGTACCCCTAACCACTCATAGCCATATATTAAAGCGAAAACAGGAATAACACCTAGCTGAAAAATATCCATTGCACCCTCTGATTAATAATTTAAATTTATCTATTAATTCTGTGAGGAAAAACATGCTACCGTCAAGATATTTTAAAGAAAAGAGTTCTTTTACCCTTCTAGCGACAACTCTTCTTGGTAGAATAAGTATAAACCAACTGAAACAACTAAGACCGAAGGATAAAAAATCCAAGGAACCACCTCACCCAAGAAGAGCCATCCGTAAAAAGCTCCAAAGAATGATCGAGTGAATCCAAAGAATGAAATAAGGGTTGCCGAGTATTCTTTCAGTAAGTAGATATAAAGAACAAATACAGTGATCGCTACACTCATTAGCAAGAAAACATAGAATAATAGTGGAGCCCACTCGGTTACCGGAGAAACACCCGTATACCAACCATCATAAAAGAATGATGTTAAAAGCGCAGCAAATCCACCTTCTAGCATAGAAAAACCACTAACAAACCACGGGGAATAATTAGATTGTTTTGTTAGACGCTTGATGATGACCCAACTGTATGCATAGCAGCCTACCGCAAAGATTAAAGCTACTTCGGGCAAGTCAAAACTAAAAAAAGACTTAAAGCTTAGCTCTGCGCCCGTTTTATTCATAAGGATTGGAAGGAATCCAAGAAATCCAATCATAAGCCCTAAGATCTTTTTATAACTGAACGTTTCTAACCCATGCAGTCGGGAAAAAAGAGCAGTAAAAAAAGGTGCCAGTACAAAAATAAAGGCAACTTTACCTACAGACAAATACTGTAGCGCCCAAAACTCAGGAATAAAAGTAAGATAAATTCCAAACAGACCGGCAAGCACAAGCAGCGCTCTGTCTTTCTTCTCTACCGGTTTTCTCTCTTTAACTGTAAGTAAATACACACTCATAGAAAAAAGACCACAACTTAATGCACGCAAAGCAATAAAAAAGCAAAATGGTGCATACAACATTCCTACTTTGCCAATGCTAAAAATAAGTGGAAAAATTGCATGTAAAAAAAGAACCGGAGCAATACCGTATTGTTTAAAATTCATTCTTAAATCCCTAATCCTTGTGTATCAATTTCATAAATAGTTTTTATGGTAAGCGCTTTTCCTGTGTCAGTGTTAACCTCAATTACTACCGCGCTCAACACATAAGGAGGCTCAGTATCTACCTCGTGCCGAACCGGCATTTGTGTTACAAAATTAGCAATAGGAGCTTCTTTTTTGACGCCTATCATAGAATTGAGTGATCCGCCCATTCCAAGATCTGTAATATAAGCAGTTCCACCTGGTAAGATACGAGCATCATTCGTTTGCACATGCGTATGAGTTCCTACCAATGCAGACACTTTACCATCAAGAGAATATCCTAGACCAAGCTTTTCAGCTGTTGCTTCGGCATGGACATCTACTAAAATAATAGGTGTTTTAGATGCAGCGTACTCCACCAAAGATTCTGTTGTTTTAAAAGGACAACTTAACTGTTGTCGCATAAAAACACGACCCATAACATTAATAACTGCAATAGTTACTCCTGCGCATTCAAAAAAACCAATTCCTTCTCCAGGGCAAGAACTTGGATAGTTTGCAGGGCGTAATAAATCATTGTTTTCATTAAAATAAGGAATGATCTCTCGACGATCCCAAATATGGTTACCCGATGTTACCAAGTCAACGTTATGCTTTTTGAAAAAAGCCATAACCTTAGGAGTAATTCCCTTACCATGAGAAGAGTTTTCTCCATTCACAATAGTCGCATCTATACGATGTTCTTGGCGAATCTTGTCAATGTGACGAGCAAAAAGCTCTCTACCTGTTTTTCCTACCAAATCTCCAATTAACAAAATTCGCACTGTATTCATAATTACCTTGCGTACTCAATTGCACGCTTCTCGCGAATAACGTTAACCTTAATTTGACCAGGGAAGTTCATTTCTTCCTCTATTTTTTTAGCTACATCTCGTGCCAATGAGAATGCCTTTTCATCATCAAGGATGTCTTCCTCAACAATGATTCGTACTTCTCTACCAGCTTGTAATGCATACGCTTTTTTAACACCGTCAAATGTACCTGCGATTTCTTCAAGTTTTTCAAGACGTTTAACATACGCAGTTAACGTCTCTCTTCTTGCTCCTGGTCGTGATGCAGAGATAGTATCCGCAATCACCACTAGCGGTGCATAAATAGACATAAACGGAACTTCTTCGTGATGAGCAGCAATTGCATTTACAATTTCTGCCTCTTCACCACAACGTTTTGCAATGTCACCACCAATAATAGCGTGAGGACCTTCAACTTCTGCAGTAACCGCTTTTCCAATATCATGCAAAAGACCAGCTCGCAAAGCTTTTTGACCGTCTAAACCAAGCTCCTCTGCTATCATTCGTGCAAAATTGCCAACCTCTAAAGAATGGTCTAAAACGTTTTGAGAAAAACTTGTTCTAAAGTGTAGTTTTCCCAAGAGTGTAACAATCTCTGGATGAACACCTTGTAGGTTGCATTCAAGTACAGCATTTTTCCCGTACTCTTGAATAATATCTTCAAGATCTTTTTCGCACGCAGCAACAGTTTCTTCAATACGTGTTGGGTTAATTCGACCATCTGTAATAAGTTTTTCTAGTGCTCTACGAGCAACTTCTCTTCTAATTGGATTGAACCCAGAGATGGTAATAATTTCGGGAGCGTCTCCAATAACAAATTCCATTCCAGTTGCCATTTCTAACGCTTTAATGTTACGGCCTTCTTTACCAATGATACGACCCTTCATCTCTTCGTTTGGCAAATGAACCACGCTTGAAGAATGCGGTGTAACTTGATCAACGGTGTATCGCTGCATTGCACCTACAACAATTTGTGTCGACTTATCTTTTGCTATTTGGCGTGTTTCTTCTTCAACCTTCTGAATCCATTTTTCATTAGACAGTTCAACCTCGGCTTGCAAAGTATTAGAAAGTTCTCTCTTTGCCTGGTCTTTACTGTATCCACTAACATTTTCTAACTTACTAATTAACTCGTTGTACAATGTTTTAAGCTTTTCTTCGTTAGTGTACATTACTTCGCTCATGCGAGAAAGTTTACGTTCTTTTTGTTGCACTTCTCGCTTGAGTTCGTCAAGTTGCTGCTCTTTCTTTTCAAGCGTTTCGTATTTGGTATTAACTTTATTCTGGTGACGTTCAAGCTCTAGTCTATCGCGTTTAATCTCTAGTTCAAACTCATTTCTCCTACGATAAATTTCATCTTTTACCTTAAGAAGAGCTTCTTTTCGTTCTGTTTCAATTTCTCGCTTAAGCACTTTCCAACGTTCTTTAGCCTGAAACATGCTATCTTGAGCTGCTTGCATTCTTCGGCGTGCATAAAAGAGCATAGCCAAAGCGACTACAACACCGATAATCCCTGCAAATTCAATTAATAATGTAATCATTTATTTTTCTTTCTCACAACCAACACATTTAAGTTAATTTTGTTACCCACTCTCCCGCAAACATTTTTGAGCAGAGACTATCGTGAGCACAAAGAATTGAAAGGAAAACAAAACAGAGTTAAGACAAAGAAGCAAAAAGTTGAGATTCGCGTTCTATTCTTTCTACAAGACGACGTTTCTCTTCTTCTTCTTGCTGTTGCCTTTCTTCCAGTTTTACCAAACTACTTGCCAGTTGTAGAGCTGCTAAAATAGCTGCACTAGGTACTTCTGCCCCAGCTTGCAAAATAGCTCGTACCAACTCGTCTACACGAGCTGCTGCTCCATGAAGATGTTCTTCCGACTCATCAGTTACGAAAGAATACACTGCATCGTTAATGGTAACTTGAACTTTTTTCTTAGTCATACTCACCCTCCGCTCTCTATCAAATCGTCAATGCTCTTGATTAGATCATCGACCACTTGCTTAGTTGTTTCACGTTCCTGGGTGAGTTCTTGCTCAACTTGCTTCGCTTCTTTAAGTAGAGAGCCTTCCAGCTGCCGAACTTGATCTTTCAATTCTTGATTTTCGTTACCAATCCTAGAATTTTCATCTTTTAAATGCTTGATCAGCGTAATAAGGTTCTCTACTTTCTTTTCTAATGCGCTCAACATTTCCATACTTCTCTCCCCTTTTTTGCCAATTATGATTCATAAAAGTTTACTGAGAATAAACTTTTATTGTCAAGATTGAGCTTGCTTAGCTACATCAGCAATCTTTTCAAATCCCTTTGGCTCAAAAATTGCTAATTGACTCAACATTTTTCTGTTAAGATCAACCTTTGCAACCTTAAGGCCATGAATCAAACGGCTATAAGAAAGACCATGTTGGCGAGCTCCAGCTTTAATTCTTGTAATAAACAAAGCACGAGTATCTCGCTTCTTAAGTTTTCTACCTACAAAAGCAAATGCCATTGCACGCAGCAAGGTTTCTTTTGCTCTTTTAAATACGTTACTTCTTTGTCCCCAAAACCCTTTGGTTTCTTTCAAAAGCTTTTTGTGACGTTTTTTGGTTACGGTACCACGTTTTATTCTTGTCATGCTCTCATTCCACCATTATTTAGTTAGGAAGCAGGTTTCTTGCTGCTTTCTCATCTGATTTACAAATATATTTACCTTGGCGCAAATCTCTTTTTCTTTTACGTGTCTTCTTGGTTAAGATATGACGACGCAAGGAACAAGCACGCTTGATCTTACCCTTACCGGTCTTTCTAAAGCGTTTCTTTGCTGCTGAATTTGTTTTTACTTTAGGCATATTACACTTTCTTTAAATAACAAACTTTGGACCACGCTGGCCCTGCTTTCATCTCTTTCTCTTGCACAAGATTATCTAATAGACCCTCTTGTGAAAGTGTTTCATTAATTCTATCAAACAAAATCCTTCCCCGTTCTTGACGTGTTGCCATTTCGCGTCCTCTAAAAAAGAGGGTAAATTTAACACGTTTTCCACTTCTTAAGAAAGAAATGGCTTGCTTCATTTTTGTTTGATAGTCGTGCTCTCCAATTTTTGGACGAATCTTCACTTCTTTAATCTGGATGGTTTTTTGCGTTTTTTTCGCCTCTACTTGTTTCTTTTTACGATTATACAGCTCTTTGCCGTAATCCATAATTTTAACAATAGGCGCGCCCTTACCACCACCGTCAGAAAGCATAACTAAATCAAGCCCCACACGTTGAGCACGCTCAAGCGCTTCATCGCGAGAAACTTGTCCCAGATTTTCTCCTTCTTCGGTAATCAGTTGAACATCACGAGCCTTAATAGCTTCGTTGATTGTCTTGTTGGGGGTTTGAACCCTTTCTCATAATAATTCGTTCCTAGCTTTATACAGAAGCCTGTATTGCTTCGTTCACTTTAGTTCTAATTGCATCAGCAATTTCTTTATTATCTTTTAAAAAGTGCAATGCTTGCTCACGCCCTTGCGCAATCTTTTTGTCTTCATAAGCAAACCATGCTCCTGATTGTGAAATCACGTTGTAAAAAATAGAAGCATCTAAAAGATCGAGCTCGCGACTAATACCTTCGTTAAACAACAAGTCTAACTCTACACGTTTAAACGGTGGAGCAACTTTGTTTTTAACAATCTTCACTGCAACTCTGTTACCTACATGCACATCATTCTTACGTAATGCCGCAATACGACGCACATCGATACGCAGAGAAGCATAAAACTTTAATGCGTTACCGCCACTTGTTGTTTCTTTATTAGCAAATGGAAGGCTATTAATCGTTTGACGAATCTGATTAATAAAAATCACAACTGTCTTTGATTTATGAATCACAGGAGTTAATTTACGTAACGCCTGCGACATAAGACGCGCTTGTAAACCTACATGCGTATCTCCCATATCACCATCCAGTTCTGCCTTTGGAACAAGAGCAGCAACGGAATCAATTACAATAATGTCAACCGCACCAGACCTTACTAACATTTCAGCAATATCAAGAGCCTGCTCTCCGTAATCAGGTTGAGAGATAATTAAATCATCAACATTGATTCCAAGATTTTTTGCATGCCCAGGATCAAGTGCATGCTCAGCATCGATAAAGGCGCAAATTCCACCTTGACGTTGTGCTTGAGCAATTGTGTGCAATGCCAATGTTGTTTTACCCGAAGCTTCTGGTCCGTATACTTCAATTACACGACCAACCGGCATTCCACCACCTAAAGCTTTATCGATTAGTATTGAACCTGTCGAAATCTTTTTAACTTCAGAGTTTGGCGATTGCCCCAGCAACATAACAGCACCTTTTCCATACTGCTTGTCGATTTGAGCAAAGGTCACCTCGAGAGCCTTTTGCTTTACCTCAGAGGTCCCACTTTTAATGCTTCCATCTAGAGATTCTACGTTTTTTGCTGCTTTAGCTGCGGTTGTTTTTCTTTTCATAGCTGTACTTCTTTCAATTGCGCCAATTGATCATTGACTTTAATTGTAGCATTTCTATACAAAGAAGCAATATAGGAGGTCGCAAAACCTTGTCCAAATCGCTTAAATGCATCTTTATGGAGCTTACGCTTCGCTGCTGCGTAGAGTGTTTTATCTATTTCCTCTACCTCATCCAGCCTTATTACCACAGCGCCATCTTTATTTAAGCTTGAAACGACTGCACCTTCCCAATCAAGACTCATAAACCCGTGAGGGTAACCTTTATTGGTAAGTTCCTTTATTTTTTCGGTATTAGTAGGTTGAATTAAACCGGTTGAGCTTATTTTTCCTCCCTCAAAGGGAACTAAATTACCTGAAGCAATCGCCTTTGAGCGAGCATTTTCCATCTGAGATTTAAGGGCATCAGTAGCTTTTTTCTCAAAATAATCTTCTTTTACCTGGTCTTTAACCTTAGAAAGTGCAGGGAATTTTTTAGCTTCTTTTTTAGTAAGGGTCAAAATAGTACCTTTGCCATCCTGCAAGAATGACATTGATTGGCCATCTTTTTTCAAAATAAACAGACGACGCCCGAATCCTTCTCCAGAACGCTCTGTCGGCCCAACAGTGTCTTTTTTGCCGCCATGCTCTTTAATGAATTTTTCAAGCAACGCTTTATCGCTACTCTTTACCACCCGATCAGCCTCTTTAGAAAATCGAGTTCTAAACTTTTGTTCTTTAAGAGACTTTACAATATTTTCTTTTACCTGCCCCAGAGCTTTATAGGTAGCTTCTTTACGAGCAACACGCTGTATAATTACAAAGCTTCCATCTGCCATTTGAGTGACAGGAGAAATAGCTTCATCTTTTTTTAACCGAACAACCGCTTTTTCATAGGCTTTGTCTTTTGTTCCACGTTTAAAGAACTCTACTAAGCCGCCCTTGCTCGCTGTCGCAGATTGAGAAACTTTCTTCGCTATTTCTGCAAACTTCTTAGGGGTCTTTTCAACCTCTTCATAGATCTTTTCGGCTTCTTCCTTAAGAGCAACGACTCCTTTGTCTTTTAATTTATTAAAGACAATTTCTCGCACTTTAAATTGTGCTGGAGCTTCTACGTAACGTGTGCGCTTGTGGTCGGCATAACTTTTTTCAATTTCTTTTTCGGTAATCTTTATACCATACGTATCGGCTGAAAAAGTCCATGTGTTGCCCGAGCGTTTTTCTGGAATAGCGTAGACCTGATTATGCTTCTTATAATAGGCTTCCAGCTTTTCATCGGCTATTCCTTTTGCTTTTTCTTTTTGCAAGAAACTGCTTAAACTAAAAGTTTGAACCGAAAACTTTTTAGCTGTATGCGCTTCTTTATAAACTGCCTTAAGCATGAATTGTGGAAGATAAAAACCACTTTGGATCATTATTAATCCAAATTCTCTTCTTAAGTCACCCCCCAAAGAGTCCTCCACACCGCGCATTTGCGGAGTTTTAAGAAATTGCATAAGCGCTTCTGCGTTCATTCCATACTTTTGATCGAATACATAATGAGGAAGCTTGTGGCCAATTCTATTTAAAATAAATTGAGGATTTCCTAAGTGAGACTCTAAGTACTCAGCACCTAAGTATAATCCCATTTTATCTGCAGACTCATCTAACAAAGCATTCTGTATAACGTTACTTAGAGCTGTCTGTTGAGGGTTAGAACTAACCCCATTTATTTGCATAACAAGATCAGCACTTTCACCATACTTACTTCTAATCATTCTAATTTGATGATCAGCATCTTCGGTTGCTCTTTGAAACTTACCGTTTGAAATATTGTAGCCGTTTACTCTAGCAACACCCTCTACGCCTCCTCCTACAAAACGCATGATGACACCAGAAAAACCAAGGCCACCAAACATTGTTACAAAAAGAGCGATCAGAATGCCTTTTCCAATCGGTCCTTGGAGTCCTTTTCGTAGCTTCATAATGATCATGAGCGTACAACCTTTCTTTTAATAATTCTTATATTTTTACTGTGTTCAGCCGATTTAGCTTGTTCATTAATACGCTTACGACCAATAACTATTTTTTCTATTTTATTTAACAGATCCGGGGCACGCTGGGCATGCACATTTACAGCAAGGTGCTTTAGGACCTTTTTTGCGCAGCGCTGATTTAGCTTTAGCTACTGCTGAAACAACAGGAGCTGTTAACCCTCCAAGATGAGCCGCCAACACACCTATTAAAATTCCTGTACCAATTACATTCTGCTTTTTTTGACCTTTCTTTGTGCTTGTCACTCTCAAACCTTTCTTCTTTTAATAATCTTTATATCTTTAATATGTTCAGCTGTTTTTATTCTTCCGAGAATACGTTCGAGTTCTTCACGATCATCAAATTCTCCTGTTACAGCTTGATACCATGCAACCTTTTTACCCTTTGGAGTCGAACTTATGCGAGTTTTAACTTTTACATCAGAGTCAAACTTTCGCACACGACGAGCAAAACTACTTGCAGCATGTAGTGTACCAAACCCAGCCAATGGAGCAACAAATATCTGCTTTGGTTTTTCGTTAACTTCATCCATAACAGTTGTGGGATTAGGTTTATGAATAGTTTGTGGTGGTTCTTGTTGTGAAGGTAAAACTTCTGCTTGTGCAACAACAACTGATGGCTGCGCAGTTCCTTCTTCGTTAATTTTTTCGGATTCACCTAGACCATTTTCACTATCTGGAGCTTCGAATTCACTCACTTCTCTGTCGTTCATGGTATAAAGTGAATAACTAATTCTGTCTGCAAACGATTCTTCTTCTACTTTATTTACAAACCGTTCAATTGCTTTTCTTTGACCCCAGAAATAACCCGTTATAAAAGTTAAAAAACCAAACAGTAATACAAACGAAAGCAACCAACTCACTTGCCTATTAGGCACAAAGAGCCCTGTCTCGTCTTCTCGCAGAGTGGTTGCAGTAGCAGTAAAATCTCTTATTTTTTCCCAGATCTTCATTACCGTCATCCTTTAATAAAACGCTCTACACTTTCTTTAAACTTTTCTGGAGTAACTTGAGCAACATCAACCTCAATTGCTTTTGATGGTTGCTCGAAATACTGATTCATTAGTTTTTCAAGCATACGCCAAAACGTCAATTGGCGCTTCGCATAATTACGTGTCTTTTTCTGGATAGAAGTATACAAAAACTCTCTTTCTTGATCGGTCCGATCACCTTGTAGAAAAGTAATAATATCGTTATAACCAATAAGTTTTTTACGAACCAAAAATTCTTTCCAGTCGGTATTCATCAAAGGTTCAATTTCAGCAAGCCACCCCTGTTCAAACATTATATGTGTTCGCTGATTAATTCGATCATAAAGTTCGGTTCGTGGTCGATTTAAAAAACACAGCAAAACATCGGCCTTTATCGATTCATACTCAGGAACACACTCAGACGGCGTAGCCCCTTTATTAAGAAGCGCAAGCGCCCGCTCAATACGATAGCGATCCTGTTGATAAATTTCTGCAGCTCGCTTTGGATCTCTTTTTTTTAGAATCTGCCAAAGCTCTTCTGTTTTTTCACTTAAGGCTTCCTGTTGACCACAAGGCTCACCCTTAGGGGTAAAGAAGAGCGACTTAATATAAAAACCTGACCCACCAACTATAACGGGAAATGCCCCACGACTCCAAACCTCTTTGACCTTTTCTAAGACAAGAGATCGGTAATTAACCACAGTACAATCTTCTGGCTTTTCAAGAACGTCGAATAAATGATGAGGAATAGGTTCTTTCTTCCAATCCGGCTTGGCAGTTCCAATTGCCAGCGGTTCATAGAATTGACCCACATCACCATTGATGATTTCGATATTCAGGCTTTTCCCCAGACTCAGTGCATAATCTGTTTTTCCGACCCCTGTAGGTCCGTAGATAATTATAAGTTTATTTTTCATGTAGGTAATAATAACACAGTCAGCAAAGAAAAGAAGTCGGCAAACTTTTTTATATTAAAGCTCTTGTGTAGAAATATTCTGTCCCACCCTTCTCATAAATAAAGCGCGTAAGCGCTCAACAGCTTTGTCTTCGTCTACTTTATTAGCCGCAGATATTTCTTCAACAAGTAACGCTTCAGTTTTCAAGAGCAGGTTTTTTTCACCAAAAGAAAGCTCTTTAAAGCGAGAAATATGTTTAAGGTCGCGATAGATTTCTGAGATATCTTCTAAAGATCCAGTACGGAGCTTATTTTGATATTCTTTTTTTCGTCGATTCCAGTTAGTAGCGGTTGGCTCAAAGGTTTTTTCTCGCTTAGCCGGCTCAGCGAGCGTTGCTAACATTGTATTAATTTTGCTAACTGAGCTGAGTGGGCGAACCCCAACCTCTTCAAGCTTATCCGAAGGCACCATAATCGTCATATCTTTGTTTTGAAACTGTAGCTCAAAAAAAATTATTTGTTGAGTTGCTACATTTCGAGAGAACACTTTACAAATAGACGCCACACCGTGACCTGGGTAAACAACCTTATCGTTAAGAGAAAATGCCATGTTAAAATTCCCCTTCCCAAAGATACTCTCATCAATAGGAAAAGCTCATTCATGCTGTATAAGAGTATATCATGATTTATATTTTTTTCACCCGCTTATTTTCACCTGTTCTAGCCTATTTTGCCGTAACCCAAAAATGATCCGATGATTTAAACCTGTTAAAAGTGTGGTATACTTCATTGGTCTCCTCATGTTGTTTTGAAAGGTAAAAATGAAGAAGAGCACGTATACTGTAGCACACGGCTCACTCAAAAATAAACAAACCGATGCAAACGAGTTCAATAACTCGAAGGAAAGGTTTTATCACGCTATTAAATGGAATACCATTGAGGCGGTGCTGTATCATGCCCTCTATTTTATCCATCAGGTAAGCCTCTATGCATGGGTCAGCACTTACGAATACGGTAAGTTTGGATCTTTAATTTCATTCTCATTTTTATGTGTGCCCCTTTTAATGGGAGCACTCGATATGGCTTTAATACCTCACATGAAACAATTGACCAAAAACAAATGGTCATTCAGAAAACTTATTCGAAGCTATTTGCTACCTCAATGCGTACTGATGCTTTCAACACCCCTTCTGTTACTGATTACAATTAAGTGGCAAATGATACCCGCTCTTAATTATTTGTCGCCAATCGAATGTTTCTTTGTGGGAACCTTCATTGCATGTGAAGCTGCCAGAAAATTATTGCGTAGAATTTTACAACTACTTTTTTACAATAAACAAACTGCTGCTATTGAGGTTGCAAACATCTGTACTTATATGGTTGCATTTTGGACTGCTGTGTTTTTTGGAGTTAAGCCTTCACTCTTTTTGATCATTACTCCCTTTCTTTTATCAAGTATTCCATCACTAGTATATTTTATATTCCTTTTCCAAAAGCATTATCAAGAACTTCCCAATACTACCAACAACAACACATTGCCTTCCTTGTTTTTGACGCAACTCTCTGCATTTGCAAATCAAATAAATCGCTCACTTTTTTCTAGCAATTTACTCATTCCACTTTTTGTTGGTTGGGTTGGATTTACTCAAGCAGGTATTGCAACGCTTGCAAAAAACATAACGTACACACTCACTTATTTTTTACATAAAATTTGTAGTCCAACTGCTGCTTTTTTATCTGATACAACTACCCTAGGCGAAGAAAAACAAAAAGATGCGTTTCGTTTGTCTGTAAAACTTTTCTTCATAGTATCTATGGCAGGACTTTTTGGACTGGTTCTCTACAATACCGCAAACCATAGCACCCTTTCTTTAACTGCAATTTTTTATATGTGTTTCTTCTTTATAGTGCATTTGCTTGAACACTTGTTTACGTTGTATGAAAAATTTTTTACAGCCCAAAACAAAAATAGTTTCTTGTTCGCATGCAACGCAATAACCTCTCTAGTTGCTGCCATTCTGTTTTCTTGTTTGCAAGATTTAAATTTTTTTGTACTTATTATTCTTATTTTTAGTGTAAGAGTTTTACTACTTATTGGGCTTTCTCTTTTAATTTTTTCCCCAAAACAAGTTCCATTTTTATCATATTGGTACAAAAATCGCTCGAAAAATTGCTCTAGTAGGGGTTATTCAAAGCCTTAAACGAGAATCGATTCTAAGCAAAGTTTTCACCCTTCTTAAGTAGATTGGTCAAGGGATTATGAATAAAAATATTCTTTTTTCAAAATTTTCAAACGCTCTGCAATGGAACAGTTTTTTATATGTCACTTATAAAATTTTTTACGTTGCACTTTCTTTCGCATTGTACAAAACCCTTTCTCCTGAGTTGTTTTCAGCATGGGCCACAATAAATAGTATTGTTTTCCTTATTTTACTCTGGTTAGATTGTGGTTTTAGAAAGTCGATTCCTCGCTACTGTCCGGAGTTTGCGCAACATCAACAAACACATAAACAATTTATTGCTCTTGTGTTAACACTTCAATCAATTGTCCTGTTGATTGGATTACCCATTATATGGTATGTTTTTTCGCACTTTGTTACACAAAAAACATTTATTTCTTACGCGCTTACACTCTTTGCAATAGGTGGAGTCAGTGAGCTTTTCAAGACGATTTACCATGCGCACTTTTGGCAAAAACAATTCAATTTGTTGCAAGCCGTATGCATGCTCACAGAAATGATATGTAACTTTTGGTACCTTGCCCACCCCCATTCAAGTACACAAATAGTAACTTTTTTACTAACAACTAAAATTGCTTCTAATGGTGGTGTTTTGATTGGTTCAATAGCGTTATTGCCAAATCTTTTAGAAACAATAACATACAGTAAAAAAATAGCTCCTTCTTTAAGAAGCCTCACAAAAGCCTTTCTAGAACATTCGTTTATGATGTGGTCTGCAACTTGTATTAAATCTTTATCAGAAAGAAACTTTTTATTTCCGTTTTTAACAAATGCTTTTGGAGCAATTCCTGCCAACCTCTTTAAAGTAGTACACGATGGAGCACTTTTTTTTCAACGTATTGCTATTAGAATTTTGGGTTCATCAGACACAGCATTATTGTCTTACGCACTTGTTTTAAACAACACACAAACAGTATATGAAAAAGCATTCATAAGACTTTTCAAAACTGTTATTGCGCTTATTATTCCGTTAACGTTTTTAACCATTGGTGTTTTCTTTGTTAAGACTCAGGTACTTACACAAGAAATGTTAGTGTTATTTTTTATTGTTGCACTCGGATATATGTTTGAGGTGTTGTTGTCACCATATGAAAGAGTCTTGGAAGTAAAAAGGCGCTATCGACTTCTATGGTTGTCGTATGCGCCTTATATCTTAGGTCTCGGTTGCTTGATTGCGTGGCCTCAGGCTGTATCTCTTTTACAGTGGGTGGTTATGGTGCAGGCGCTGAGGCTTTTAAGCGCAACCTTAATGGCTTTTTTTAATTATTAAAACATTATCTAACTATGGGTGAGCCCACCAGAAAGATGCCCAGCAGAAAGACCTGCAACGCGAGCAGCACTAAGAATATCAACATCGTTTTCATAAACAGTTAATTCAATAAAGTTCCCACTACTAGCATCATAACCTGCAAGTATAATTGGTAAATGAGGTTCCTTTAGAAAATCAAGAGCAACTGCTCCAAGTGTTGCGTTATCTCCTAATGCTACATCATAACCATTAGTAAAAAATGAAGTATCTAAAGGACTCGTACCTGTCGTATTCAATCGAGCTACAGACATTTTTGAACTTTTTACGCCCGCAACATAAAGCTTTCTATTTAAGAGCTTTACACTATTAAGAGCACCAACAGTAGCACTTTCCCATCTACCACTTGTACCAAAATCATCCTTCAATCCTCCTGTTAATTTATTATACTTTTGTATAACAGCAGAGGTACTTGCATTATTACCTGCCACATAAAGAAAATCCTTATCAAGTACTACCGATTTTGCCACAGCATTGGAATCACCAGAAGTATAGGCAATACCATTAGTAGCAAATGCGGTAAAGCCATTTGCAGCAGTATGAAGTTTTCCAGTTGGTGCATCCATTTTAACAACAAAATAATCACTTCCTCCATCACCGACAATGTAAAGAGTAGTGCCATCTACAACAACATCATAAGCTATGTCAGTACTGCCACTTACATCGACTGTTAACTCCCCATTGCTACCGCCCGTACCAGAATCTCCATCAAAAACAGTGTCTGCAACACCGGCTGACTTAGTAACTTTTATAACAGTAGCATCAGTTCCGTCTGTACCTACCGCATATACATGTTTGTCATCAACTACAATGCCATGACCTACTGCGCTTGTTCCAAGAGCAGTAGAAAGGTAAATTCCATCAGTACTAAACGTTGTGTCTAGGCTTCCATCTGATTTTTTAAGTTTTGCTATTAATTTACCTGCTGATGACACAGTTCCGCTACCAACAACATAAATACTCTCTCCGTCCAAAGCTATAGCATTGGCAACTGAAGCGGCCTCGGTAGCAAATTTCACATAGCCATTAGTACCGTCAAATGAAGTATCTAAAGCATGAACCCCGTTAGAAGTTTTTTTATAACGAGCCACCATAGCATGAGCTGTAGATCCATGGGAACCACAAACATAAATGTCACCGTTTTTATCAACTACCATACCCTTTACAACAGTATTAGCCCCTAAATCACTTGATATCTTACCATTCCCACCATCAAAGGAAGTCAATAAAGCTGTAGGTTTCATCTCCTGATGGGTCCATTTCCCGGGAGGAGTTTTGTCACTATACACAGTTTCAGCATTAATTTGCGTAGACACCACTAGTAATAACCCCATGAGATAACGTTTCATCTTTCTCTCCTTATATTTAGTTAAAAGATACGTTAGTTCTTCACTCTGCCATGTTTCTATCAACTTCGTCAAGATAGAAGAAAGACAAAGAAAAAAGATGCTATCCTACTATTCCCCCAGGAGGTACCCAACTCTAAAGAAGCAATATTGTTCTAACGCAAAATTATAATCTGAACCGTACCGTATGAAAGAGTCTTGGAAGCAAAAAGGCGCCATCAACTTATGTAGATGTCGATATGCGCCTTATCTTTGAGGCCTATGTTTTAATGAAGCTGTACTACTATCCTAACATTCCTGCAAAAGCAGCTATCAAATTAAGGGGTGGAATATTATTACTAAAACGGGCCAAGGCAAAGCGTTCATAACTCCCGGTAAGTTCACTTGCGCCCGCTACTACTATCTTTCCGTTGCTCTCTAAAAGCATTGCATCAATTTCATGGTCATTGCTATCATCACCAAAATTCAAAAAGACATATCCAGTACCACTCTCACCAAAAGTAGTATCAAGCACTCCATCTTCACTGTACCGTGCAATTGCCCATCTATTCATATCACTCGTATTATCGCTATAACCACCAGCTAACAACTTTCCATCACTCTGAAGAATCAGTTCACGCAAAGTATGTTCTCTTGTAGCATCACCAAAATTTAATGTAACGTAACCCGTACTGTTACCACCAAACGTGGTATCGAGCACTCCCTCTTTACTAAATCTTGCGAGTGCCCAACTCTTTTTATTGCTTGCATTATCACTATGTCCACCTGCAACTAACTTACCCTCAGCAGTCTCTACAAGAGCATTAATCTCATGGTCCTGACCTCCCGTGTCAAAATCTAAGAAAACATACCCGGTGTCACTCCCACCAAACGTGGTATCGAGCACGCCATCTTTACTGAATCTTGCAAGGGCCCAACGTTCATCGTCATCAGTGTTATCACTATAACCACCAGCAACTAACTTTCCTTCAGAAGTTTCTACAAGAGCATTAATCTCATGATCACGAGAACTATCACCAAAATCTAAGAAAACATACCCGGTATCACTCCCACCAAAAGTAGTATCAAGAACTCCATCTTTACTAAAGCGTGCCAACGCCCATCTATTGTATCCACTTGAATTTCTGCTAAATCCTGCAGCCACTAATTTACCATCAGCTTGCTGAATTAACGCATAAAGAGTATGATCTACATTGCTATCACCGAAATTCAAAAACACATATCCTGTATCACTTCCACCAAAAGTAGTATCAAGCACTCCATCCTCACTGAAACGTGCTAAGGCCCAACGTGTCTTGTCGCTCGAATTGTTGCTATACCCGGCACCTACTAATTTACCATCAGATTGTTTAACCAAAGCATTAATTTGATGATCTTGATCATTTATCCCCAAGTCAGCAGTTACATACCCGGTATTATTACTACCAAAAGTAATATCTATTACCCCAGGCGTAACCTCTTGATGGGTCCATTTCCCGGGAGGATTTGCATCATTATACACAACTACAGAATTAATTTGCGCAGACACCACTAGTAATAACCCCAAAAAATAACGTTTCATCTTTCTCTCCTTACGCTTAGTTAAAAGACAGGTTAGTTCTTCACTTTGACATGTTTTTATCAGTCTCGTCAAGATAGAAACATGCCAAATTTACGCCACAAAGCCTATGTCTCGCTTTGCTAATTTAAGCGAAGCAATATTATTACTATATCGAGTTAATGCGAAATCAGTGTTTGAACCATTATCTGCTAATCCAGACGCGACTATTTTACCGTCGGATTGAAGAGCAAGAGCATAAACACTATCTGCTCCACTTCCAAAATCAGTTGCTATTTTACCATCAGAATCGAAAGTAGTATCAAGAGAACCATCGCTGTTATAACGCACAACAGCAAAATCATTATCTGAACCGTTGTTACTTCTACCGGCAACTATAATCTTACCATCAGATTGAAGTAACACTGTATAACCAAAACTATCGTTACTCCCAACAACAGTGGTTACTTTACCGGTGCTATTAAAAGTAGTATCAAGAGAACCATCGCTGTTATAACGCACAACAGCAAAAACATCATTTGAGCCATTGTCACTATAACCAGCAACTATAATCTTACCATCAGGCTGAAGAGCGATCTCTCTACCATAGTCATTACTAGCTCCAACAGCAGTGGTTACTTTACCGGTACTATTCAAGGTAGTATCAAGAGAACCATCGCTGTTATAACGCACAACGGCAAAATCATAATCAGAACCATTGTAACTCGCACCAGCAACTACAATCTTACCGTCGGGTTGAATCACAACTCCATATCCAAATTCTGTAGCGCCACTAATATCAGTGGTTACTTTACCAGTACTATTAAAAGTAGTATCAAGAGAACCATCGCTGTTATACCGTACAACGGCAAAATCATAATCAGAACCATTATGACTATAACCAGCAACTACAATCTTACCATCAGGCTGAAGAGCGATTGACCGTCCAATGTCGTGACCACTTCCAATAGCAGTGGTAACTTTGCCGGTACTATTAAAAGTAGCATCAAGAGAACCATCGCTGTTATACCTTACAACAGCAAAATCATAATTTGAACCATTATTACTATCACCGGCAACTACAATTTTACCATCAGGTTGGATCACGACTCCATATCCATGATCCTCGCTACTACCAAAAGTAGTAATTTTTTGGCCAGAATCCCCAAATCTCATATCAAGAGACCCATCACTGTTATAACGCGCCACTACAAGATCATCATTTGAACCATTATGACTTTCACCGGCAACTACAATCTTACCATCAGGCTGAATAGCAACTCCCCAAATACTATCATTACCACTACCAATAGCAGTGGTTACCTTGCCATCGGAACTAAAACTACTATCAAGACTTCCGGCAGCAACCTCTTCGTGTGTCCATTTCCCAGGCGGGTTTGTATCACTGAATACAGTTACAGCATTAACTTGCATAGACACCAACAAGAATAACCCGAAAAAGCGACACTTCATTCTCTCTCCTTATATATAAAGATACACCAATCTTCACTTTGGCATGTTTTCACTTGAGTGGTCAACATAGAAATAAGCTGCACGATAGAAACCCCCTAGAACAAAGACCTACATCTTATATGTAACAAAACAATAAATATATTAACATTCATTACACACATAGAAGCGGAGCCCTTCAGAGAGCGCAAAACAATAGCGACACACAGATGTAAAGTCGTGGTGTAGCAAGTAACAAAGCAGAACATATATAAGTCAGAGAAATGCCCTCTCTTTTTCTCTGTGTATATATGTTGATAAAGAAGAAAGATATATACAACAAATGCCTACAAAATAACTCATCCAAGAAAGAGGCGCCGCGTATATCCATTTTATGATTTTGAATTCATTAACAGAAGTAATAAGAAACAACTATTCGCGCATGAGAAGATAAGGAAGAACGTACTATTGGTTATACGTGTGTAGGTGATCCATCTACGTTCGATTGGTTAGTATGCGTATACATGAGTACTCGGGTGGGTGATGAGTATGGATCTCGGTTAGTAAGGTGTTCGGGTGTAGGTGTATATGGTTATAAGGGTTACGTAGGTAAGGGGTATAAAGACAATTAAAGATAAGACCTTTTCTTCTCCTTCTTCCTCTTTTTTCATTAAGTCTTTGTCTTCTTTTCTTTTTTCTTTCGTCTTGTTCTTCGGAGTGCTTGTTTTCTTATAAATTTCCTTACGTTACGTTTTCTATTGGTTTCCTCTAGTCCTTTATTCCCTTAGTCCCCTAGTCCTTTTAACTACTTAACTGCATCTTGTTAAGTGCATCATGGAGACAATAATCACATTTTTCTTATTTTTTATAATAATCACTTTGTTATGAGGTAGCGTTTGCTATTACTTTTATTCCTCTCATTCCTTTTACTCCTTGTTTTCTCCTTATAATAAAAAGGGGAGGAATAAATAAGATTAAAAATCCTTATAAAGAATAAAACGTAATCAAGCCTTCCCCCCTCGTAGTTTTCCCCCGTAGGCATATAGGGGGGAAGGCGCGGATGGAGTGCGGAATCGCCCGTCTGCGGGGTTGGCAGGGCCGGGTAAAAGGTCTTCCGCCAATGAAAGGCTCCCAAAGCGGTGGTGATGGCGTGAAGTGCTCCCTTTTAATAAAAGTTCAATATTTTTCGGGTACGCTGGCGATAAAAAGTTGACCATACATTGAGCATTATACGACACATTTGTCTCGATGCGGGCCACAAGTCGGTCGCAACGTCAACAAAAGCTTAAATCTTTGACGGAGAACCATAATTACCCCCTTGAAAGTAACGGTACATATAAAGGTCAATATTCTCACAGAAAGCTTATAGTGGGTAAATCAAGCTAAAAAGAGCAGAGTCCCCCTCGATTAACTAACCCTGTAGTTCTCTTTATAATAAAATGTTAGTATACTAGACTCATATAATCGGAAAAAATATATCTCTATAAGTACTAATTAAGGGACTACGGTGACCAAAAAAGTTCGTTCCAATCTAAGAAATATCGCTATCATTGCCCATGTTGACCATGGTAAAACAACCCTCGTAGATAAGCTTTTACAGCAATCTGGCACGCTAGATCAGTCTAAAGTAACTGACCGTGTTATGGACTCGAATGACATCGAGAGAGAACGTGGTATTACTATTTTGGCTAAAAATACCGGTATCAATTATAAAGATTATCAAATTAACATTGTAGACACTCCTGGTCACGCCGACTTTGGTGGAGAAGTTGAACGAACTCTTCAAATGGTCGAAGGCTTCTTGCTCTTGGTTGACGCAGCAGAAGGTGTACTCCCTGGTACCCGTTTTGTACTACAAAAAGCATTAGCGCTTAATTTAAAACCAATTGTTCTTATTAATAAGATCGACAGACAAGACGCACAAATAGAAGCAACAGAAACATTAATTCAAGATCTTTTCTTAGACCTTGCAGTTACAGACGATCAACTTGACTTCCCTGTACTCTATGGCTCTTCTAAGCTTGGTTTTGCAAAGACAGATATGAATGACGAGTCTGATTCTATGGACCCATTATTCAAAGCAATTCTAGACAACGTTCCTGCACCAGCAGAAAAAGAAGACGGTCTTCAAATGTTGGTAACCAATATTGAACACTCAGACTTCTTGGGAACCATTGCCGTTGGTAGAATGTTGAGCGGTAAGCTCAACGTTGGTGACACTTTTGTCTACTGTTACAACGAGGTTGTCAGCAAACCAATGAAAGTGACCAAGCTCTATAAGTTCCACGGTTTATCTAAATACGAGACAGAGAGCGTTGAATTTGGTGATATTGTTGCCCTTGCTGGTTGTGAAGAAATAGAAATTGGTTCTACCCTCTGTTCTCCAGACAACCCAATTCCATGTGACTACGTGGCAATTGATGAACCAACATTATCTGTATACTTGTCCGTGAACGATTCACCATTTAATGGCCAAGACGGAAAATTGTTATCTTCTCGTGTTATTAAAGAACGCTTAGAAAAAGAATTAAAAACCAATGTTGCTTTGCGCGTTGAACCAACCGATGTACCAAGTTCATTCAAAGTATCTGGCCGCGGTCAACTACATTTGGGTATCTTGATCGAAAACATGCGTCGTGAAGGTTTTGAACTTCAAGTTTCTGCACCAGAAGTTATTTACAAAACAATCGATGGCAAAAAATGCGAACCTATTGAATTTGTAACTATCGATGTTAACGAAGAATACCAAGGTTCTGTTATTCAACACTTGGGAACCCGTAAAGGTGACATGGTTAACTTGTCTCAACTTGGTGGTGGCCGTGTACGTATGGAGTTCAAAGTTCCTGCGCGTGGACTTCTTGGTTTCCGTGGTCAATTCTTAACAGATACTCGTGGTACCGGAATCATGAACTCAACATTCAGTGGCTATGAACCTTACAAAGGTGACATTCCAACTCGTATTAAAGGTTCACTTATTTCTATGGAACGTGGAAAAACAACTGCATACGCACTCGATTCTTTACAAGCTCGTGGAGAACTTTTAGTTAATGCCGACACCGAAGTATACGAAGGTATGATCATTGGTGAACATTCACGAGACAACTGCTTAGATGTTAATCCATGTAAAGGTAAAAAACTTACTAACATGCGTGCATCCGGTAGTGACGACTCTGTAAAACTAAAAACTCCGCGTTTAATGACACTAGAAATGTGCATGGAGTGGATCCGTCCAGACGAACTTATTGAAGTTACTCCAACTACTATTCGTTTACGTAAAAAATATTTAAAAGCTAACGAACGTAAAAAGAAATAAGTAATTATTACAAATTAAAAAAGCCGGCAGTTAACTGTCGGCTTTTTTATTACTTTAGTTCCTAGCGATATTAATTCCCAAAGTTCTATCAATAAAAACTACCATCAGAAAGAGAATCGGTATAACTAGAACCTTGTGGATTAGCTAAATTATTATCTTTTTCAATTCGCATACCTGTGCCCCAAGCTCTAGGATCTGCAGGGTCCACTTCTTCCCCAGTACGCGCATCTAATATTTTTGGAAGTGCAGGATAAGAGTCATCAGGATCATCCATTTCAAGATCCTGCGCTCCAGAGTCAAGACGAGATGGCTGCTCACTGGAGGAGAGTGATGGTGAATCCATAATAGAATTATCATACTCTTCATTACCAGAGTCAGTAGGACTGTCAGAATAATCATAAACAGGATCTCCACCGCCGCGAACCCAATTTCGAGCATCTTCCTCAGATGTGAATCGTTTAGATAGTCCCAGATCAGTATCTACCGTATAACCTGATCCAGATCTACTTTTACGAATTTCAACTGCTCTAGTATCTTGACCGTTAAGATTTACTCTGCTATTGCTATCATCAGGATCACCAAAAACAGGATCTCCATTTCCATCAAGCAAATTTCCATTTTCATCAAAATCACCCGCCCTTGCTCCTGATCTTATCGAAGTATCAGCTGCATTTCTTGCAGAAATTCTATTAATTCCAGGGTCATTTAAAATTTCATCTGCACTCGCACCATCAGGATCAATACTCCCCCTCAGAGCACTTAATGGATCACCTTCCTGATCCGACGATTGCCCTAGTTTTTCTCCTGCTCTTCTCCAAGTATCAACTGCATTTTCTGAATTTTTACCGTTTATAAGTCTTTGAGCTTTACCTTGATCAAGACTTTCTGTTTGCAAATTTCCTTCTCCATCATAATAGCCAACCTTTACGTTGCCAAGACTATCGCTATCAGCAGTTGCATAACTAAAGCTACTATTGCTGTCTTTACCTAAATCAATTGAATCTCCATTCTGAAAAACATTTCTTAAAACTTGGGCTTTATTACTTGCGTTTTGCACCAATTGATTGTCTCTGTTATCTCTAGATTGCAATGTAAGCCCTCTATCTGCCGTAATACGTATACTCTGTTCTTGTGAACTTGCGTTCACTCCACCAGTACCAATAGATGATGCTTCCGGACTAGAACTGCTAAAGTTTGCTTTACTAGCTCTTACATCTCTTGTGCCACTAAAGAAATTCTTTACACGATTAAAGTTCTGACGAGCTGATCTTTGATGCCACGATTTACCCTCTTCGCCATACCGTTCATCATAAGTTTCATCATCTAATACCCTGTTACCGTCGTCATCTGTATCTCCACTCAATGATGATTCTCCTGTCTCTCCATCATCAATAGCTGCAACATCTTCTGCTGCCTGAACCTGGTGCACAAGCGTTGCGCTACCGAACAACAAGGTAATTAATAGAATATTTTTTAACTTCATTTTACTCCCCCCCGGGTTTTCTTTTTCAATTTTCACACTTTAATTAAGCGAGCTTTAAGCTTAACAGTTTTACAACCTCAAAAACAAGAGTTTGCCTTCCTGGAGCTTATTACAGAATGACTCAAGCTCACTCACCTACATTGGACCATAAAAAAATATTAGTAAACTTGACTAAGATTTTATGAGCTGTACACTGTGTGGCAAGCTTAAGATTAAGCTTACCTAATGAAAATAAACACTTATTTAAAACAGGGGTCAAAGTATGTCAAAAAAAATCATTGGAATCGATCTTGGAACAACAAACTCAGTTGTTTCTTTCATGGAGGGTGGCTCTCCAAAAGTTATTCCTAACAAAGAAGGTAACAACACAACTCCTTCTATTGTAGCATTCGACAAAGACAATAATCGTTTAGTTGGTGTTGTTGCAAAGCGCCAAGCTGTAACAAATCCAGAAAATACTATTGCTTCTGCAAAACGTTTCATTGGACACACCTTTGAAGAAGTGAAAAACGAATCAGAAAATTTGTCTTACAAAATTGTTAAAGCTCCAAACGGCGGCGTTAACATTGTAGCTCGAGACAAAGAGTATGCACCACAAGAAATATCTGCTGGTATTCTTGCTCACTTAAAACAAGTTGCAGAAGATTACATTGGTTCTCCTGTTTCAGAAGCAGTTATTACTGTTCCTGCATACTTTAACGACCAACAAAGACAAGCAACAAAAGATGCTGGTAAAATTGCAGGCTTAGAAGTTAAACGTATTATTAACGAACCAACAGCTGCGGCACTTGCATATGGCCAAGATAAAAAGAAATCTGGAACTATTGCAGTATTCGATTTTGGTGGTGGTACATTCGACGTTTCTATTCTTGATATTAGTGATGGTGTTATTGAAGTTAAAGCAACCAATGGAGACACTCACTTGGGTGGTGACGATATTGACCAACGCATTATCGACTACTTAGTAGACACATTTAAAAGTGAACAAGGCGTTGACTTAAAACAAGACAAGATGGCTTTGCAACGTTTAAGAGAAGCTGCTGAAAAAGCTAAGTGTGAGCTTTCTACTCTACCAGAAACAGAAATCAACTTACCTTACATTACTGCCGATGCTAGCGGACCTAAACATTTAACCATTAAGTTGTCTCGTGCAAAAATGGAATCACTTTGTGCAGATTTATTTAATCGTTTGTTAGAACCATGCAAAAAAGCAATGGCCGATGCAGATGTTTCTAAAAGTGACATTACCGAAGTTATTCTCGTTGGTGGTTCAACACGTATTGCAAAGGTACAAGAACTAGTAAAAGACTTCTTTGGTAAAGAACCAAGCAAATCTGTAAATCCTGATGAAGTGGTATCTTTGGGTGCTGGTTTACAAGGTGGTGTTCTTGGTGGTGACGTTACAGACGTTCTTCTTCTAGACGTTACACCGTTGTCTCTTGGTATTGAAACCATGGGTGGTGTATTTACTAAATTGATTGAACGTAACACAACCATTCCTGCAAAAAAATCACAAGTGTTTTCAACTGCAGAAGACAACCAACCAGCTGTAGACATCGTGGTATTCCAAGGTGAGCGTCCAATGGCACGCGACAACAAGTTGCTTGGTCAATTTAAATTAGACAACATTCCACCTGCACGTAGAGGTGTTCCTCAAATCGAAGTTACTTTTGATATTGATGCAAACGGTATTGTTAACGTTTCGGCAAAAGACAAAGGTACTGGAAAAGAGCAACACATTACCATTACCAGCAGCAGTGGTTTGTCTGAAGAAGACATTAACAAAATGGTAAAAGATGCAGAAGAACATGCAGCTGAAGATAAAAACAAAAAAGATGTTGTTGAAAAACGCAACAAGCTAGACGGTATGATTGGCGATGTTGAACGCATGATTACCGAACAAAAAGACAAAGTTGATGCAGCTGAAGTTGATAAAGTAAAAGCTGCTCTAGACACTGCAAAAGAAGCGTTAAAAACACACGCAGAAAATGCAGAAGAGTTAGAGAAAGCAACTAACGAACTCATGACTGCTTCGCAAAAAATTGCTGAACAACTTTACAAAGAAAAACAAGCAGAATCTGCTACCGCTGGTAAAGATGGCGCGGCTGATGCTGGTTCTTCTGAATCATCTGAGAAAAAAGATGATACAATTGACGCAGAGATCAACGAATAGTTTTTCTTTTCGTTTTTAGACTATAAAGAAAGCCGGTTTTTATGCCGGCTTTCTTTATAGTCTAAAAAAATTAAAGTTCAGATTCAAAACCTGCAAAAAAGTCATCTGCATCTTGTACCACAGCTCTTCCATCTCTAGTAACAACAGTTCCAAAATCATCTTCATCGTCCGAGTTTAAAGCGTTGTGAGGTTCAAGATAATCAGGAGAAGGCTTAGATTTTTTAACTACCGGCTTCTTACTTCGTCTTGGGGGCGGGGCTGGAGCATCTTGTACCACAGCTCTTCCAGATCTAGTAACAACAGTTCCAAAATCATCCTCATCGCCCAACCCTAAAGCGTTGTGCTGAGTCACAACAGCATCAGGTTTAAGATAATCTGGAGAAGGCTTAGCTTTGCTAGCTACCGGCTTCTTACTTCTTCTTGGGGGTAAGGGAGGAGGAACTTGAAAAGATGTACCACCTAATCGTTCTTGAATATCCTTTAAACTTTCATGAGTTGGCTCAGAAGAAGGTGGAAGAAATGTATTATGCGAACTATTCAATGCTGGGGCAGCATTCAAATAATTAGGAGCGTTTCTTCGAGAAGAAGCATCCAAAATTGTTGCTCTTGGTACTTGTTCATCTAATTTATGAGACCTCAATAAATCTTTTCTTCTTTGTTCTGAACTTCGTTCTCCTGGAATAGCATTCAAATAGTTCGGATTACTAGAAGGCCATTCCTCGTGCGTTAATTTTCCATTATCTGTATACGCACCATACGCGGCACCAACAAATAGTAAACCTATGACTATACGTTTCTTCATAACTAAACCTCCACTCTCTATTCATTCGTCCACCACCAAGATTTTTACTCGCTCTCAGTAAATAGAACCTTTACTTCCATTTTTTATTGATCTGAATCTTTATTCAAGACTCCGCGCATCACTCACGTTATAGTTATCTAAAATGCGTTGTGCGCTTTTACCACCATAATAATACTGCCCCAAATTCTGTTTATGTCGTGCATCTTGATTTTCTATATCAGATTCAGAACTAAGAGCAAGTTGGCTTGGATCATCTTTTATTTGCGCTCCAGTTGTATCGTATCCAGCATCTTTAAGATGTTGAATATGAAATCTATTTCCTGTATCCAAAGCTTGTTGCGTATTAATGCGGTTGCCTGTTTTTTCTTGTTTTCTTATATCATTTAAATATTGCTTATAATCATCTTGATACTGAAGCACTTTTCCTGCTTGTGTTGGATCTGTAGCTTTCTCATAAGCGGTTTGTAAGTGATCGTAACCATCTGAGAAGTTAACACCACCAACTCGAGTTGCAAGACCTAAGTGGTCATCAGAGGTTAACCCTTCTTTGGCGCTTATAATTTTTGAAAGAGAAACCGCATCCCTCATTTTACCGTTTCTATTTTTCTTTAAATCTCTTAACTGTTCTTTAGTAAGTCCATTTTGGTAATCATAAAACTCGTTACCTTCTAACCGACTCATCCTTCTACTGAACCAATTTTTTGATCGCTCACGTACGTAACGCTCGTAATCATCTAACATTTTGACTACTCGTGCTCGTTGTTCTGGAGTAAGGTCTTCATTTTGAAGAAGATCATCTAAACGGTTAATCGTAAACTTTCCTTTTTCGTCGGCAGACTTAGAAACACCAAGCTCTTTAATCTGATCAAGTGTTCCATCAAATTCTGTATCACTTGATGCATCTGCTTCGTCATCACCCATACGAAATTCATTTGGCTCAGAAACATTACCATCCTCATCAGGAGCTACATCCATATAACCGGAACCAGAATCTAACGCTCTATCTCTGGAACTAAGGAGATTACCTTCTCTGTCTACCCTATTACCAAAGAGGTCTGTACGTATTCTTTCCTCTTCAGGCAATCGAGCCGTACGATCAGCGGTAGAACGCAATACAGCATTTTCCCAATCAACTTCATCGCTATCAGAAAAATCGTTGCTTTTTTGACTGCTGTTAAGATCTAATCCTACGTCCGCTTCGTGAGTATCCATTTCTTGAACATTTGGAGCAAAAGAACTTACACCAATGTCACTTGCACCTCCACTTTGCCCAATCATATTGTCTGGAGTGGATGGTCTACTCTCAACATCGTTACTTGCGGTCTCCCAGTCATCTTGATCGCTTACCGATGGCTCTGAAGCTGTACCAGCGCCTGTACGCTCCATACCTTTAAGAGTATCAAAACCATTATCAGGACTTAATTCATCTCCTACAGATTGATGACCTTCAATAGTATCAATATCTCCATCCATTGAACAAATTGAGCCAGTCAAAGACAATCCTAAAAACAATACTGTAAGCTTTAAATTTTTCATTTCCATCCACCTTTTTTAAACTAAATTATATACATAATTGTAGCTCATCTAGAGTGGTAAAAACAAGGGTTAGAGACCAATAAAGCCTTCCTGAGCTTATTCAACAAAGAAACCGACCTTAAATCTATCTCAAAGGAAAATTTTAGACCTTTTCATTTAATTCATTAATTCGTATTGCTGCGTATTCCCTGATTTAGCCTTTTTTACTAAAGAAAGACCTACCCTTTTTAGGTTGGCCTTGAGGATCTTGAGTCTGATTAATACGGTTCGAATATTGCTCCAAATTTTCTTTAGATAGTTTGTTTCGTCCTGAATCGCCTAACCGGCTCAAATCATCAAACGAATATCTTTTTGGCGCAGGTTCGCTACTTAAAAAACCCCATTGGAAACGCTTTCTAAGAGATCTAAAACCACGTGCATTTTTAGGATCGGTATTTTCCACCCGAGAATACATTTCTCTTGATCGTTCTTGTAGCGCTTGCAGTTGTTCCTTCTGTTCTTGTATTTCTTTTACTTTTGCCTTATCTTCTTCCGACACATCACTGTCATCTATGATGGTTCTTTTTTTTCCAAACCACCAACTTCTTTTTGTAGTTTCCTTAACTCCTAAAGCTTTTTCTTGCTTGGCAAGACTGTCAATGCGAGTTCCCAATTCATTAAAAACTTTTCCTGCGTCACTGCTCAATACATTATATTCTTCTTGTGTTCGAGTACCTTTTTTCAAAGCAAGATAATGCTCTACTTCTCCGTCTAAGCTATTAACTTGTTTGTTAAATGTTTCTATAATTTTTTTACCAAGATTATCATATGCTTCTTGAACTTTCTGTTGAGCCTTATCAAGATTTTCCATTTTACCTGGATCTGGTGAAACCTCACCTTCCTCAAGCTTTTCTTTTTGTTTTTCAATTCGTTTTTCAAGCATGTTTAAATCTGATTCTATAATATTAAAAGATCGTTTCCCTTGTTCATCTGAACGATTAATTTCTTCCAAAATCTTATCTGCTCGAACAGGAAGAAGCTCATTTTCTCGATCTCTCAAAGCATCAAATTGACTTTCAACTCTATCTAGAAGAGCCTGTCTTTTATCTTTGAATTGAGGATCTTCATCTGCTAATTCATTCATACTTTTTGAAGTCAATAACTTTTCATACTTCCCCAGCCTATCCTGCATACTCCTACTGCTAGAAAAAAATGTTGCAGGATCTTTTTGATCACCTTCTTTCCGTTGTTCAAAAGAAGTTTCCCTTTGGTCAACCTCTTGACTAACAGCATCTAGAAACTTAAATGCTCGATCCCTATCGCTCATAGTAAGATACTGCCCCACCGTTTGATCTTTTGCTAAAAGCCCATTAAGTTCGCCCTCAAGACTTTTCCTATCGGCACTTAAACCTTCTTTGGCTTTTTCTATAGCGGCATCTTTTTCTTGATCAGTAGCATCATCACCCAATCGCTCAAGAGCTTTAGCAATGTCTTCTTTCTCTGCACGATCTACTCTTGCAAGTCTTGATCGTGCCTTTTCAATTTGATCTTTAAGAGCTTCTGAACGATAATTGGCAAGTTCGGTTGAACTTCGTTGAGTAAGGTTTAAATCACCAGAAAATCTTTCTTTGCTTTCCATTGTTGCGTCCATTATATTTGCTAAAGATTCCTGTCTCTTCTTTAAAGTATCTTTAAGTTCCTTAAGATAACGTTCATCTGAATACGACCCCTCACCTCTCTCTATCTTTGCTTCGAGCTCTTTAATGTCACCTTCTAAACCTTCTGAATGCTGCAAATTTTCAGGTTCTTCTTCGGAAGCAAAATCAGCTTTATATTCATCAAACACATCTCTTTTAGAACGCCCCTCCAAGCCTTCTTCTTCAAATATCTTTCTGATTGCTGAAGTCTGATTATTATCATCAATGCGTCCTTGCAAAAATCCTTTATCTTCTTCTGAAAGACTCCTAAAAAAAACATCTGGAGAATCATTATTAAGCATTGTGTTTCTTGTCGCCAATTGACGATTCTCGCTATCATCGGTCTGACTTCTACTTTCATTAAGCATGTTGAATTGTTCTTCATTATCTGAATCGCTTACTTCTAGAGGACTATATTGAGGATCAAACTCACGTTCCGTAGTTAACGATCGCTGACTACGATCAACTGGTTTTTTTACTCCTGTATCGTCAGATGCCGCACGTCGCGCCTGTGCCTCAACTGTTATTTTCCGCCCTTTGTATTTATTAATAATAGATTCCCTGGTTTCCCCTTCTCTTAAAGGTCTCTCCCCAAATAATTTTTTATCAATAAGTTTATCCATCATATGTTCTGAGATTAAATCTCTATTATCTCGCATTAACTTTTGATCTTCCGGAGAAAGGGAACTAAAGAAATTGCTATTTTCATCATCTACGCTTTCTAAACGCGTATCTTTTAGATATAATCCTCGTGATGCGCTTGTTGCATTGTCAGTCGCCATCTGTGTTGCAGAAGGGATATTTGCATTGTTATCAATCGTAGCCCCTTCTCCTCTGTTTCCTGCAGTGTTTGGGTCTTCTACTGGATCATCACCCCAAGAAATAGTTCTTTGTATTGTTCGACTAGAAGAATTGGATGATTGAGAATCATGACCTCTATCATCAAGTATTTGTTCTTCTTGGCTATCTTGTTTATCTCCCTCTCCGCCATCAGACTGACTATTAATTGAATTTCCACTATCTTCATGATCTCCTGCCTGAGTCATAAAATCTGTGAAAGCATCTGGTGCCTGCATAAAAGAACCAGTTCCACATAACAACACTAACAAAACAATCAATTTTTTCATTCCATTACCCCTTCTAATTTCAAAATAAGATACTTTAAAGATAATAGAAGTAATCTGAAAAAAGCTAGAAATTAAAAAAGGCACTCTCAAATGAAAGTGCCTTTTTTAATTTCCTTAGATACTAAACTTAGTAACTACTAAAGTTATCATCTGAGCTCATTCCACCTGAGCTACCACCTGAGCTCATTCCACCTGAGCTACCACCTGAGGTCATTCCACCTGAGTTACCATATGAGTTCATTCCACCTGAGCTACCACCTGAGGTCATTCCACCTGAGTTACCATATGAGTTCATTCCACCTGAGTTACCATATGAGTTCATTCCACCTGAGCTACCACCTGAGGTCATTCCACCTGAGCTACCACCTGAGGTCATTCCACCTGAGTTACCATATGAGTTCATTCCACCTGAGCTACCACCTGCTGCTTTTCTACCATTTGCTACACCTAGCTGATAAGCCGCAGATGTACTCATCGTAGAAAGTTCTCTTCTAAGAGATGGCGAAATAGGCACACCTGAACCTGTACTATTCATCATAGAGCCACCGTTTATAGGATCTAAATTATTATCATCACTGCTCGTAGATCTCGTAGGATATGAATCAAAATTATCATCATCACTGCTCGTAGAGAAAGGATTGCTCGTAGAACCATTGCTCCCAGAACCATCATTATTGTAATGATACATTGCGTTTGCTGATCCTGCATATGCAAGAGACAGAAGCAATGTTATTTTTAGTGTTTTTTTCATTATTTTCTCCATTTTTTTGGGCTTCTGCCCGATTTCATTTTTTTACGCTTAAAGACAAGGATACGATATCTAGGAAACAAAATGCAATAAAAAACTCATAACCTGTTATTTTGACCTTAAAAAGAGGTTGAAATCTGTTGGCTTTTTATTGTTGAAAATAATTTCGGTTGTTTTTTGCTGAGCTTAAAGAGTGGAGTCCTATGCGGGCATCACCCAACGGGGTAGACAAGTACCCTGCTGGAATCAAGACGCACAAAGCTCCAGGACGGTTTGATCTCCCTTGCAGTGAAAAAATCGAACATGTTGCTTCGTTAAAGCTACGAAGGACAGACGCTCGCATCTTAGATCGTCATTCCACTACAATTAAGGCTTCCATTTACATATAGGAACACTATAGAAAGTCATTTATCAGGGGCACCGGGGTGAAATGACCCACAAGCAAAGCGAAGGCGAAGTCAGTCCATCGACCCGTTAAACCAATCATACTGCTAAGTTTGCGCCCTTTTTATAAGGGGTGGGCAAAACACCCCGTATAAAAAGAAAAGTACACAGGAAAAAGGATATCTTTGATGCAAAATATAAGTTTTATGATACACTGAAATCTTGTAATTAAGTTATCCAAAAGCACGAAAGCTCCGAAAACAATGAGTATTAAAGCCGGCCTTGTAGGACTACCAAACGTAGGAAAATCTACCCTTTTTAATGCATTAACCAAGTCTCAGGTTCCTGCAGAAAATTATCCATTTTGTACGATAGACCCACACCTAGCAATCACAGAAGTGCCAGACACACGATTAACAGAAATGGCCAATGTGTATGAGTCTAAAAAACTCATTCCAGCAAATGTATCATTTGTTGATATTGCAGGATTAGTTAAAGGTGCTGCAAGCGGTGAAGGTTTGGGAAATAAATTCTTAAGCCACATTAGAGAAGTAGACGTTATTCTGCATGTTATCCGATGCTTTGAAAACAACGACCCCGTAGACCCATTAGATCATTTCGACACTATTATTTCTGAATTAATTCTTAAAGATTTAGAATCTATCGAAAAACGTCAAGCAAAAATACCAAGCTTAATGAAGGCGGTACAAAACAAACCAGCCGAAAAGAAAACACTCGAAGCAGAGCTTGAACTCTTAAAAAAATTATACCATTTTTTGACTAACAGCAAAGTAGAAGAGGCGCGAAACACCCTCTTAGAAAGCGGAATAGCAACCACTGAGTTAATTGCGACTAAAAAGTTTTTGGTTGTTGCAAACTTATCTGAAAGTGATTTTACTGAAGATGCATACAAAGAAAATAAACATTTCAAAACATTAGTTGAGCGTTTTGGTTCAGACCGTGTAATTCCTGTATGCGCAAAAACAGAACATGAACTTGTGCAGCTTGACGATGAACAACGCCAAGAAATGATCGAAATGCTCGGTATGACCATCTCGGGTTTAGACACAGTTATTCAAAAAACATACCATGAACTTGGTTTAATTACATTTTTTACTGTTGGACCAAAAGAAGCACGTGCATGGCCTATTCCAAAAGGTATTACTGTACGAAAAGCCGCAGGAGAAATTCACTCAGATCTAGAGCGTGGATTTATTTGTGCAGAAGTTTGCAACCATCAAGACTTTGCTGAACACAAGTCAGAAGCTGCTATTAAAACAGCTGGCAAAATGAGAACCGAAGGACAAGATTACATTGTTCAAGATGGTGATTGGTTACACATTAAATTTAACGTATAAAAAAAAGCCCCTGTAATTAGGGGCTTTTTTTAGACCAAAACCATAAACCTGACCATCGCCTTTTTTATCTCTTCATCAACTGCACCTTGGGAAAGCAAAATTGTATAAAGATCTAAAACCATACTTGTTAATTTCTCTTTTTGGTTTGTATTCATCTTTTGATCAGATAAACCATTAACCACATCTAGCAACAAAACTTTTGTCTTTTGTTTTTCATCTCCTAACACTTCTGGACTAGTAATTTTTGCAATGCGATGAATACTTTTAATAATAGTCCAAACAGTATTATCGGCGTGCCTTTCATGACCTAAAGAATCCATTACCGTATATGTTGTTGGTCCATGAGCTTCTTTTTCCATAATCACCACAAACCAATGTCCATGCTGCCCTACATTATAACCACTTGCAGTATTAACAAAGAAAGCATGTTTATAAGCATCTTCTGATGTTAACATTCGGAAAACCCCATAAATATCTTCCCCTACATGAGCATCGTTAATAGCCTGACCTTGCGAATTAAGAATAGACCATCCACATCTAATATTGCGTTCATTAAATGCACGTGTAATTAAATCTGCATAAAACTCAGTATGAACCCACTCGCCATTATCACCCTGCTTTGCTTGTACCCATTCACGCCAAGTCCCTGGATCTAAACTAAACTGTCTTTTAATGAATGCTCTATCATTAAAGAGATTATGATTTTTAGTTAAAATACCAATTGCATTCTTAAGTGCATGATACCCACAACTTGCACCGCCATCGTTGTTTTCTCCTTGTTGCATAACAGAATATTGCATTAATTTCACTGCTTGTTGTGCTGGTACAGCACCTAACTCTGAGGCAGGCATAACATCAATAGTTGTTGTATGTTTTTTTGTTGCTGCAGGAAGAGCAAAATCGTAACTTTTAGGTTGAGAAAAAACAGGACGAGAGCTGTTCCAATGAGACCAAACATAATAAAGCGCTCCAACTGTTACTAGAGCAGGAACAACCAAAGCAGTAATACTTCTTTTTGGAGCAGCAGAACAAAAGGTAAACGGAGCGAAAAGTGCTCCCATCAGCATAAAACTTAAGATAGATTTTTTCATAATAACCTCTCTAGTTACCTTACTCTACATTCTTATTAAACTTGTTATTAATTGCTGCATTTAATTCTCTTACTGCATCAAGCTGCCTTGCAGAATTACTCAATCCTCTAGATGCCCTATTTGCTTGAACATACTTCTTTGTCCTTGTAAGCTTTTCTTGCTTATCTGCTTCGATCGCATTTTGAGTCTTAAAAAATGCATTATAAACATAGTAACCGACACCAGCTGTGACCACTGTTGGTACAATCCAACGCAACAAACTGCCTGATTGGGCATCTGCACATTGTATTTGAGCACCCACAATAAAACCCATCAATATAAACGCTAAAATATTTTTCTTCATAATAACAAACCTCTCATTCCCCCCTAAATATTCCATTTAATAGTAAAACCTAGAATACACTAAAAATTACAAATAGCAATACCCGCCATGAGCTTAAGAGAGCATCTGAAGCCAGTTTTTAAGTTTTTTAGGGTCATCACAACTATTGATAGCATTTTGAACAGTAGCCTCAAATAAGCTTGAAAGCCGCTGCGGATAGGACTGAATTAAGCTTAATTTTTCTTTTGCCTGATCATGGTCAAAATTTTCGGCCAAAACCTGCCTAACTTCTGGAATTGTTTGGTCTTTGAAAGTGACGAGGTCAAGTTCGTCGTAAAAGCTACTCTTGCTGTAGACTAAATATGGATTTAACTCATAACGATCAATTTGAGCTAAACCTTGCTCGATTTCCTGGAGCGTGCTGGCCAGAAGTTTCTTAACTGCTTGATTTGCCATATTGCTTCTAAGTTCGGCTAATCTAATCTGTTTTTGATACTCCTGCTCCCGTTCTGCACGACGCTCATTCATCTCTTCTTCTAAAATTTTAGTGTCATAATCAACTTGAGCAATCGGCCGACCATTAAGAGCCCACTGTTCTTTCTTACGCCCATCAACCACATCCAGACGATACATAAACGTATGTCCATTAATTTTTTCTTCTTTAAAGTGAGCTGTAACAACTCGAACCGATTTTGCCTCTATAAACAAGCAGGTTAAGCTTAAACATGTGATAATTATCTTCCTATTCATCCCTTCTTACTCCTTTCTTTACTACAGAACCACCCTCAAAACCCTTTTATATCTACCATATTGAGCATGATTTGTGAAAAGTTTTATGATACACTTTGTGAAAAGAGAAATGTACCATAAAAGGATAAGTAGGATGGAACGGGACTTAGATATAAGTGTAAGGAAAAACATGAAACGCAAAAAAGCCTTTTTTTCTATATCAGCGGTGGCAGAGATGTTCTCTGTACACCAGCAAACCATTCGTTTGTACGAACGTGAAGGATTAATACAACCTAAACGGTCTGAAGGAAACACAAGACTTTTTTCTGAAGAAGATGTTAACAAACTTGAAGAAGTAATTTATCTTACACATAAACTAGGCATTAATTTAGCGGGTGTTCAGATGATTCTTAAATTGCAAAGACAAATAAAGAAGATGCAAAAAGACATGAACAACTTGTTTGAAGAAACAAAACAAGACCTACTCAAACAGGAAAACGCTCATAAAAACGATATAAAACTAACAACACAAAGTCTTGCCAAACTCAGAAAAGAGACTCCCGAATCAGAAATAAATTCACCTACAGAGGATGCAAATAACTGGGAAGTTGACTACGAAGAGCAATTGTAACCTTTTTTTAAAAAAGGTTTTCTTTGGCGAGCAAAATAAGTAACGCTAAAAGACAGGCAATATATGCAAGATTTTTGGGATAAGGAGAAATCATGGTAAACGACAATCAACTCACTGTTTCTTACGAACTCTTATACCTTGTTCAATGGCTTTTAGAACACGAATCAGAAGCACTTAAAAAACTTATCAGTCATGCATTAGAAAACGGACTTAAACAGGATCTCCAAACAGCCGTTAACTCTGAACTCAAAAGCACAGAAGACATACAATATAGCATTGTCGACTTCTTAGCTTTACTCGAAACGCTTTTACAAGAAAACATAAGCGAACAAAACATGAAGCGCATCATGGAGAAAAAGTTAATGCCAGCAATCGACAATATAGACAACAAAGAATGCGACAAAGCAACTGTTGATTTTAGTGTAGAAAAAGCAACCTCAAAAATAGAGAATAATCCCGAAGGCAACCCACAAGAGATTTTATTTCAAGAATTACTCAAGTGCTGGAAACCAAACAAGAAAACTATTACCCACTAAAAAACATATGCATTAATGAAACACTCGTACTCTGTATTCTTATGGTAGCAAGTAAACTTAGCTATAACCCTCAAATAGAACGTTTAAAGTTAGGTACTAAAATTACTATCAATGAGGTACACCCACAATTTAACAGAGAAAGCTACGACAGGAGCTCAAGCAACTATCAAAGATGATGACAAACAGTTCGCAGTTTTTAATATTAAAAAAAGATTAAACCATGAAATACAAAAAAACACTTGTACTCTTTTTACTCGTAAGCCTTACAAACAATTTTGCTGCCGATGCAGGACCTATAATTGAAAAAAACAAAAAATATAAAATCAAAAGAAACATTCAATATCTGCCTGAAGGTCTAATGCAAGGCGATCTTGTACAAATACAAGCCGACTGCAAAGAGATGTTTAATATTAACAGCGCAATAGATATGACGATGAAGGAAATGGGTACTACAAAAGTAGCTCAATATTTGGCAGTTTGCCAAAAACCAGGTTTAACTTTTGAAGAGATAGGAGAAATTATAACATCGAACAATACAAAAGAATTAATTGATCCAAAGTATCATGGGCCATTCTTTTATATACATAACTACACTGCAGCAAAAAAACACAGAGATGCTCTGAATAAAAAATCTTTTTTCCCTCTAGAAGCAATAGCTGGATCCTGCGATGCATGTGTCCATGCAAGTTGGCTCGAAGGACCAATTAAAGATAGGAAATGAAATTAAAAACAACACTCTCACTTATTTTAAAAGACATCGATAGTACTACTTATTATTAATTAGTAAAAAATAAAACAGTCTACAATAAGAGCTTTGGTTCCAATCGAAATGCTAACGATAATTAAAAATTAAAAAATCCAATTTCTTCAAGCGATTGACGAACTTCAAACATTGGTAGGCCCATAACAGCAGTAGAAGACCCTTCTACCCATTTTAAGAATTGCGCCCCATATAATTCAACAGCAATTGCACCTGCTGCTTTTAATGCCCATGAATTTTCAAGATAACGATCAAGCCAGACATCAGGAACTTGAAACTTACAACGTGCTCCTACAACACCCTCACGTTTATCCTCTGTTGTCCACGAACCGTTTTTCATCACTCTTTTTTCAACACAAAACCCTGTAAACGTAGAAGACTCTCCACTCAACGCTTGTATTTTTGCAATTGCATCTTCACGATTTTTTGGTTTTCCATGAATAACACCATCCATAGTACACCCCATTGAATCAGCCGTCAGAAGAAAGATTACATCGCCCTCTTTTCTATCAGCAGGCATAAACACTTGTTGCATTTTTAAACGCGCAATGTTTAAGACTGTTTCTTCGATAGTAGTATGTTTAATGTCATCTTCGTTAGCATCGTGACCCACAACAATAAAGGGAATTAATGCATCTTCTAATAAAATTTGACGCGGACGCGATGTTGAACCTAATAATAATGTATTCATTAATAAACCTTATGTAATAACACACTTTTGTAACAACTGAGCAGGATCAGCTATTGTTTCTATGCCAATCTTATTAAATGCCTCAGGAGCATTAAATCCCCAACCAACTGCTACCATTTTTATACCAACTTCTTTACACGCATCACTATCACGTAATTCATCACCCACATATACAATGTTATCTTTTGAAAGACCTCGAGCCTTAAGTAGAGAAGTAATTACTTTATGTTTACCAAAAATACTCGAACCGGAATAAATAAAGTCGACTTTAACATTGCCCCGCTCAAGCACTTTAATAATCGCCTGTTCAGAATTAGAAGACAAAATGCCTACGCAATATCCTTGAGCCTGCAATTTTTCTATAACTTCTTTTACACCATCAAACAATGCTAACCTATCTACACGCTTTAATGCTTCTTGACGAGCACGCTTTTCAAAATAAAACATACGATACATCGGAACTTTTAATTCATTCAAAATAAACTTTTTTGCACTCATCATACGCAGTTCTTGCTCTCTTTGAGGATCACCTTTTGAATAACCAAATTCATCAGACAAAACATTAAGAACCTCGATTAGAACAGGAACACTGTCGCAAAGCGTTCCATCAAAATCGAATACTATTGTTTTTCGATTGTTTTTAGGAATAGGAGACTGAAATTTAAAGTAACAGAACAATAAAAGAACTGTAACTACAAAAGAACAGAACCACAAAACAGTATTCATAGACTACCTCAATAAAAAAAGCAGACCGAAGTCTGCTAATTTTTTCACAATATGATGGCTGGGGCGGAAGGGTTCGAACCTCCGAATGTCCGGATCAAAACCGGATGCCTTACCACTTGGCTACGCCCCAACAAATCTTTTATTACTACTGTCTTTTTTACTCGTCGGCTGGAGCCTCAGAATCATCCCCACCATCATCGGCTGGAATACCTCCTGATTTTTCTACAACTTCGTACTCACCTACTACGTGCTCTTCTATATGCTTACGCATTTCTGCATTGAGCGGATGAGCGATGTCTCTAAAAGAACCATCTTTTCTTCGGCGTGAAGGCATGGAAACAAACAATCCTTTTTCGCCTTCAATAACTTTCAAGTCCCTTACTATAAAGGCGTTGTCGAAAACTATTGTTGCGTATGCCTTGAGCCTAGTGCCTCTCTCCCTAGCCGGATAGATCTTGACCTCTGTTATATTCATTTTGAACCTTTAGTCTAGAGCGCCCCATTACTAAGGGCAAAAACTATCTTTCAGTGCTTAATGTAATGTCACTCAGCTTATTTGTCAAACTTTAAACTCACGTTTTTTTTTCAAACACCCGAAGCTTAGCGGATCTTGAAGGTGAATTCTCTGCTACCTCTTGCTCACTTGGCTTCACAGGAAACGGTTTAACAATAGAACCTTGGAGTAATCCTTCAGCTTCTTTGTAGAATTCTTTTACCAATCTATCTTCTAATGAATGAAAACTAATACAAGCCAAACGACCTTCAGGAGCAAGTACACGCAACGCTGCCGGCAAAAATGATGTAATATTATCTAACTCCTTATTCACAAAAATACGTAATGCTTGAAACACACGTGTTGCGGGGTGAATTTTCTGTGATCGTCTAGGCGAAACACGTTCAATTATAGAAGCTAAATCTGCAGTTGTTTTAATTTTTTTCTTTTTTCGCTCTTCTACAATCTTTTGCACAATTTCTTTGGTGTTTCGTTCTTCTCCATAGGTCCAGAAGATTGTTCGTAACTCTTCCGGTTGCCCAAAATTCACAATATGATACGCCGTTGTTTTATGATGTGCTTGAGACATCCGCATATCAAGCGGTGTGTTATTCGCAAAAGATAATCCATCTTTATTGTGAATTTGGTGTTGCGAGGTACCAAAATCTCCAAGTACTCCATTAACCTGCGTAATGTTATGCTTCTTAAGAAGTTTATATAAATGAGCAAAACTTCCCCAAATCAATGTTAATCTGTCTGGGAACTCTTCTTGTAATGCCTTGCCCCGTTCAATAACTTCTTTATCCCAATCAAGCCCTATAACTTTAATAGTAGGATCTGATTCAAGAATAGCACGAGTGTGGCCTCCGCCACCAAAGGTAACATCAAGGTAAGTTTTATTTGGCTCAAGCCGAAGTGCCTCAAGCGTTTCTTTAAGAAGAACAGGAACATGGTATGTCATAAACTATCACTATAAGCTTGTGGGTACAGAACTTTTTTTATCGGTAAATGCGGCAACTACATTATGCAGTTGCATGCCATTCGATCCTTTGACCAAAACAACTGCATCATTCTCTAATGTATATTTTAACCGTTCTATAGCCTCTTGCCAACTCGAAACCATTTCCACCTGAATTCCTACCGGAACCACCTTCTGCATAGACTGTACTTCTGAGCCTACCAAAATCAAGTGTGACAGCGATGGAGTCTTACGTAAAAACCTTCCTACTTGGCGATGCCAAAAAGCACTATTCTCTCCCAGTTCAAGCATGTCACCCAATACCGCAACCTTCTTACCCAAACTCTCAAACTCTTCTAATGCCAAAAGAGCTGCTCTCATACTCTCAGGAGAAGCATTATAGCAATCGTCTATAAGCACCCCTCTATAACCTTTAAGAGAACAGCGCTCAAATCGTTGTGAACGCTCAGGTAGCGATTGAAGAGCTTCTACAATAGTAACACCATCAATATCTAAAAGATGTGCTGCTGTTGTTGCTGCCAACGCATTCATGATCATTCCCCGATGCTGAAGGTTAAGGGTTACCGGGTAAGTTTCTTGATAAATTTTTAAGAGAAACGAAAGTTTGTTCTTTTTAATAGCTACTCGACGAGCTTGTACTTGATTAGTTGTTTTAGCACCAAATCGAACTACTGGGTGGGTATATCCAACACCACTCAAAATTGCTTGGTCTCCATTAATAATCCCAATACTCGACTCATTAAAGTAACTGAAAATTGCACGTTTCTCTGAAGCAACACTTGCCAAACTACCAAGCCCTTCTAGGTGACTATGCCCAATACCAGTTATAATGGCCATGTCTGGGCGTAAAAACTGTGCAAGTTTTTTCATTTCACCACGCACATTTATACCAAGCTCAAATACTACAACTTGATGATCATCATTTACACGTACAATATTAAGAGCAATTCCAAGAAGTGTATTCTGGTTACCATGCGAAACAAAGCAACGTTTATTCGCTTGCGTTAAAATTGAACCAAGCATGTACTTGGTTGATGTTTTTCCCACCGAACCAGTAATACCAATTACTTTACACGTAAAGCGAGCACGCCAAGCTGAAGCAAGCTCAAAGAGCGCTTCGAGTGGATTATCAACTATAATAATAAGACGATTATCAAGTATTTCTTTTGGAAACGTAGCAAGTAAAAATTTTTTGTCCCGCGCTATAAACGCACCTGCCCCTGCAGACAATGCCTGCTCCAAGAAAGAATGTCCATCCGATTTAACTCCCTGCACAGGTACAAACAGTTCACTTTTTAAGATTGAGCGCGAATCAACCGAAAAGGTAACTTGGCAATCAAGCTTACCATGCAGAACTAAAGCTCCGGGAAGAACAGCCTTTAAAAATCCCTCAGTAAGATGCATGTAATTCTCTCCGTTTTGATTGAAAAAATAGATTACATCAAAGCTATTACAGGACGACAAGATGTCTATCTTTTGCTCATTTGTCAAGAATATTTAAGCTTAACGCTTTTTCACCTTTTCACACTTACATCCTTCTAGTCTACTTATAGAAAGAAAACGCTACCCCTTTAAAAAATTATTACTTTAATTTCTTAAAGGAAATTTTAAAAAAAAGACTCAAATATTGAACTTCTCAATTTTTAAATATGCTCTATACTAGCGCCAACTAAAGTTTTACAATTTTAAGGAGCATTAAAAATGAACAAAAAACTTATACTTAGTTTAGGTTTACTTGCAGGAGTTTCACAGACTAGTCATGCAAAAATAACCTACGGAAAACTTGTACTTTTAAGCGGAGTAGCTGCAACTGGACTTCGTACCGCATGGCATCTTAAAAATTCTAAATATAACACTTCTGAACAGAAATTTTTCGATGCTTCATTAGCTTTAGGCCAAGATCTAGGAACTATTGCAGAAAATATAGGAGACAGGCTTAAAGAGGGAGGGGTATGGCTAGAAGAGAACTCTCGAGAAACACGCTTAAATTTACCTGAGTTTTCGGAAGGTTCTTTCTTTCCCCACCCTTTCGAAGCCCTATACAACGAAAACAAGCCTAAAAACTCGGGAAACGATAACTCAAATGAATCTGAAAAACCCGGATACAACGCACCAGTTGATGATTCTCAGGGATGATTTATACTTAAGCCTATTGAAATTAAAGTCCTGCCTGAGTGGGACTTTTTTTAAGCTCCCTAAGCTTAAAAGCAAGGAGCACCCCACTTGCAATAAATATTTTCTATTATATAATTTATGAAAATGGTTGAATTTTAAATGGGGTTTATGGAGGTTATAAATCATGGAAAGAAAAAATCTATTTTTAGCAGTTTTACTACTTGCTAGTGCGAACTGTCCAACTATTACAAATACCACTGATGCCGGTGCTGCAGTTGTTACTGAAGGTGCTAAAGAAGTTGCTTCTTGGTCTTTATTGAACCCACAAGGATGGAGCTGGAAAACCATTGGTGTTCTTGGAGCCGCAATGGTCACAGGTCAAATTATGCACCGTGTTATTCAAAACGGATTTCACTCAGAGAATCAAATTGGTACCGTAGATATAGCAAACACTCAAGACATTAAAAAAGTTATGATTAAACTTAAAATAGGTTCTAGATCAGCGTATGTCAAACTTAACGGTTGGAACAAAGAGCAAGAACAACAAGCAAAAAATACATTTACACAAGTTATGGAAAGAAACCTTAAAATTAAAGATTTACCAGAAGCTAAATTTACTTACGAAGTTTCACTTATTTTACAAGACGACACATCTGTACTACTTACAAAACCATTAAACATGTCTGACACCATTACATTAGATAAAAGAAATACTCAGCACAAAAACTTTATAGAAGTATTATGGAATAATGTTATTAAACATTCTTTTGTACTTGCTCAAGATTGCAAAACAGACGGAAATGAGCGTAAAAGTGCTACGCAATTGCCTAATGCTTCTCAATTTGACATTACTTACCAAGCTGAAATTACTCAAATGGATTATACACTTTCTCCACATACACTTGTAAAAGCAGCTCCTCTTGCACTTGTTGCGCGTCACACTGGTTTTCCAACAAGTTGTTCAGCTTTGGGTGCATACACAGGTGCTTACGTAGCGACTCGATTAATGAGTAAGAAATTAGGTAGTGCAACTCGCGGTTTAAACCTTGAACTACCTAAAAAGAAGACTACCCTAACAGCTGATACAGAAGAAGCACTTACTGCTGAAGTTAATCGTTTCAAACTTAAACATAGCACGAAAATTGAGAGTCAAAATCTACAAGAATGGACTCATGAAAAAGAACGTCTTGTAGAAGCATGTAAGACAGCTCCTAGTACGACAGCTAAAGAAAATGCTGTGCGAGCTCTTACAAATCATGCACAACTAGAAAAAACTTTTGCAATTACTCAAGTAGCAGTATTAACAGATAAGGTTTCAGGATTAACACTTAAATATACTACACCAAAAGAAATCTTTAAAACTGGTGCGCTAAGACGAAAAAAAGTTGTTAAACTTTCTGATCTCAATATCAACCTTACTGACGGTAGTAGCTACTGGAACAACGCTAAAGCTGCTTGTGATACTGCCCTAACAGGTGTTTGGAATGGTATCTGCTTCTTAAATCCGTTCAACGAAGACGAGGAACTAGAAGTTGATAACGATGAACTAGAATTGTAAATCAGAAAAACTTAAAATACAAAAAAGGCTCGACAAAACTGTTGGGCCTTTTTTAATTCTTTTAAGGCTTTAGTATTTTGTGTTAGAAAGCAAAAAATTACCTGATCAAGATTTTACTTGTTATTCAGTAAGGAACAAACCCTACCTTCTCCAACAAAATATTATTAGTTTATCAATGAATAACTTTACGCATTTTAGAACCACTGGCTGGCATAATCTTACCCTGCTGCTCGAGCAATTCAATTAAACGCGCAGAGCGATTATACCCAATTTTAAAACGACGTTGTAACGAAGAAATAGAGATATCGTCTATCGTTTTCAAAAATTCCAAAACTTCTGGTAAAAGCGGCTCATCAGCAACTTCTGTTTCTGTTTTATACGCAGATATTGCCTCTTGCAAATCAGTATACTCAACCTTTTGTTGTGCGCGAATATGATTAGCCATTGCATGTATTTCAGCATCACTCACATATGCTCCATGCACACGGCGCATACGAGAACTTTGCGCATTCATAAAGAGCATATCTCCTTTACCCAACAAGCTCTCTGCGCCACCAGTATCAAGAATAGTTCGTGAGTCTACTTTAGACGTTACCCTAAAAGACATTCTGCTTGGAAAGTTTACTTTAATAACACCAGTTAACACATCTACCGAAGGCCGTTGCGTTGCAATAATCAAATGAATTCCTGCAGCTCGTGCCATTTGTGCAAGACGAGCGATACTATCTTCTATATCTTTGCCTGCAACCATCATAAGATCTGCAAGTTCATCAATAATCATAACAATAAATGGCAGTTCATCCGGTTGCCCCTTTTGCTTGCACATTTTTTTATAATCAAAAATACTACGCACACCTTGAGCAGCCATCATCTCGTACCGTTCTTCCATAACGCGTACCAACCAACGAACCACTGGAGCAGCACGACGTGCTTCAGTAATTACAGGAAACAACAAATGAGGAATATCGTGCATTGCAGCAAATTCTAATCGCTTAGGATCAATAATAATAAGTTTCAACTCATCAGGCGGCAACTTGCATAACAAACTGGCAAGCATGGCATTGAGCGCAACCGATTTACCCGACCCAGTAGATCCCGCTACCAATAAATGAGGCATGTCCAGAAGGTCAACAATCACGGTATCTCCAGTAGTGTCTTGACCTAACACTAACGGCAATATTGCTTTTGATCGCTGAAAAGCCAAAGATCGAATAATGTCTCCCATGTGTACACTTTTTCGTTCTTTATTAGCAACCTCAAAACCAACTTTATTTGTTCCAGGAATAGGTGCCACAATACGCACACTCAATGCTTGTAATGCCATAGCAAGATCATGCTCAAGTGCCAAAATCTTACTTACTTTTGCATCAATATCTGGTTGATACTCAAACAGCGTAATAACTGGACCAGGCTTAATAGAAACAACTTTCCCATACACTCCAAACCGCTCTAATTTTTCTTCCAGCGTTATGGCTAACTGTTTATTCTCATCTCCACGACCAGAGTGTGCTTCTTTATTTGATGGTGAAAATAAAGCTGAAGAAGGAACTGCATAACTTTTACGTGTGTTTGTTTTTGTTGGTTGTACGCGAGCTTTTATTTGCTTAGATGGATCACTCTCTACACCCTCTTCTTCTTGCGCTTCTACAGTTCCAGAAGAAGGCATTACACCCGAATGTGACTGTCGTTGAATATAATCATTCCAAAACGCCTCATCTGTTTCTTCTATTTGATCAGCAACACCTTGTTCAAATGCAAATACCGATTCATCTGCTTCTTGTACATCAGCGCCCCGCAATGCTCCCCACAAATGTTTTACTGTCCATACAATGGGAACTTTAATAGCATAAAACAACGTTTGCACTACTCGCACCATGGGAATCAACCACAAATGGCGATGGTCATACAACCAAACAAAACAATCTTTTACAGTGCGCAATAACGCTATAAAGCTCATGCGTGTAATAACTAGAATCATGGCTAAAGAAAAAGCGTACAAAAACACAACGGATCCAACTTTATCAAAAAAACCTTCCAGTGTTTGCGCAACTAATTGCCCTACAGAACCACCCGCAATCATGTAAGGTTTTGATCCCGCATGGTACCAATGAAACAATCCTGAGAAAGCAAAGATTGAAAGTGCACAGGCAACAAAACGATCCCATTCTTTTTCAATAGTTTTATACCGATACGCATAAAAAGCACAATACGCCAAAAAAGGAACTAAACAGTAAGCCACTGTACCAAAAAGATAAAAACAAAGCGCAGCGACCTCAGCACCCACAAAACCTGCAGAATTCTGAACAACTCCCCCCTTGCTTGAATAATAGAACCAAGAAGCGTCATGAGGATTGAAGGTTCCAAGGGCAACAGCAACCAACACTGCCGACAACGCGCACAAAACAGCAACTACTTTTTCTACATCAACATAAGAACTTAACGGTGTATTTCGTCTTGAATAACGCGCCATACTTTCTCCTTTACTATCATCCGCCGTAGCCGCAGCTAGAGCGCAATTTTACTTCCCTATCATTACAGCCAATCCGGCTAATCCTATTACATACCACCCAAACAGATATACCTGATTTTTTCTTACCAACATGCCAACCCAAACAAGTGCAAAGTAAGAAAGAATGGTACTTGTCAGAATAGTTAAACCGAACAATGGATGCAATAATTGGGCCTTATATTCAAAATAATAAAATGAGTAACAACCTTTTAAAAATGCAGCACCAATCAAAGGCATTTGCAACAAGAACGAATACCTAAAAGCACTTTCCGAACTATACTGCGCATGACGAGCTACAACATACGTTATGCCAAATCGAGAAAGCCCCGGAAGCAAAGCAATTCCCTGAAACATGCCTAGTAAAGTTGCATGATACAAAGACAACGTTTCATTTTCACAAGCAACCTTTTTTGGCAACCACTGTAACGAAAGCAACGCAACACTTGTTACAAAAAAACCTACAGATAAGGGAAACCAACTTTTTCCAACTGCTTTAAAAACTGCGTACCAAACCGCAGTAAGAAAATCAGCCCATGCACAATAAAGCAAGAGTGAAGCCGCTCCACCCGCCCCCTTCAAATACCCTCTGAGAGCGCTTACCCAACTCTCTAAAAAGTAAAGAGTAACAATTAAAATGGTAGGACCATGCAAAAGAAAATCAAACTCTAACGTATTTATTGCTGGCAAAAAATTAAAATTTAAAACAGAGTGAAAAGTCGAAATCCACAAATAAACGTTGCCCGAACTACTGACCGGCAGAGACTCAAGAACAATTTGAAGAAACGCCCAAAGATAGAAAAACTGCATTGCAAAGACCTTTTATAATTTTGTAAGATGCTAAACAACAGCGTAAAGCAAATATGTACAATATAAATTCTTTACACTTTAAACTTCACGTGAGTATAATGAGTAAGTTGAAATGAGTCGACACCTAAAACGGAAAGAGTTGACTTGTATAGTGAAATGTATTAGCGTGTGCTTGAAAGAGATGCCTAAGAAGGCTAGAAGAGTAAAAAAAAAAGTTAAAGAAGACTAAATGAAGCTTACGAAAGGAGGAAGCAAAAAAAAAGCGTAAGACAAAGTTAATGAAGAATTCAAAAACATTCTTCGCAATTTACACTAACTGTTGTGGTGATACATTTCAATCCAATATATGGATCTGAAAAGGAGTAAAATAAATGAAATTCTTGAAAATAAATTTGTTGGCAATTGCAATGCTATTCAGTGTTGCGGCTGTTAACGCGGATGCAACAACTGGTGGACGATCTGTCTTCATGCCAGTTTCAATGACAGGAACAGCTTCTAGCAATGTTGGCTGGAGTGGTTCTATTTATCAACACGATTCTGATGAGCTAAGAGCTTGCTTCAAAGTTCAATTAGAATACGGCGCTAACAATAAGCGTAGCGAAATCGGTAAATACTTAATTCCAGGCGGAAACGACACTCTTATTATTGGACCTGCAAATACTACAGGTGCACTGAATGATACTGAAGTTTCTGGTCTTAACTTGATTTTAGGTAACGACTTCAAAGCTGAACTTCAATTCGCACCTAAAGCACAAGATCTAGTTATTGATTTTGGTATGTATGTTGATTTAGCTGAATGGCTTGATGGTCTTTACTTCAGAAGTCACATGCCATTGCAAAATGCACGTTGGGAAATTGAACTAACAGAAACCAACAAAGCTGCTTTTGGTGCAACTAACCTTGTAGCGGGTGATATTTACGACGAAACTAATGCTGTTGTTATTGCTAACAAACCATATGCAGACGCTATTGCTGCATTTAAAGGTGATAAAACTGTTGCAGACACTGTAAAGTGGTCTTACGGTAAAATCGATGGTAAGCAAACAGAAACCAGACTTGGTGACTCTACCGTTACTCTTGGTTACAACTTCATCAACAAAGAACACTGCCACTTAGGTCTTGGTGTTACAGGTGTTCTTGGCGGTGGTGGAAAAACCAAAGCTGAGTACATGTTCGAACCAATCATTGGTTACGCAGGTCGCTTCGGTGTTGGTGGTACTCTAGAAGGTGGCGCACGTCTTTGGGATAAAGATGACGAGCACCAACTTGTAGCAAACATGACTTTCCACGCAGCTCACTTGTTTGACAACGAACAAGTACGTTCTTACGATGTTACCGATTGTGGTGATTTCTCACGTTACTTACTTGTTAAGAAGTTCTCTAGTGCTACAGCCTTTACTAGTGGTCCTGGTACATTAGACAACATGATTAACGTTGGTACAGTAAAAGCAAAAATTGGTGTTGATGTTGTTTACAACGGAAACATTACTTTCTGCTGGCAAATGGGCAATGTATCTCTAGACTTTGGTTACCAAGTTGCTGGACACGGCAAAGAAAAACACAAAGAATTTGTAGATACTATTGCAGCTGATACATACGGTCTTTATGACTTCACTACTAACAACATGAGTAACGCTACATTCGCTAGCAAAATTCAAATCGATGGTAACACAACAGGCATGACTAATGTAACTGCTGGTGCTGGTAATGCTAACTGGATTACTAACGACCGTTTGGTTACAGACTCAGCTCTTATGAAAGCTGCTGTAGAACATACTTTGTTCGCTGGACTAAACTACAACTGGTCTGACAACGAGTGGAACCCAGGCGTAGGTATGCTCGGTTCATACCACATCGCTGGTGGAGACAACAACACATTCGATCGTTGGAGTGTTGGTTTCCAATTCAACTTCTCAGTCTAAGGTTATAGTAGTAAAACCTTAGTAGACTTTAGCTAGTACTAAAAAAAGGCTCGGAAATTCCGGGCCTTTTTTGCTGCTCAATTGTAATGATTATAGTATAATTCGTTGACGTTACTTTTATAAAAAAACACTCGAGATAAACCTAATGCTTTCTTATGTAATCAAACAACACTATCTAGTTCATTCCAAGTGATATAAATGTAATAAAAAAAGCCACCCTAAGTGAACACCATTAAACGGATGTATCAATCAGGATGACTTATAAATAACTAACTATTAATCTTCTTCAGAAACGCTCGGCTTAACCTCTATTCCCATGTCTGCTTGTACTTGCTTAACATCCTCGGGAGTCAAGACTCGATAGATTTTTTTATCAGGATAAACCTGTTTCAAAAGGTCTTGCAAATGCTCGCCTGGACCAATTTCTAAAATAATATCGCAATCTTTAAAGAGCTGCATTACTTTGGCCCATTGTGTAGGTGCATGAATATGTTGCATAAGCGACGCTCGAATCGTTTCTCCGGTTTGCAATGGTTCTGCAATAACACCACTAATAAACGGAACTTTTGTATCTTTAAAATCAACTTTTTCCAGATACATTTTTACGTTTTTAACAATGTCATCCATCACAGGAGAATGAAGCCCTGCCCCGGCATCGAGTATTTTTATTTTCACACCTTTTTTTTTCTTTATTGCCTCAGTAAGTTCTTGCATTGCTTCTGTAGTTCCTGATACCACAAAACTTTCTTCTGTTTCATACACCGCAATATCTGCTCGCTCTTGACCTCCTGTAACTTGCATACAAAAGCCTTTGACTTCAGCTTCCTTCATTCCGGTAATGCGTACTAAAGAATACTTATTTTCGTCTATCAAAGCCTGAAAAAGTGTTGCATATTTTTTTAATAAATAAAGCGCATCAGGATTACTGATACCATTAATAGTTGCCACTGCGGTATATTCGCCCATATCATAGCCAGCAACTTTAGCCGGTTCTACTCCCGCATCTTTAAGTACCTGAGCAATAGCCGTACCCACTATAAACAATGTTACATACGCATTTTCTATTTTTTTGATATCAGCATCTGAGGATGCAAAACATAATTTTACAAAATTAGTGTCAAGACAACTTGCTGCCTCTTCAAAAATTTCTTGAACTGGACGAGATCCATCGTACAATTCTTTCCCCATACCAACAAATTGAGATCCATACCCAGAAAAGACCATCCCTACTCTCATGCCCCTCTCCTCTTCTTTTTATTTTTTTTCTAAAAACCTCTGTAAAGCTTTAAGGCGTGTAATACTTTCTTCTTTACCGAACAAAATAAGCAGGTCAAATACCCCTGGGCTCATAGTACCGCCGGTAAGCGCTATGCGAGTTGGTTGTGCAATAACTACCAACTTTATTTCGTGCTCTTTGCAAAATGCTTTTACCACTTCTTTAAGAGACTCTTTTTCAAAATCATACTCTTCTAGAACAAGGATCAAACGATCAAGCAATCCGCATGCGGTGGTTGTCATCCACTTACCAATATCCTCTTTAGCATATTCAGATGGACCGTTGTAAAGTTCAACTAATACTTGAGCGAGATGGCCGACTGTTTTTACACGTCCTTTATACATTTCAATGGCTTGTGCAATCTGTGCATCAGTCCATTGTTGTACCTTATTACGCCACTCTAGGTCAATATATTCTGCAATAACCTCTAGCAAAGAACTACTAGATGCTTCTTGCATGTACACGCTGTTAACCCACTCTAATTTTGCATAATCAAAAATAGCAGCCTTTTTTCCTACCGCTTTAAGTGAGAATAAATCTATTAATTCTTGATTTGTAAAAATCTCTTTATCGCCATGTGACCACCCAAGACGAACCATGTAATTCAAGAGTGCATCAGGTAAATACCCAGCCTCACGATAGGCAAGCACATTAACTGCACCATCACGCTTACTCAACCTGTTTCCCTCTGGCCCTAGAATCATCGGGATATGAGCAAACTTAGGCAAATCGTACCCACATGCTTCATACAATAAAATCTGTTTAGGTGTATTAGAAAGATGGTCTTCTCCACGAATAACATGCGAAATACCTGAAGCATAATCGTCAACAACTACCACAAAGTTATACGTTGGACTGCCATCTGAACGAACAATAATAAAGTCATCTAACTGTTCACGCTTGAACGTTACTTTGCCACGAATAAGATCGTTAATGGTAAGTTCATTAAAAGCTTCTGGAAGTGCAAAGCGAAGTACCGATGGTCTATCTCTATGCCCTTGACGATCTTTATCTCGACAAAAACTATCGTAACCATAATGATCTCCGGTAATACCCGCTGCACGAACCCGTTCTTCGATTTCTTCTGGCCTACAGGTGCAACGATAGATCTTTTTTTCTTCCAATAGCTGTACAAGGATTTTGTTATAAACTTCAGAACGTTCAGATTGCAATAACGGTTTTTCGTCACTCTTAATACCAACCCAATCAAGCGCTTGAAGTTGCGCGTGCATGTGTTCTACTTTAGAGCGTTCTTTATCTGTATCTTCTACACGAATTAAGAACATACCATTATTATGTTTTGCGAATAACCAATTAAAAAGGGCCGTCCGTAGACCGCCCACATGAAGATTTCCCGTAGGAGAAGGCGCAAACCTTACTCGCACATTAGTATCTGCCACTACGTATTCCTAAACGTTTTGAAGCTTTTCTTTTACCGCTTGCAACCAAGGAGATGCACCCTTTTTAGACTTACTATTTTCTGTTGTTTCTAGTTGCTTCCAAGCATCACGAGCTTTATCTTTATCGTGCTTAGCCCAGTAGTAGTAACCTAAGAAAAAGGCAGCTGTATCAAACGTTGGATTACTTGAATTAAAAGCAAGTTCACGCAGTAAGGCAACACCTTCTGTTTCTTGTTGAGCATCAAGTTGTAAAAGCGCATATTTAGTTTTGAGTAAGTAATAACCAGGAGCAGAAGAAGACATTTTTTTAATACCATCCTCTAAAGTAATAAGCGCTTGTTTAAAGTCACCCTTTAAAGCAAACGTATCTGCTTGAAACGAAAGAGCATACGGAACCAACGAAGAACCACTATGTTGTTTTAAAATAGTATCAAAACCAATTTGAACATCATCAAATTGTTGCGACGCAAGTTCTTGTCCACCCTCTTTTTCAAGATGGTTATATAAAGCTTTGTCATACTCTTCTATCGCTTCTGCAACAACAATCTGTGATTTTCCACCCACGTGTTTTTTGTAGCGCAAACGTAACTCGCTACCACCCCAATAGGCGCCACCACAAATTATTACTACGGTTAAAGCAAGTGAATACTTATCTTCAACAATTTCGCGGTACCAATCTTTGACTAATGCTTGTATCATGCTCATCCTCACTACGAACGATCTCTATAGTTTTTTCTTCATACTACTCAAACAAAAGATTACTCAGCTTTTTTTGGCTCTTCAATTGGAGCTGCTTGAGCTTCAAGCTTTTGTCGTAATGCTTCTTGTTTTCCTTCTTTTTCTTTGCGCTCATCTGCACGTCGAACTGAACGGTCAGACTTAGTAGCTAACACTTTGCGGCCTTTATAAAATCCACAAGACATACACGCTGTATGAGAAGACACAGCTTCTGAACAGTTGGTACAGCTTGAAATAGAACGAACTTTAACGCCTTTGTTAGCAAAACGCTTATCTCTTCTCTGACGAGATCTTTTTCTCTTTGGTACTGGCATGACAAACTCCTTGGTAGCCTAAAATCTTTAATAGAAATGACGCCTTAGGCGCCTAATAGATAGGATAATTATAGCAAAATAAACGGAAAAGGCAAAAAAACAAAGGGCTTCAAGTAAGCTGCCATAAACCTGCGGAGTCGTGCTGTATTTTACCATCCAATTGAAGATCAAAAAGATCCTGTTTAAGCTTACTTTCTTTTAAGACTGTTTTTTAAATGAGTCAAGACTGACTTATAAGTTGAACCCAGTGAACTAAAAATAGAATTGTCTGCTTTTGCCTTAGGAGCTTCAAACCTAGAGATCTCTATTTGCTCCAAAACCTCCTCTTAAGCTCCAAACTCTTCTAAGCAAAAAATTTCCAACTTATGCAATAAAAGATTTATTTAATGATTTAAGCATGTCAGAGTAATTTTTACAGGTAGACAACTCTTTTTGAGTGGTCTTGTTATCAGTATAAGTCAAACTTAAATGCACAGTAGCCGGCACATAATTCACTAAAAAAGAAGCTAAACTAATCATCCTTACTAAACCTAATTGTCTCGGTGGCCCCATAGTAATATTTTGTAAGTTTTTTTGGAATTGCAACATTAAATTTGTTTTAATTCCTTTCTCTTTTTCTCTTAGCTGCGACTCTTTATACTTTAAAAATGAAATATATTTTTCTGTACGACTCAACTCATTATCAAAAAAAGAATTACTTGGGTGCAACCCTAAAAATAAACTCGAAAAAATATAAAGTATAAGTTTTTGTTTCACAACAACCCCCAGAAGTCATTTAATTTAAACTTATAAAATTATAGCAAAAAAAGAGAAATAACTCAACTAGAGTGGGATTTCAAGGTTTTAACCACTTGCCATAAGCCGGCAAAGTCTTGCTGTATTTCACCATCTAATTGAAGATCAAAAAGATCCTGTTTAAGCTTGTTTTCTTCTAAGCCTGTTTTTTGAATAAGCTCAGATAAACTTATTGGTTGAGCGCAATGAACTAAAATAGAATTGTCTAATTTTTGCTTAGGCGCTTCAACCGTAGAGATCTCTATTTTAAAAAAGTCGGGTGCAACCCTAAAACTGGTCTTCTTAAATAACCTTATAACAATAATTATTTTTGCTCATCAACTTTACGTAAAACATTGATTAAAGCTCGATTTGCATTACTATAACTTTTCTTATTTATAAACCACTCTAGCTCAAATCGAAAAAGACTATTTCCTAGACCCACTAGACCCATCAAAACTGGCCCCGTAATATTATCATGATTCTTTAAATGACTATCTAGAGATGCTATCATAAGCAACAGTCCAAAAGTGGCCACTAAAGATCTTTTTATTCGAGATTTGTTTAAATCTTTTTCAGCACAAAACATTTCCTTTTCGGCTTCTTGTATCATCTTTTCTTTAAATGCATTTTGTTTCATATTGGCAAACACACTCCCAAATAATATTAGCGTCAATAATAAAAACTTTTTCATAATAACCTTTCAAAATCAATTTTTAGACTAACTTATTTGCCATACTTTTTATTCCACTCTTCCTCAGTTATTCCTTCTCTCTCTCTCATAAGCTTAAGAGATTCGCGAGATAAATTTTCATAAAACTCTCTTTTCTCTTTAGCAATCTTTTCTTGTGTCTCAGCTAATTTATTTAACTCACGCAAATCATCTTCAGGTCGAAAAAATAAAAAATATTAGTTTTTTTTTCACAACAACCTCCAGAAATCCACTTAAAATACTACTTATAATTGTAGCAACACAAACCAAAACCTCAACAGGTCAAGGTTTTAAACTTAAAGCAGCTTCCATAGACCGGCAAAATCTTGCTCTATTTTGCCATCTAATTGAAGATCAAAAAGATCCTGTTTAAGCTTATTTTCTTCTAAGCCTGTTTTTTGAATAAGCTCAGATAAACTTATTGGTTGAGCGCAATGGACTAAAATAGAATTGTCTAATTTTTGCTTAGGCGCTTCAACCGTAGAGATCTCTATTTGCTCAAAAATCTCTTCTTGAGCTCCAAATTCTTCTAAGACGTCTTGAGCACTACACACCACTTTTGCGCCCTGCTTGATCAAATTTAGGCATCCTACGCTTAGCTCATCATCAAACGGTCCGGGTACTGCAAAGACCTGTCTACCTTCTTGTAAGGCATAACTTGAGGTGATCAAAGCACCACTTTTCTTAGCCGCTTGCACCACCACACAGCCTTGAGACAACCCAGCAATAATTCTATTACGTACCGGAAATGTCCATTTATCAGCACCGTGCATCAATGGAAAAGCACTGACTACAACACTTCCTGCAGATGCCGCTTGCTCAAATAGCTTTTGATTACCAGCCAAATACGGGATTAAAAGACCTGCACCAATCACCACAATTGTTTTTCCACCACATTCAAGGGTAGCTCGATGAGCCATAGTATCGATACCATAAGCACCTCCAGAAACAATAGTGTATCCTGCCGCAACCAAAGTTGGAATAACAGCGTTAACGACTCTCTGACCATATGCCGTACCTTTACGCGCGCCAACAAATGCAACTGTTTTTTCTGTGGTTTGCCACACCGGTTCTCCTCGCCAATACAAAACTGCAGGCGGAGTATGAATTTCTTTTAAAAGTGCTGGGTAATCAGCATCTAAAATCGTGGTCCAGTTAATCGCATATTTTTCGATAAGTTCTAATTCTTCTTTAAGAATTTGCGCATTGGCAAGACCCGCAACAATGGTTTGAGCATTCCGTGCTGTCATCCCTAAACGCATAAAATCTTGTTGCCGATAAGCATACCAGCTAGCAGGATTTTTTTCTTTTTTAAGAACTTTTACCAGCTTGCCTATTTTATCTGGGCCAACTGATGCAATTAAAGAAAGATGTAGAACTAATTGTTGTTTGTACATAAAGAAAAATCAGATTTCAGAGTTTTTTGTGTAATTTTTTTAGCTTCTGCGCCTTTATAAAGATGCAACGCTCCATGCAACCCTGCTCCTAACAAGAATGTCAGCAATAAAGCTGCCGATACCGGGTATTTACCCCAAAAAAATTTTGGTCTTAATTCTCTATAGGTAAGTATGCCAGCAGTTGTAATCACTATATTAATTCCCATTTCTATGTTTTCACAGAATCGGTTTAAATTATCTAAAGCAATTTTTAAACGAACAGAATTAACTGCATCAAGTAATTGGTCGTTACCATAGAGAGAAAAACAAACAATTAGAAAAACAATTAAAAAAAAATTTTTCATATATGTATTCCATTAAAAAAGGGTGCCTTGAAGACACCCTTTTCTTTAAAATCGAAGTTAATCTGAAAACAGACTACCAGCGACCTCCGCCATTTCCACCACGTGGACCACGGCTGCCACCACCAGTACGTTCTGGACGAGGACGAGCTTCGTTAACGATTACTTTACGGCCTTCGTAGTCAGAACCGTTAAGTTGTGCAATAGCTTCTTGTGCATTAGCAGCGTCAACCATTTCAACGAAACCAAAACCCTTAGAGCGGCCAGTTTCACGATCTGTAATAATGTTAGCAGATTCAACTGCACCAAATTCTTCAAATTTTGCTTTAAGATCGTTATCTGACAAGTTAAAGCTCAAGTTTCCTACGTACAATTTCATACGTTCGTATCCTTACAAAAGAGATTAAAAAATCATCGTCTGATCACTATTGTCAAACGACGATGTATCATTCATTTCATCTTCAAGCAACGTTGCCGCTGCTGAAATTTTTGTTCCATCCTGAGGGTCAGCCATTACAGCTTTCTCAGGTTCATTACTTATTTCTTCCTTCGCACCTATAACAATTGTACCTTCTTCAGAAATTTCTGCAACTGGTTCTTCTTGTTCAGACGCCTTTATCGCACCCTTTACTTCTTGCGACCCTGCTGCGTCTTGTGCTTTAGTTTCAGGTTTGTCACCACCTGACCCTCCTTCACTTGAGCTTACTTCAGAATCTGAGTCTTCATCTTCATCAAATGCTGCAATCGAAATCAATCGTCGCCCAGAATCAAGACGAATAAGGCGAACCCCTTTAGCCTGTCTTCCCATGGTACGAACTTCGGTTGGAAGCAGATGAATAATTTTCCCTGCATCATCGATGAGGAGAATATGAGACGTTTCACTAACAATAACCAACCCAACAACCTCACCATTACGACGATCTGTTGGGATTGTTCGAACACCCAAACCACCACGATGAGCCACACGGAAGTCTCCTACACGTGTACGCTTTCCGTAACCATTTTGTGTTGCAAACAAAATATTTTTATTTTCGTCGTCAATGATTTCCATCCCAACAACAGAGTCACCTTCTCTTAGGCGAATACCAATAACCCCTGCTGCCTGACGACCCATTGCACGTACTTCTTTTTCATTGAATCTAATGCCCTGACCAAATGCTGTTGCAATAACAATGTCATCTTGCCCAGAAGAAACACCACAGAATGAAAGTGCGTCATCTTCTCTAAGACCAAGAGCACGAATACCTGACACACGAATCTTTGCAAACGACTTCGCATCGGTTTTTTTGATGATACCTTTCTTGGTAACCATCACAATATTTTTATCTTTCATGTCTCGCATACAAAGTAATCTTACTACAGATTCACCCTCTACCAACGGCAGCAAGTTAATAACTGCACGTCCTTTTGAAGTACGAGAACCTTCACCAACTTCATATACACGCATACTGTAAACACGACCAAGACTCGTAAAGAAGAGCAATTCGTCATGAGATTTTGCAACAAACATATCGCGTACAACATCATCGTTGTCGTCAAGCTTTTGCATACCCATTTTACCTTTACCACCACGATGCTGCACACCGTAGTTTTCAAGGCCAACACGTTTTACATAACCTTTTTGAGTTAAAGTTACGACCACGTCTTCATCAGGAATTAAATCTTCATCGGTTAATGAGGTAAAGCTATCTTCAATCACAGTACGTCTTGGGTTGTCGTACGTAGCTTTAACTTCATTAAGCTCAACTTCAATTTCTTTTTTAAGAACTTCTCGATCTTGCAATACAGACATTAAATACTCAATGCGTTTTTTAATTTCTGTAATTTCGTTATGAATTTTTTGCTGTTCCAAACCAGTCAAACGTTGCAAGCGCATTTCAAGAATCGCTTTACTTTGCTCTTCTGAAAGCTTGTATTCTTTAACCAAAATTGCTATTGCTTCGTCAGCTGCTTTAGATTTTTTAATATGTTGAACTACTGCGTCAATATTATCAAGCGCAATAATAAAACCTTCTAAAAGATGCTCTCGAGACTTTGCCTTATCAAGTTCATACTTAGTTCTTCGATACACAACCGTTTCTCTATGCAACAAGAACTGCTTAATAAGTTCTTTGAGCGTAAATACCATTGGTTTGTTATCTAGCAACCCAAGCATCAAAATAGAAAGCGATGTTTGAAGCGAAGTATACTTATACAGTTGATTTAGAACCACATCAGGAATTTCACCGCGTTTAATGTCTATAACCACACGCATACCACGTCTGTCTGACTCATCACGAATATTAGAAATACCTTCGATAATTTTATTTTTTACTAAATCTGCAGTCTTAATAATAAGTTCTGCTTTATTTACCTGGTAAGGAAGCTCAGTAATAACAATTGCAGAGCCACCTTTTTTGGTTTCTTCAATAGCTGTTACACCACGAACCATAACCTTACCGCGACCGGTTTTGTACGCTTGAAGCACACCGCCGCGACCACAAATAATACCGCCAGTAGGAAAATCTGGTGCAGGAACTAATTTAATAAGTTCTTCGAATGTAAGATTTTCATCTTTAAGTAATGCCAAGCATGCATCTATTACTTCACCCAAATTATGCGGTGGAATATTAGTTGCCATACCAACCGCAATACCGGCTGTTCCATTGATTAATAGGTTTGGCAATCGACTTGGTAAAATAACTGGTTCAGTTGTTGATTCATCAAAGTTTGGTACAAACTGAACAGTATTTTTGTCGATATCTGCAAGAATTTCTTGCGTAATTTTTTTCATTCTCACTTCGGTATAACGCATAGCAGCTGCGTTGTCACCATCAACTGAACCCCAGTTACCCTGACCATCTAACAATGGATAACGTTTCGCGAAGTCTTGCACCATACCAACCATAGTATTATATACTGCCTGATCACCATGTGGATGATACTTACCAAGTACATCACCAACTACACGTACAGATTTCCTGTAGGGCTTATTAAAATGATAACCAAGCTCATACATAGCGTACAAAACACGCCTATGTACTGGCTTAAGGCCATCACGAATATCTGGAATTGCACGACTTACTACCACAGACATGGCGTAATCTAAAAACGAACTCTTAAGCTCATCTTCAATGAGGACTGGTTTGATACCCTTTGGTAATTTTTCTTGGGCCTTTTCGGCTGACATACCCTGTACCCTTTTAGTAATGATCAGATCTTACGATTAGTCGACGAATATAGAGTATATTACCTCGAATAAGCAGATAAGACAAGGATGCACGATTATTCTGTCCCAAAATAAGCTCAGAGAAAGAAATTCACCAATGTACTATGAAGGAAGAGGGTTCACATAAGACACTACCCGGCACCCTTGAACTACTCCTTTAATTGCTGCTCTATTCTCTGATGCCAGTCGGGCCATAAAAAGAAACCGCAGTTTTAATTCAGCAATTATCTCCATATTAAACTCTGTCGAATAATGGCTGACAAGGTCAACCCTTCTTTATACAGTAAGCCGAATAAATGCGCCTTGTTGAAAAACCAAAAACAAAAACTACGATCTCTGAAACTCTATTGCATATATTTAACATTAAAAAAGCCTTCTACTTAAGTCATTTTGAATGACTCAAGTACAGCAAAAACTGTATCAAAGGATGGTAAAAAAAATGGCTCTCTATTATCCTTTGATACAATTCCTATGGAATCACTCAGAATGACTCGTTTTAAAAAGACAGATTCATAAAACCAAATACTCGACAATCTCACGTGCTTTTTCTACTCTAGAAGTAAGTTTTTCACTTTTTACCTGGTAGGCCATGAAATTAACTAAAGATAAATTAAAGACTTTTACTCCCGACAAAATTCGCAACTTTTCTGTGATTGCTCATATTGATCATGGAAAATCAACCCTCTCTGATAGACTTCTAGAAGTCACAGGAACACTTTCTACTCGTCATAAGAACGAACAGTTTTTAGACAAACTACAAGTAGAAAAAGAACGAGGAATTACTGTAAAAGCACAAACAGTATCTATGGTTTATACCTACAAAGGTGAAGAATACTTACTTAATTTAATCGACACTCCAGGTCATGTTGATTTTAGCTACGAAGTTTCTCGTTCTTTATATGCATGCCAAGGAGCACTCTTATTGGTTGATGCATGCCAAGGAGTGCAAGCACAAACAATGGCAAATTTTTATTTAGCATTTGAACAAGACTTAACCATTGTTCCAGTAATCAATAAAGTTGATATGACAAATGCAGATACTGACCGTGTAAGTAGAGAGCTTGATTCTTTATTCGATTATAAAAAAGACGAAATCTTATTAGCTTCTGCAAAAACAGGTCTCGGTATAGACGACATTCTCGGTGCAATCATCGAGCGCATTCCCGCTCCAAAAACAAAAAATGATAGTCCCCTCAAAGCACTTCTTTTTGATTCATGGTTCGATGAGTACCGTGGTGTTATTTGTTTGGTAACGTTAGAAAGTGGCACCTTAAAAAAAGGTGACAACATCACCTTAGCACAAACCAATGCGCGCTACGAGGTGCTTGAAGTTGGCGTTATGTATCCAGGCCCAACTCCAACCGATGCTTTGTATGCTGGCCAAGTAGGCTATGTTATTACCGGTATGAAAACCGTTAAAGAAGCACAAGTTGGTGATACTATTCATTTAAGCAAGCAAACAGTAGAAGCATACCCAGGATTTAGAGAAGCAAAACCCATGGTATTTGCCGGAATTTTCCCTATAGAAAATACTGACTTTGAATTCTTGCGCGATGCGATTGAAAAATTAACACTTAATGATGCAAGCGTAACAGTAGAAAAAAAATCATCACCTGCACTTGGGCTTGGCTTTAGGTGCGGATTTTTGGGACTTTTGCATATGGATGTATTCAAGCAACGACTTGAACAAGAGTACAACCAAAATGTTATTGCTACAGCACCCAGTGTACGCTACGAACTTGAGCTTACCAACGGTAAAAAATTAGAAATAGAAAACCCATCAGACTTCCCTGATAGAAGCTACATACAAACAATTTATGAGCCAATGATCGACGCAACCATTATTGTTCCCAAAGAATTTTTGGGCAACATTCTTACCTTGTGTCAAAAAAAGCGTGGTGAGCAAAAGAATATGGAACCTCTTGATGAATCGCGTATGATCGTTAAATACAAGCTTCCACTCAACGAAGTTGCAACAGATTTTTACGATCAAATAAAATCTCTTTCTTCTGGTTATGCGAGTTTTGATTATGAAGAAGCGGGCTACGAACCTGCAGACTTAGTCAAAATGGACATTCTCCTAAACACTCGTCCAGTTGATGCATTAGCAGTTATTGTACACAAAGAAAGTGCCTATGCTATTGGAAGAGTTCTTACCGCTAAATTAAAGAAAGCAATTCCAAGACAATTGTTTGAAGTTATTATTCAAGCAGCACAAGGTGCTACTATTATTGCTCGTGAACGTGTTGCGCCCTTGCGTAAAAACGTGACTGCAAAATGTTATGGTGGTGATATTAGTCGTAAACGAAAACTTCTTGAGAAACAAAAAGAAGGCAAAAAGCGGATGAAACAAGTTGGTAATGTTGAAGTTCCGCAAGAAGCCTTCTTAAGTATTTTAAAGAAAGACTAAAATACAATTAACTTACTTGCTCTAAACCTATTTTTAAAATCCATATAGAAACCTAACAGCATCATTCTCCCCCTATAATATTCAAATCCGATTTACCTTAAGCTTAGAATAGTTACTTTTATACTTTAACGGCGTATCACATCTCCGATCCATTGTTTCTGAGGATCTATCTATGGTATACTCTAAATAAGTTCAAAATAAACTTAATTTAGGCTTTTGGAGGTTAAAATGGTTAAAAAATGGATGGTTCTTTTACTTGCCCTATTTTCTAGTACAAGCTTATTTTCAGCTGCGGGAAGAGGTATGTCTGTTTTTGCACGTTCAGCACAAGGTACACCTACTGTTCGTTCGGCAAAAAATATGCCTGCTCTCGTACGTAAAATTTCTACACCTCCTCTATCAAGCTCAAAAGCTGCAAAGGGTTATTCAGAAAACGAAAATTATCCACAAAGTGCATCCACCTATAAACCTCCAATTTATTACCCTCAAACAATTCAATACGGCAACTCTAAATCAAACGGCGAACTTAGTTCTATGAATCCATTAGGTGCTCCAGCAGAATATTATGATGATAATCCTGACAATAAAGAAGGAACAGATCCGTTACAAACTGAGAGTGAGTCAAGCCTAGGCAAGTTCTTTAAAACCTTATTTGGATATGAACAAAAAAGCGTTGTAGGAGGAGGGGAAGCTAAAAAAACTCCTCAAGAAAACAAACCAAAAGGATTAAATCGCCTCTTTGAGGATCACAAGCAACCAGGGTTATATAACCAGAGCTTGGAGCGCGGCGTTGCAAATCATTTAAAAAAAGAAACAGAACCCTCAAAAGGACTACTTAACATTTTAAATGATGAAAATAAAAATCCAGGTATTATTACATCAACCTCTATGAAACATCATAAGAAAAAAAATGAAGAATCTAAAAAAGCTCAAAATAAAGATGCAAACGAACATTTAGCAGACTACACAATTCCTTTTGGCATATTTGGAGATGACGATGGCTATGACTTTGTTCCTGAAGTTGAACGACCACTTGCTACACCACATCGCCCTTTTATAGATGAATCCGAGCCAACAGCATTAGCAGTTAGGCAAGAAGCACCGGTTATGTCACATCAACCTCAACCTGCTGCACTTGTACCAGTAGAAAAGGTTCCTAGAGAACTCGCTATAACGCCAAATCTACCAACCAGTCTTGCACCCTTTGCAGAACAAAACGACAAAGTTACGCCATACCAACCACCAGTTAACGATATTGCAATACCAGCTGCACAACCAAACTCAATTGCAAAAAGACTAGATACTCCGAATGCAGTTACACTATCAACACCAATGGAATCAGCACCAATGGCTGTTGCTCCTGCTCATGCTACACAACAAGCGATTGTTCCTTATCAACAACAACCCAAAGCTATTAAACTTAACAATCCAGATTTACTGAATCGACCACACATTGTACCCGAAACTTTCCAACATCCAGAGGGGTTATGGCATATATATCGTGCAAATCCAAAAGCACCCCTACAAAAAACATTAGAGCTTGGTAGTCCTGCAAAAGAACTTATTCCTTTTAATCAAAACACAGCACTCGCTCCGGTAGTAAACAAAACAAACAGAGCACTTATTGTTAAAATTGACGAAGCCACACTGGCAGAATTATTACAAAATGCAATGAACGCACCTACTCAATACAACAGAGCACAAACCACTACTGCTGAAATAACGGATAAATTAGCGGACTATTTTGAACAAACAACAAACCAACGTTCAAGTGCAATTGTACCATACACAGATAAAGAAACAGGACTTGTTCCTATTAAACAAAAGAATAAAGAAACAGGACCAACACAAAGAATTATTGTTAACAAAAAATATTTAAAAAAACTTCTAGATAAAACATTAGAAGCAGATCTATTCAACCCTGGAGGACAAAAAACTCCACAAGAAGCTGCACAAGCATTAGCACCAGAGCTTGAAAAAATGTTACAAACATTTTATACACAACAAGACAACAGAAGAGCACTGTTGCCCGCTACTAATCAATCAAAAGCATTAGTACCGTATAAAGACCAACCCAGTGAATTGTTAATTACAGACAATAACCCTTCTGCATGGGAACGAATAAAAGAATTTACTACCGATCGCCAAGATGAACTAAAACTTAATGAAGTCGAACCAAAAGCGTTAGCAATGAGAGACGAAGCACCGGTTATACCACACCAAAGACCTGCTGCCGATATTGTACCCTTTGATAATCCTGCACAAGAACTTATTCCTTTTAATCAAAACACAGCACTCGCTCCGGTAGTAAACGAAACAAACAGAGCACTTATTGTTAAAATTGACGAAGCCACACTGGCAGAATTATTACAAAATGCAATGAACACACCTACTCAATACAACAGAGCACAAACCACCACTGCTGAAATAGCGGATAAATTAGCGGACTATTTTGAACAAACAACAAACCAACGTTCAAGTGCAATTGTACCATACACAGATAAAGAAACAGGACTTGTTCCTATTAAACAAAAGAATAAAGAAACAGGACCAACACAAAGAATTACTGTTAACAGAAAAGATTTAAAAAAACTTCTAGATAAAATATTAGAAACAAATATATTCAACCCTGGAGGACAAAAAACTCCACAAGAAGCTGCACAAGCATTAGCACCAGAGCTTGAAAAAATGTTACAAACATTTTATACACAACAACACAACAGAAGAGCACTATTACCCGCTACTAACCAATCAAAAGCATTGGTACTGCATAAAGACCAACCCAGCAAAGTGCTAACTACAGAGAATAACCCTTCTGCGTTGGAACGAATAAAAGAATTTACTACCGATCGCCAAGATGAACTTGTAAAATTATTAGGTTTTGCAGCAACTGGTGCCGCGAGCGTACACCCAAAAACACGCCAAGCTGCAAAAAGAATCATACAACAACTGAAGAATCGTAGAAGCATTCTTGAACAACTTCCACGAAAAACACTTACGGATCCAATAAAACCACTAAACCCATTGCCTGTTCATCCTGCGCGACAACCGGCAGTACGAAAATCAGTTGGGCGAGATGCAAAAAATAATGGTACTCGATTACTTGAAGCCGAGGCTGCTGAGCTTAAAAATATATGGTTTAATAATAATAACCGAACACAAAAAGTACGTAATCTGAAAGAAAAAATACGACTAGACAAAATTCCACATATTGCTCCAAGAAGAGCAGTACAACCAGGCCAAGTAGCTGAAATTAGTGAGATACAACAAGGTAACGTTAAAACATTAAAAAACTTCTTTGAAAGGCTTTCTGGAGGCATAAAACAGAGTAACCCCAGACCGACACAAGTAAAAAAAATACCAACAAACGACACTCCACATATTTTTCCCAAAAGAAGGATACAAGCAGGAAAAGGAGCTAAGACTAGTGAATCACAAACAGGCACTTCAGAACCATCAAAAAACTTTAAAAAGCCTATAAAGAAATTCACTATAAAGAAATTCAGAAACTACTGGAATAACTTCAAAAAAAGAAAAAAACGTACAAAAAAAGCTTCTGAAGAGATAGAACAGGGTAACGTTACAGCATTAACAAATCTCCTTGAAAGGCTTTCTGGAGGCATAAAACAGAGTAACCCCAGACCGACACAAGTAAAAAAAATACCAACAAACGACACTCCACATATTTTTCCCAAAAGAAGGATACAAGCAGAAAAAGTAGCTAAGACTAGTGAATCACAAACAGGCACTTCAGAACCATCAAAAAACTTTAAAAAGCCTATAAAGAAATTCCCTATGAATAAATTCAGAAACTACTGGAATAAAGTCAAAAAAAGAAAAAAACGTACAAAAAAAGCTTCTCAACCAATAAGCGAACAAAACGGTCGTCCATCTACTGGACCAAGAGACATAGAACAACCTAGTCAAGGAATGTGGGAACAATTTAGAAACTTTTTGAGTAATCCTTTCTCTAGAGGCGCAGAAAGAGTTGTCCCAGATGTTGCTGCTACAAGAAGAGCGGCGCAACCGACAAAGTTTGGTCGTCGTTTTAGGGACAGAAAAAAAGTTAACCCAAATGTTGTTCCCAAAAGAGGAGGAGTCGGTCGTCCACGTGTTCCTCTAAGAGGAAGAGTTGAAGAATTTAAAAATGGTCTTAATCGTCCAGTTAACCCGGATATTGCTACAATCGGTCGTCCACATGTTGATACAAGAAGAGTGGCGCAACCTTCAAAGGTTGGTCTTCGTTTTGGGGACAGAAAAAAAGTTAAACCAAATGTTGTTGACAAAAGAGGAGGAGTCCCTTGTCCACGTATTCCTCGTATTCCTCTAAGAAGAATAGAGAAACCTAGTCGAGGAAGAGTTGGAAAATTAATACAATATTTCGAAGAGCTTTTTGGAAGCAAACGAAGAATTGCCCCCTATACCCCCCCAAGAAGAGTGATAAAATCACCAAGAGTTGTTCCACCCGTTACCCCAAAAGAAAGACCATTAGTAACAGTGACGCATAATATGTCTACTAATACTGACAATACTAATACTGACAATACTAATACTGACAATACTAATACTGACAATACTAATACTGACAATACTGATACTGACAATACTGATACAGTAGATATACTAACAGATCCAATGCCTCGTTTTCCAAGACCTATTCATACAGATAGTTCAGAGGAGACAGAAAGAGGTGGCGATGACGAAAACGGTTCTACTGTTACACCTGTAGACACAGGAACAGAAGATGAAGTTGCTTCTACACCACGAAGTATCAAAGAAGAAGACATACAAAAAGATACCGATTCAAAAAATAATAACGATCAAATAAAGGAAAATGCAGACAACAATCGTCAAAATCATAGTATTATAAACAATAAACAAGAACAGAAACCCACAATGAAAAACATTGCTCAAACCGTACCTGCAGCTATACCATCAAGTACCTTTGCACCACCTATACCCCCAAGAAACAAATCGTTGGGAACACGAGTGGGATTGCCTTCAAGCAAAACTATTGGTGAAAGATTTACAGGATTTACTTCACCTGTTGGCGATATAAAATCGTGGCTACGAAAACCTAAAACTCCAATTGTAATAAGTTCTGTTACCGATAGAGACGAAAAAAGGTCGACATCATCAAAATTTGTACCTGTTGATCGCCCTGTTAATTACCAACAACAAAAAAGGCCGTTAACAAGACGTAACAAAATTAGTGCTACAGACTCAGACCAATCAACAAGTGAAACTATAACAACCCAAAACACAGAAAACTGGTTCACTAATCTATGGGAAACAGTAAAATCAATTGGTCATAAAGTAACTAACTTCATTAAGGCATTTATATCTTAGACAAAGGAATAATAAGGAATGGACACAAAAAATAAAAAACCTATTGTCACAACAAAAATTTCTCAAGAACCCGAACATATATTTTCGGGTTCAATCTATTTGTTCTATGGCTTTGATATGGGTGATGATGTTGATCTAGAAAAGGTTAAAGCTTTACCTTCAATTCATACCTGTCCACGCACTTGGCCAAAACATTTCAAACACTTTCACACGCCACTAACCATTGAGTTATGTAGCAGCCAAACACCTGACACGGCTAGATGTTTATACGCAAACATACACCACTTTGGTGCAGTTTCTATTATTTATAAAATACCATTTAAAGGATCCTTAGAAACACTCCAAAGCAGGATCAGCAAGCTTAATGAACAATATAAAATTAAAAGCACAGAAGATGCTTCATATTTACTTAACCAAATAAAAGACCATATCTCTCATGCTAAAACATTTCATCATAGAAACTCGTATGTGGTAACACATATAGAACCGCAAACAGAGCAATCCTCTAATGCAATGTTTATAAAGCAATATGGACCAACAATTGCCTCTGCCCTACGATTCGAAAAACAAACAATATCAGAATTCCAAATGAAAGAAATTTTGCAATCTACCACAGGGTATTACAAACGAGATTTAGTTATCATCGATACAGAAGCAGCTTTTGTATACGATAAAGAACCAGAAGAATTATTAGACTTTTTTGAACAAGCCTTAATCCAACAACTTCAATTACAGTATTTCGATAAATTGCTCGATAGTAAATTAGATAGTGTTTATAATCAAACAATACAGAAACCTTCACCCTACTCATACCTGCCTTTTATTGGTACTCTGTATGACCCTTTAAGTGAACTTTCTAAACTTAAAGTAGAAATTTCTGTAATCACAGAACGACTCACCAACAGCATTAAACTCGCCGGTGAGCCGTACTATTCAAAAGTTTATGATTTACTTGTTAAGAAACTTGAGATTAATACGTGGAAAACTTCTGTTGACGAAAAACTCGAGATCATCAGAGATGTACGCTCAATTTATCAAAACAAAGTAAACTCTATTAGAGAAGATTTACTTTCCACACTCATTATTGTTCTTATTGTGATCGAACTTCTTGTTGCAATAATCAAGTAGTTATTTTGCAACACTTACTTTAGCTGTTCGTAGAACTTTATCTTTGTACATGTAACCGGTTTGCATAACCTGCACAACATCTCCACTCTTGTGATCAGCAGACTCTACCTGCATAACCGCTTCATGCAACAATGGATCAAACGTTTGTACTTGTTCAATAACAACTACTTTTTGTTGCGCAAGAAAATCGTACAATGCCTTACGAATCATGGCAAAGCCCTTAATCCATTCTTGAAGCGTTTCTTGATTTTTATTCTTTTCTGCATCTTGCAGCGCACGATCAAAATCATCCACAACCGACAATAACGGTAAAAGAAGATCCATAGAAGAACGATCCATCCACATTGCACGATCTTTTTCTACACGTTTTTTGTAATTCTGAAAATCAGCTGTCAATCGTGCTAATTGAGCAAGTGCATTTTCTTCTTCTGGAGTCTGCTCAATCGATGAATCTTTAATTTCTTTTTCTTCAATATTTTCTGAACCCTCTTGAACAGGCTCTTTAAAATCTTTCTTTTTACCAAACATAGAGTCCCTTGACTTTTTGATAAGTTGTAATTAGGAATGAGAACTATAATGATTAAAGTATATCAAAGAACCCTTCATATACAAGGAGACACCACAGAGAACCTAACGAATCTCTTTACTTTTTATTATTAATTTTCTAATAAAGTTAATAGAGAGAAAAAATCAGTAGAGTTAATAAACCTTCAAAAAAAAAGGAAGTACGAATGAAGAAACTCTTCTCGCATAGCGCCCTTTTCGTCGCATTGCTTCTCGCTCCAATGACAGTATTCGCAAAGCAAATGAATACTAAATTTCGCCACAGATCTGGGCAAACTGCTCACGAAACTCGCTACGAACGAAACTGTATGGCAACATTTGAGCTCGAACTCATGGGTGGACGTGCCAAAAAAGGGTACGACTTCAACAAAGATAAAGTAAATGCCCTTAGCATTTATGGCATTGACCATCTCGGTACACTAGGAGTAAATGCTGTCGGAGACCCAAGTGGCATACTTGGTGCGCTTGGAGATCTTTTTACTTTGACCTTAGGTGCAGGTATACATCCAAATGCAGATATTGGTATCAAGTTTGATGGTAAATACAGCTTGTTTGAAGCAAATCTTTCTTACACCCAAAACTTCTGTAATGGCTTCTTCTTAAGCGCAAATCTACCTATTAAAAAACTTAAAATATCTAATATAAGTCACAAAAACATTACAAGCACTGCAGATTTTACGCGATTGGGCATGCTTGGTCGTGGAGCACTAATTCGTCTTGTTGGTTTTCTAGCTGAAGAAATAGCTGTAAGTGGAAGTAACCTGGCAACCACACTCGCATCTTCTCCTTATGACTTGAATATTGGTGATGCCTCTACAACTGGCGTTGGTGACCTAATGCTTTCTGGTGGTTGGACTTGCAATCACGACGATATAGAAGGATTAGATTTCTTAGACACCACTATTAAACTTGGCGTTTCTCTTCCAACAGCAAAAAAACGTGACCAAAATAAAGCGTTTGAGTTAGCACTTGGTTATGAAAAGCATACAGGAATTGGTGCTGAGTTTGACCTTGGTCTTGGGTTCTATGAGTGGATAACACTCGGTGCTCACGTTGGTGGACTCTTCTTCCTAGACAAAACACTTAACCTTCGTATGCAAACTAACAAACACCAAAGTGGTTGGTTAAAACTTCAAAAAGGTGATGCTGAGTACGATATGGGTAACATTTGGCATGCAGGTGGGTATCTTAAAGCAGATCACATCTTTAAAGGTATCTCATTAATGCTTGGTTACAACTACGCTCATCAAGGTAAATCGATGTTGACTCCAGTTGATACCGTAAAATTTGAACCTGATCATGTAAATGCTGATGATATGCTCAAAGGCTGGGATCAACACGCTCTAACCGTTACTCTTGAGTACGACATGGCAGAAGAAGGCCGTCGCTGGAATCCATGCTTCTCAGTTTTCTACAGCAGACCAGTCAAAGGTAAATATATCTTTGCAACTGATGTAGGTGGTGGTACAGCCGGTGTTAATGTAGCAATGGATTTCTAATTTAAAAAGAAAGGGAGTCAATCTCATGAAACAATTCATGAAATATAGTTTATTACTACTACTTTGCTCTGCTGTATGCGCCCCGCGTTTACATGCCGTAACAAAAGTAGTGCCTAACACAGATGGCGGTGCCTCTTCAGGAGAAACGTTCCAAAAGGTTGCACAAGCTGCAGCGTTCCATAGACCATCTGGAACTATGGTATTTGGTCTAGGCAAACAAGCAAGTGAAGACGCTCTTGGTTTTGCAAGCAACACAGTTACAGCTAATTCTGCGGGTTCTCACGCAATGCTCGACACGGTTCCAACCTACACAGGTATCGCCGAATCAAGCACAGCTGCTGGTTTAATGGCTATCAGAAATAGCAGTATCCAAGCCGTAGCTGTAGCAAACGACATTACTAGTCCAGAGAATTTCTCTAAAGCAAAAATCTTCTTCTTGAGTTCTCAAGGCAACAACGATTCGCTTGCAACAAGCAATGTAGGCCACCCATTGATGGTTATTACAACAACCGGAATTCCTTCTAACCCTAACGCTTTGAAACTTACAGATGCTAATTCAACAGCTGCATGTTGCTATACAATGACAGTGGTTGCAGGTAACGCCTATGGAACAACTAACAATAAAACGTATGCTTTTGTAGCTGTTAAAGATGATGCTGGTCACGATGCAAATCGTGGAAACTTTGGGTATCATGCAGGTGACGGTGTTGTAATGGTTGAATGTGGAGAAGACGATTACACAATGACTCAAAGAGCTAAAGCTCCATCTTCTGTTGTCTCAAGCGACCTTAGCCAAACCTACTCTCTAAATTTTGGGTCAGCGCTTGATACAAATGTTCAACTCGGAGAAAACGGCCGCGCTCCAGCTATGTACTATAGCCAAACATTAAAACGTCTTTATGTTGGTGTAAACTACACAACTTCAAACGTAGAATACGACCACACAGGTGGTTGGGGTGTGCAAATATTCCAAGTAGATCCTGACAACAACACTCTAACAAACTTAGATCAAAGCGGTGACACAGAAGCAGGTGGATCTCTTGTTCTAACAGGTTCTCACATTGTTGGTGTTGGTGGTGGCGGTTCTAGTACTGCAGGGACTCGTGCGTCTCTTACTTACCACAACCTTAAAGTAATGCACACTTCAACTGGACCCTCAGACGGAACTCGTTTTGCATACTTAATTGTAAACGGTGGTAACGGACACGGTGGCTCAACGGCAATTGCTGGTTCTTCTGCTGTTTCTAACCGCGTATGGGCTACACCTCTTGTAGTTGGAAATGCTACAGCAGCTAATAACGGTAAATTTGCAGATGTAACAACAGGAGACTACTCAACTGTTGCAACAAATGCTGGTGACCTTTTCTTAACAAACACCGCCGCAGTTCGCGTTGGTAACGGTCCACTTCCATGTGCCGCAACAACGAAGCCAAGCGCAATGTGGGTAGATGGCGATGCTGTTTATTGTTCTATTGACGCTGCTGCATCTAATACAGATTCTCCTGGTATTTGGCACTCACAAGCATGCTTCAACAGACATGGTCAAATTGATCATTGGACAGAATGGCAAAGAGTTGCACCTGCAAATCTTGGTTATAGTGCTACAAATGCAAACAACGGGCGAATTAGCTTCTTTGCAGTAGACGCTATTTCTTCTCGTATCTGGGGTGTAGACACAACTAAGAAACTTTTACGTTTAACTTCTTGGGCTTCTGATTCAAAAGATGCAAATACTACTGCTCCAGCACAAGACTCCACCGGATTGATCTATAATCTTAACTCATCGTCTCACCTTGCTGGTAACTGTACTGCAATTTGCGACTTGAACTCTTCAACAACTGGGTGGGGTGCAACAACTCCAACTCGTCTTACTATGTTTGGTAACGATGCAGGTAAAGTATCTTTTGCTATAACAGGATCTGCAGTTGGTTCTTCTGGAACAAGTGTTGCACATAGTGCAGGAAAACTCCTCTCTACCAATACAGGTGTAGTACACAACATTGCTTTCGATTACAGCACAACAGGAACATTAAAAACTACAACAGTTGCTGCTGGAAAAGTGGTTTGTTGCCTTGCTTACTCTGGGTGGAACGAAAGAGCCTCAAGTACAAACACTGGTTATTTCTTTGCTGGGGTAGAAGATGTTAATAACCCAGGAAATGGTGAATTATATGTATGGGCTGCAGCAAATCTTGGTGCAGGTTTCGATACTCGTGATGTACACGATCTAAACATGCCTCCATTCCGTACTACTGGTGATGTAGCAGCAGCAAATGCACGAACATGGCAGAAACTTACTCGTATAAGCGGTGTTCCTTCTAAGATTGTTTCTCGCGGAGGTGCAGTATACATTCTTACTCACGGATACGATGAAGCAACACCAGACAGAATCTTCCGCTTAACACGTCAAAGTACTGCTGCCGCTCTAAACACAGATTTCTGTGTAACTGCATCTTCAGGAAAACAAGGTAGCATAGCAGGTAGCGCCCAAGGTTCTACACTTCCAGCACGTATCTATGACTTTGTAATAACCGTAACAACCTCAGATGCTCAAACTTCAGGTGCACAGGCTCGTACTGGTCAAATAGGTGAACAAGAACAACTCATGATGCTAACAAACGACGGAATTTGGACCACAACTTGCTCTATTGGTACCAATGACTACAATGTTGGTAGCAATCCAGACAATGCACAAGGTATTTGTGGTTGGGTACAAATGAGCGAACCTAATACAGACAACACATACCAGCTTACCTTCGATGAACCTGCTTATACACGTAACCCTTCAACATTCTGGTTCAATCGTATTGCCGAACATAAAGAGAGATCAGGCGTTTACTTTGCAGTAGACATTCACCAAATGAGCAGAAGACCTCTGACTGAAGGACGCGGTGACGCACTAAATAACGGTACAACATGGGGTAACTGGGCTTACAACCCAACTGTGTTTAACGCTTTCGATGGAACAGCAACTGAACCTACACTCTTCGATCAAGAGCCTCCAATAATGGGCTTCTACTCTGATGGTTCTCGTCGTATTGTTCAAAAATTCCGTGTAGTATCAGACGGAAACACAGCTAACCTCTACGGTCAACCATACGCATCACATGCAAAATGGTGGAACAACCTAAGCCCACACGCACATCTAGTATATAACCCAGGTTCAACCTCAGAGGCTTCTTACCTACATGGCATATCAAATGCAGGTAGTACTGGAAAGCTTCTCATCGCTACTGACAGCGGTGTAAGAGGATTGGTGTAATACACAACTGGTTGTAACACCTCAAAATTATGGAGCGAACAGCAATGTTCGCTCCATTTTCTTTTTAATACAACTTAATACCACTTTCACACATGCAGCTTGATCACTAAAATGTCCGTCCATCGCTCTATCAAATGTTTGCTCTAAAGAACCAATAAGATCTACCAGATAACGCATTTCTTCGAGTGTTTTTTGAATACTCTTATAATGATAACGAGAACCAACGCCATCAAGTTGTATCTGTGCGTTTTTAATAACAAGACTACCCAATACATATAAATCAAGAACAGTGTCAGAAAAATTAACAATAGAACCCTCAAGCATATCACGAGCTGTAACATCCTCGACTGCATTATTAACTTCTGTCCACAACTGAGTTGCCAAAGACTTTGCTTGTGTCACCGGAGATGCAGGATAAGGTGATGAAAAAGAAACCGCCAATCGTGCTGAATCTGTAATATCGCCAATACTTGCGTCGGCCATTGATAAAATGAGCAACAATAAACTTACGTAAAACATTCGACTCTTCATAACCTCCCCTTCTCCATTTCGTGCTTCCTATAAGGATTATTATACAAATTATGGCAAGGCAGAGTCAATAAATTAACAATGTGTAACAAAAAAGGCGTCTCCTAAGAAACGCCTTTTACTAAGCTTAAATTGCTTGTTTTTAATTAAAACGGAAGATCGTCCTGAAACGGAGGCTCATCTTTGAATGCTGGACCTGCCTGAGGAACTGATTGTGCTGCTGGAGCAGGATTATTTGTTTGTCGAGAAGCCGCTTGAGTTGTAGCCGATGGCTGTGGTGCTGCAGCTTGAGGAGCTTGGGGCTGAGTGCGCGTTTTTATTTGATCAAGCTGAGACATTAGCTCTCGTTCAACTTCGTTGCGAGGCTCCATTTTCTCGTTGTTTGTGCTTGGGGCTGTAGCGTCACTCGCAGCGTCTGAACCTGAAGACAGGAATACTACACGGTCCGCAACAACAGAGTGCTTATTACGATTGTTACCATCTTGATCTTGCCAAGTATCAAATTTAATGCGCCCTTCAACTAAAACTTGGCGTCCTTTTGACAAGTATTGATTACAACTATCTGCTTGAGGTCCCCACACATCAATATCGATGTAGCAAACTTCTTGTACCATGTCGCCACTTTGTCTATTTCTGAATTGACGATTAGAAGCAATTCCCAATCGACACACCGCTTGCCCTGATGATAATTGTTTATAATCTGGGTCACGCGTTAAATTTCCTACCATGATAATTCTATTGTATCCAGCCATGAGTCTTCCTTTGTATTAGTGAGTAAAGTTTTTAGAAAAATTGGTACATTCTTTTTCTATTCGTTGTTCTATATTTTTCAATTCTTGGTGCATTTGCTCAAGATTATGCGCATACGTTTCAAGATCTTTTGCTTTTACCTTAGAAAAAAAATCGTCTTTTTCAGGAGCAACTAACGTATGCATTTTTGAGACTACAAGTTTTTGCCCCTTAGTCAAAGAGGCTATCAGATCGGAAGATAACGTCAATATGTCTTCTAATTCGTATCCTACCTGCTCTTTTAATTGTGCTGGTGATTTCTTCTTACTTATTTTTTTTGGTTTTATAAAAGATGGTGTTTTTGCACAAATAACAATTGTTGTTAAAAACAAAAAACTTATTACAACTCTTTTCACCCTCACTCCTTAATAACACCAGACCCTAGACATAAACCATTACCATAAAACACAGCAAACTGCCCTGGAGCAATCCCTTGATCTTGATCTTCTAAAACTACTTTTGTTTGGTCATCCTCATGAAACACTGTTGCAGTATGAATATGCTGACCATGACGCAACTTAAGACTTGCTTTACCCTTTACAGGAACATCGTTCCACATACAATCGGTTAAATAAAACGTGTCTCGTTTTTTAGCTGGATCGTAATATTCATTAGAAATATACACAATATTTGTTTGCGGATCTTTTTTAACTACATACCATGGACCATGACTCAAACCAATGCCTTGGCGTTGGCCAAGAGTATAAAACCAAAATCCTTCGTGTTCGCCCACTTTTTCATTGGTTTCAAATACTACCAGATCACCCTTCTTGGTTCCTGCGTGTGCTTTAATAAAATCTCTAAAAGATATTTTACCTAAAAAGCAAAGTCCCTGGCTGTCTTTTCGTTCTTTATTTGGTAAATCAAATTTTTGTGCCAATTGACGCACCTGCTCTTTGGTGTAGTCACCCAAAGGAAATAATACACGAGACAATTGCTCTTGTGTTAAACGTGCTAAAAAATAGGTTTGATCTTTAACAACATCGGGCGTTTGTTTTAAATAATACACACCATCTTCTTGAGTAATACCTGCGTAATGCCCCGTTGCAATTTTATCAAAATCTTTACCTACAGCATCATAGAACGCACCAAATTTGATAAACGTATTACAAAGCATGTCTGGATTTGGAGTTAAACCTTTTTGTACTTGGTCAATGGTGTATTTAATAATAGTGTCTTTATATTCCTTCTGAAGCGGTACAATGTTAAGTGGTATGTCTAACTTTTCACACACTGCACGAGCATACGAAAGATCTTGCTCCCAAGGGCAATCACCCAAAAAAGCAAGTTCATCTTCTAACCAAATTTTAAGATAAAAAGCAGTGACATCGTGCCCTTGCTCTTTGAGTAAATTCAAGGCAACCGAGCTGTCGACCCCACCAGAAAGTAATACCGCTATTCTCATTGTAAACTCACAAAAAATGTTTTATAGTTTCACATATTCTAAGTATACCGCACCCACAGCCTTTTGTAATGATATTTTTTAAGCTTAAACAGGATACACATGAAATGTTTTTTTAGGGTTCTATGTCTTTCTTTAGTTTTAACACCACTGCCTACCCATACCAATTATTGGAGCAAGAACCATCCAAAAGAACAAAAGATTGTAAAAATTAATCCCGAAAAAAAAGTTGAATATTTAGAACTATATGCAGAGCAAAACACAGCAAAATCTCAACAAGGCTTAACTGCATGCGTCTTTGGATCAATAATAACAACAATACGCCTTTATCACAGAAATGGTCATATTGAACCAGTTAGTTTATGCTCTGCTCTGTTTGCTGTTGCTAGCGGTAGTTACGCTGGGTGGTGTGCCTGGTCTGCACAGTCTGCACACAATCAAGCTGAAGACTTAAAAAAAGAACATAATATTGTTGTTCACTACATGAGTGGCGAACAATACTTAGAGCATAATACTGAAACTCAAGAAGAATCTAAATAAAGAATTTGACACCCCACCACAATATTTTTAAACTCCCTCCGTTACTTTGACATCATGTTTTTTAGGAGTAGTTATGAATAACAAAGTTCTTTTCTTATCACTCTCATTACTCTCTTTCTCTGCACATCCATACACTTACGATGTTGATCCAAATGTATGGTGTAACGACTCTATGGATGACGATCTTGATCCCAATGCAAAAAGCGCTATGACAGAATTGGGTGGAGCTGTAAAAAGACAAATTTGGTCTTCCAGCACATCATCACCAACTGCTTCAACACAAAAACCAGACATTGAAACACGCACTGGTAAACCAAGAATATTAACACCTGAAGAATCTAGAAAAAGAAAAGAGGAGCGAGATACAAGAACACGTAAGCGGCAAACTAATCAGAGAGAACAAGGCGCTAAAGATGAACGCATCAAAACCCTAAAGCACTCTCTAGAAGCCACTAACGCTAAGTTCAAAAAAACAGAAGAAAATTTAGCAAAGCAACAGAGTTCAAAGCAACTAAATCGCTACCTAGAAGCTGCAGGCGGAGCTATTATTGTTGGAGTAGTGGCTGCTTATAACGGTATCGAAGAGGGAGTAAGTGCTCTTGGAAGTGTTGTTGCGGTAGGAATAGGAGGTGTTATAATGGTTTGGAATGAAGCCTCCGCTCAAAGCAAAAGTAGACGAATCAACGAATTAAAAGAAGATATTAATTTTTTAAACAACACCAAAGAAGAGACTGAAGCCGAACTGGAAAACATTCAATGAAAACAGCACGATTAATAACAACATTATGTCTATTCACCATTTTTTGGGCTTATCCACAGAACGAGTCAAAAAAAATTGAAGAACTTACAGAAAAAATCATAGACCAAGAAATTAAGGCAGCCTTTTTTAAACCCGGAGCAATTACCGAAATTGGTATGTACGGTGCAGCCGTTTTGGTAATGATAAGAATAAGTCCTTTGGCTTGGGGAATATACAACAAGGTATCAATGTCACAACGTGAAATCGAAACAACTATAAAAAATGCAGCAAACTTTATGGCTTGTGCTCTTATTGCCAAAATCATACGATCTTGTTCTCGATCCCTCCAAGAGATTTGCTTAAGTAGAAAAAAAGCTTATGAAAAGCAACTAGAACTAATTGCTGCTAAAAGAGCTCTCTAAATTAATATGACATTCAATCACCTTTTGGGTAGGCTAGTATCTTATTAGCTTATTCAGAAGGCGATTTTTATTATGAATACCATTCAAACTCTTGAGCAAAAATTTTTCACGTTCCTTGGAACTCTTGGGGTAAAAGAGCTCCCAAACATAGATTTCAAACTTAATACCGACGACCAAAAACAAAAATTTGGTGATATTTCTTCTAACGCGGCTTTAATGCTGGCTAAAAAATTAGGTGTTAATCCTCGTGATTTAGCTCAAGAGATTGTAAGTCGCTTTTCTGACTCTAACATAAAAAAAATAGACATTGCTGGCCCTGGGTTCTTGAATATCTTTTTAACCGAAGAAGCATTCAGAACCATTGCTCAAGAGCTTTTTACTAATAAAGATCATTATTTTGAGCACGAAAATCCACATGGCATCTTTAATCTTGAATTTGTCAGCGCCAACCCAACCGGCCCACTACATTTAGGTCATGGTCGCGGTGGCATCATTGGAGATGTTCTTGGAAATATATTGAAATTTTTAGGCTACAAAATTACCAAAGAACATTATATTAACGACGCTGGCGCACAGATGATTAAACTTGGCAACTCTCTAAGAACACGTTGCCAGCAAGAAGCTGGGCAAGATATTGAAATGCCTGAAGCAGCATATCATGGCGACTATGTTAAAGATATTGCAAAAGAATGCATTAAAGAAAATGGTGACAAAGTTTTAGAAAAATCTGATCAATTTTTTATCGACTATGCTTATAAGTCACAACTTGAACAACTCAAAAATACTACCAGTCAGTATGGCATTGATTTTGATGTATGGTTCTCAGAAAGAAAACTTCACACAGCCGGTATTGAACAAGCACTAGAACGTCTAGATAAAGCTGGTAAAACGTATGAAAAAGAAGGTGCCTTGTGGTTTAAAGCCCAAGATTATGGTGATGACAAAGATCGTGTCTTGAGAAAAGCTGATGGTACATACACCTATGCTGCAGCCGACGCTGCCTACATGCTCGATAAAGCAAATAGAGGATTTACTACCTTAGTGATTGTTTTAGGACAAGATCATGACAGCTACCCAAAACGTCTTAACGGCATTCGCCAAGCACTTGGTCTTCATGATCTTAATCTAAACTGCATTATCTACCAACTTGTTTCTATGAAAAAAGGTGGTGAATCGGTTCGTATGTCTAAGCGAGCGGGAGCTATTATTAACCTGCAAGACATCATTGACGAAGTTGGTCCAGACGTTGCTCGATTCTTTTACTTAAATAGAAAAGCAGACGCTCACCTTGATTTCGACCTTGATCTAGCCATGAAAAAAGATGATGAAAATCCAGTTTACTACTTGCAATACGCTCTTGTTCGAACCCGAGCAATTATGGAAAAAGCAAAAGAAGTACCAGGACTCGAAGACATCTCCAAGCTTGACGCCCAGCATTTGTCTGAAGCAGAAAACCTCTTAATCAAAAAAATGGCTGCCCTACAGGAACTTTTAGAGGACATCTCTGAGAACTACCAGGTTCATTTACTTACCTACTACCTACTCGAGTTAGCTCACCTATTCCATAATTATTACCACCATAATCGAGTTATTGAGCCAAAAGACATCAACCAGTCTCGCGCCCGCCTGTTCCTGACCATGCTTGTCAAAGACACATTTGAGCGATGTTTAACTCTCATGGGCTTATCTAAACCAGAAAGAATGTAAAAGGCCCTACTCGGTAAACTATTGACTCATTTTAGCCAAAAATGTAAGCCTGATAATTGTTTAATCTCTCAAAAATAAGGAGATAGAGATGATAAACGATTGTGCAATGCTTAGCTTTGCCATGGCTACTCTCATGATGACCTTCTGCACCTTAGCTTTCTGCAAAATAGGAAGAAAGAGCTGTGCAGATGGAGCACTTCTTTCTCTCGTAGGTATTGGAGTAGGTGTGGTCGCTCTTACTTGCATATTCCCTAACTTCCAACACATGATTCAACATCTGCCAGGGGTGCAAAACATTATTGCCAATAACGGTATTATTGCTCTTATAGCCGATAGCCTTGCTCTTGCTGCAACTGCAAGCGTTGCCACAATGGCTCTTGGTGGCGCTTTAAAAATGAAAAAAAACAACTTCAGCACTCTCTATAAATGCTTTCTTATGGGAATTATTGTTGCTGGCGGAATCGCTTACTTCATTAATTCAGAATGTATCGTACACGACTCTCACGAAAAAGAGCATCGTCACAATAATTAATAATCTTTGAGTTTTTAAATCCAAAATAAGGAGAACTAAATGATAGATATTTGTCATCAACTCAATGTTTACGGAGAGCAAGTTGGTACTCTTCTAGCAGCTATTTTCACAATGGTTGCTTTTTCTCGCATTGCTAAAAAGCACAGGGAAGAAACAGCTTATATAGCATTGGCTGGTATGTCTTTACTTTGCTTGGTTAACATTATTCTAGCTGAGCCACTTCACAACGTAATAAGCCTTGTACAGGGTTCAGAAGCTTTACACATTCTTTGGAGCTCTGCAGTTGCAGCTGTAATAATTACTGTACTTCTTATGATTGTAGGAAAAACAATAAAAGCAAAGGCAATGCCACCAAAAACATTGGTCATTTGTTTCTTTATAGGCATAGCACTTTCTAACTTTGTAGGCATGTTCATCAACAGTAGCTGTACACCTCCTGCAAAAAACGCCAAACACCACGGATAATAACTAAGCACATTTAAACTTTAATGTGAGCTCTAACAAATTGTTCAGCTCACTCTTTTATTATAAAGGGAATTAAATCATGAATTTTTGTCACCAATTTAGTGTTTATAACCAAGAAATAGTAACCATGATGGCAGTTGTATTCAGCATGCTCATGTTCTCTAAATTTGGGAAAAAAAGCAGAGAGGAAGCAGCTTACATCAGTGTAGTCGGTGTTTCTTTAATGGTATTAACAAACCTTTTCTTTGCTAACATATTGAGCAGTTTCATGTGTGCAGTAGACACCAGTAGCCACGTTTTTATGCAGCCAATTTGGACCTCTTTTGTTATGACAGTTATAATCACTGTACTTCTTATGGTTATAGGCAAACAACTTAAAGTAAAAACAACTGCACCAAAAGTATTCGCTCTTTGCTTTTTTGTAGGTATTCTCGCTGCAAACTGTGTGAGCATGTGCGTTGAAAAGCAATGTTCTGCTCCTACTAAAAAGGCTAAGCACCAAGGATAATCCACAATAAATAATCAAAATGTGAGCTTTACAGATGGGCAAAGCTCACATTTTAATAGCAAGAAGGAACGGTATGTCTTCTATAAAACAAGTAATAAACGATGGCTTAAGCACCGGTCTACAATGGACTGTGGTTGTAGGTACCGTTAAGCTTTTTATTGAATCGTACCTATTTTACTACTTTAAAAAAAAGAAATCATTGGGGCACGGCATTCTCTTTTCATTAGCTACCAATCTGCTCTCAAGCATCTTCATGTTCATACTACTCACCCCCTTTGTTCAATTATTTCGAACAATCGCAACTGCTATCAAACCTCTTTCCTCTTGCTTTACTGAGTCTTATATTTTTTGTCCTTATGGCATATTCGCTATTTGGTTAGTAAATATAGTTTGCGGTCTGATCCTTAATAAATTTCTCAAAATTCACCTTTCTCTTAAGCAACTTCTAATAATCTTCACTTCCTCATCAGTGGGAAGCATTGCTCTTTCTATTCTAGGTTTTCAACTTTATCCCCCTAAAAAATAATACTTAAGGGCCGTATTGCCAAAAATACTGCTTCTGGCACACTAGAAAGATCAAGAAATATAATTCGATCGACCGGGAGCATATATGGCGAAAATAAGCTTAGATGATATTCAAGTATTAAGAACTCGTACCAGCATGGGTATGATGGACTGCAAAAAAGCCCTTCAAGAATCTGATGGGGACATGGAGAAAGCAGTTGAATTGCTACGTAAAAAAGGCGCTAAAGTAGCCGCAAAACGTGGTGACAACGAAACTGATCAAGGATTAGTGCATGCATATATCCACCCAGGAAGCACTGTAGGTGTACTAGTTGAGCTTAACTGTGAAACAGACTTTGTTGCTCGCAACGAAGCTCTCACTGCATTAGCTCAAGACCTTGGTATGCACATTGCCGCAATGAAACCTCTTTATCTTGATCCTACAAGTGTAGACCAAGCATGGCTTGAAAAAGAAAAAACTTTGATCAAAGAACAGTTGGTTGAAGAAGGGAAAAAAGCTGAATTTGTAGATAAGATCGTTGAAGGTAAAGTTAACAAGATTTATGGCGATGTATGTTTACTTCAACAAAAATTTGTTAAAAATGACAAACTTACTGTTGAACAAATGATTCAAGACGTTGTAGGTAAGATGGGCGAAAACATCAAAATTAAACGTTTTGTTCGTTACGAAATTGGCGCATAAGAACTAAGGAACAATCATGATGGAAATTAAACTTTCCGAAGGCGCAACAGCACCATTCGAAAAAGCAACTCAAGAAGAAATGATCAAAAGTATCGATCATTTTAAACATGAGCTCGTTTCTTTACGTACTGGTCGTGCACATCCTTCTATGGTAGAAGATATCAAGGTAATGTGCTACGGGGGCGAAACTGAAATGGCTTTAAAAGGCCTAGCAAACATTTCTACTCCTGAAGGGCGCCTCATTGTTATTCAACCGTGGGATCAAACAGTTGTGCCCGACATTGAACGTGCAATTAGAGAATCTGACGTTGGCGTAACACCCCAAAACGATGGTAACTTAATTCGTTTGGTGTTGCCCGAAATGAGCAGTGCTCGTCGAGAAGAGCTCAAAAAAGTTCTCAGCAAAAAACTTGAAGAATGCCGTGTAAGTATTAGAAATGTTCGTAAACATTATCAGAATCTAGTACGAGATACACAAAAGGCAAAAGATATATCAGAAGACTTTGCAAAGCGTTTAAACGACTTGCTACAGAAAACTACTGATAAATTTATCAAGCAAGCAGAAGAAATGAGCACTAAAAAAGAAGCTGATCTAAAAGCATAAAGAGTTGCATTTTAACGATGCTCTGGTACACTACCAGCATGTTATTCAGCTATTGACTTACTGTGAAGCTGTTAGTTTAATAGGCAGAGCATCGAACTCTTAACTGCAGGTTATAAAAGAGTAGATTGAAATAAACATGGGGCATGCGAGAGTGGCGAAATTGGTAGACGCGCTGGATTTAGGATCCAGTTCCTTAATCGGAGTGTGGGTTCAAGTCCCTCCTCTCGCACCAAAATTAAAAAAGGGAGTACGTAGTAATGACAGGTTTTGCAACACCGTCTTTTGCATTGCATTCTAATAGCCCGCAATTTGGTTCTGCAGTTGTAACTATTCCAGCCACCTATGTAAAAAAATTGTACGCTCAAGCCTCAATAGCTCAACAAGCAGAAGTCCACACTTTCGGATTTTCAAAAGGCAACACTCCCCTCTCTTATATTGAAAAAAATTTCCAACCGCACTTAGTTGACCATGTCAAAGAATTTTTCTTCAAATATTTTGTTATTAATTGGCTTTACAAAGAGTTATATAATAAAAAAGTTTTTCTTGCTGGAGAACCATTCTTACAAGATATCAGCTTAAACCCACATCAAGATGCACGGTTTAGCTTTTCACTCACACTTGCACAACCCATTTCATTACAAGGTTGGAAACGTTTACCTTTCAAGGCTCCCAAAAGAAAAAATTATAAAGATCTCGACCGACAAGTAGAAAACTTTCTAAAAGAAGAACAAACAGCTATAAAAAAAGATACCGACAACACCATTAAGTCTGGAGACTGGATTAACTTTACCGTTTGTTTACTCAACGAAAAAGATAAACCACTGCTCGGACTCTACAAAGAAAATTTATGGCTCAAAATTGGCAGAGAAGAAGCCGATGCCCCTTTCAAGAAACTCTTTTTAGGAAAAAAACCAAACGACACTTTTATAACCGATGATGAATGTCTACAAGAATATTTCAGCAGTCACTTAGACACACATTATAAATTTGAAGTTACCATTGTTGATCGATTACCTCATGCATTTTTCTGTGTCGATCATTTTAAAAAGCATTTTCGAATTAGAAACAGTAAAGAGCTCCATCAAAAATTAATTGAAGTTTTTTCTTATAGAAACGATATCTCCCAACGCCGTGCCACTGCTGAAGAGTCACTAAAGCTCTTACTCTCTAAACATGCATTCTCTGCACCACAACACCTCATTCTGAGACAACAAAAAACTATTCTTGATCTTATTCACGATACTCCTGATTACCAAGTCTATAAAATGCAACCAGACTTTAAAGAGAAGATTAAAGCACTTGCAGAAAAACAAGTAAAAGAAGATGTTTTCATTCACCAACTTGCTTTTCATGAAAATATTGGCATTACTAATACAGACATTAAGGGATACTTGAATTTAGGGAATCGAGCACGGACAAGTGAATTTATTTATTTTGAACCACCTTCTACAAAGTTTTTAGGGCACGAAATTCCTATTTCATCATCTTTATTAGTGCAATGTTGTTTAAAAGAAAAAACATTGAATCATGCGATTCACCACCTTATAAAAACTAAATCGGGAACATGAGTACAAATAACACACATAACGTTATTATTATTGGATCGGGACCATCAGGACTAACGGCAGCAGTATACGCAAGCCGTGCTTTTTTAAAACCAGTCGTTATTGAAGGACCTAACCCTGGTGGCCAATTAATGGGAACCACCGCAGTAGAAAACTGGCCAGGAGAAAAAAGTATCATGGGTCCTCAACTTATGATGAACATGAAAGAACACGCAAAACATTTTGGTACAGAATTTATTTCTGACTCAGTTACCAGCGTTAATTTTAAAGAACACCCTTTCACCGTGACCACCAATAAAGAAACTCTCAAAGCAAACAGTGTCATTATTGCTGCAGGTGCATCTCCAAACAAACTACAATGCCCAGGAGAAGACGAATATTGGGGAAAAGGGGTCACAACCTGTGCTGTGTGTGATGGCGCCTTCTATCCGGAAAAAGAAGCTGTTATTGTTGGTGGTGGAGATACTGCCATGGAAGATGCTTCTTTTATGACCAAATACACCGACAAAATCACAATCGTTCATATCCTTGATAAGCTTACAGCCTCTCCGTCAATGCAAAAACGAGTCCTCGACAATCCCAAAATCAAGATAATTTACTCCAGCACTGTTACTGCAATCAAAGGCAATGAGTCTCATGTAACGGAAATAGAGATTACTAACCAAGAAACTCAAGAGAAACAAACCCTCAAAACAGATGTGGTCTTCTTAGCCATTGGACAAAAACCTAATACGCAGCTTTTTAAAGGGCAGCTGAATATGGATAAAATGGGCTATCTTGACCTTAAAGATAAAACTAAAAGCTCTGTTGAAGGGGTTTTTATTGCGGGTGATATAGCCGATTTCCGCTATAAACAAGCGATTGTTTCTTCTGGAAGTGGGTGCATGGCCGCGCTAGATGCTCAAAGATACCTTGAGCTTAAAGACTTTCTTTAGTTGAAAAAATCTTAAATTACCTTTAGAATAACGTATATTCTCTTAATCTATAGATATCCAAAGGGTAGAGCATGTCAGTAACTTTTTTTAAGAAAAGTAGATTAAAAAGAAACCGTAAACACGGTTTCCGTAAACGTATGTCCACACGTCACGGTCGCAAGATCCTAAATCGCCGTAGAGCGAAGGGTCGTAAGCGTTTGGCTGTAAGGGCGTAATTTAGGGGTACTATGCCACGGGTAACGAAGAAAATTTCCTCGTTTACACAGTCAGAAATTACTAAGCTGCTAAACACGGCCCGCGTCAAAGCACGCATTCCAGGTCTCCGTATTTTAGCAGCTCCAGCTTCTTTACCCGAGCATGGCAGGGTTCTTATTATCACACCTCGTCGTTCAGGCAATTCACCTCAGCGCAATCTTATTCGTCGTCGAATTAAAGCAATTTTCATTGGAGACGAATTATATAGCAAAAAAATGGATCTCGTTATCATCGTTAGACGCGAAGGTATTGATACCTCATTTGGTACTCTCAAAAAATTACTTCATCGAGTTTTTGGTTCATGTCCTTTATAGCACACATTCTTTGGTTCTTCATTCAAGGTCTTCGCCCATTGTTGGGACCCGCACATTGTAAATACCCTGTTAGCTGCACTCTGTACGCTCACGAACAACTTCAAACCCAATCTCTTTTCAAAGCTATCAAAAACATTATTCTACGGGTGTTTTCCTGTAATCCCTTTACTTCATAATCATTTTTATGCCATTTTAATACTTCTAATTAAGGAGTATCGAAATGAAAAAAAGAGTAGTAATAAGTATAGCCCTGATATCTCTGGCAAGCGCACAAGCACGTCTTGCGCGTCTTCCCGATAGTTTCCACATAATAGGAAAAGAAAAGAATTCCACCCTCTTTGACCCCGAACAAAAAAAACATAATATCTTTTTTGTAGTAGTTCCTGCAGCAGCTGAATCTGCAAAAAAAGATGTTGAAGCAGCTAAAACATTAAAGGCATTCACCAATAATAATAAAATTAGAGTGCCCTATTCATTCTTTTCTGCTAATAGTCCTGCCAAAAACACTACTCCGCTTTGTGTCTATTTTGATTGGATAGATTCTTCTCCAAGCACCAACCACTTAAATACACCGGCTCAGAAACTTGCCGAAGGTCTTGATTACCTCCATTCACTTAAAAGTAAATGTATTGTTATTACTCAAGGCAGAGGTGGACTCGTTTTTAATGCTGCAACGCGCAAGATTAAAAAACCTGTAGAAGTTGCTATACAGCTGGGCACCGCAATCCCTAAAGACACACAAAAGTATAAATTGTTTATGCCAAAAGCAGAAAAAATAGAACAGCTCTACACCTTTTACTCTCAACAACCGTTTACGTTTTCTAAACCAACGCTACATCCTCAATATACCCATGAATATACACAGTTTCATCACTCTAATGCTTACTCTGTATTATTGCTCGTAAACAATAATCAACCATACCAAACAGAGATTTATAGTAGCCTGGTTGGTAAAAACATTTTGGCGCTCTGTTACGACATTAAAAAACATTTTAGAATACACAGAGATCTGTTCGCTTCTTTAAGCCCTTTGAAAAAAGATGCTCCTATGACGGTGGCAATTCGCAAGCCTGTTAAAAAGAAAAGCCTTCAACGCACCCAAGAAGTTGTGTATAGCAACGAGCAAAAAAAGAATTTATATGCCACATGGAAACGCGCCCCAGAGTTGAACTTGTCAACCGGAGCGCGAATTCGTAGCTTACATAGGTACAAAAAAAGTTAACTACTATTATGACCAACTTTTTTACTTACCTATCACTTAAGTACTTTGCCTCTTCTAGTTTCTTTTTTGCATCATCAACTATCTGCTGCCCCCACGCAGCAAGCTCTGCATAAGATTTAGTTTGATTTTGAGCCACCTCACACCACGCAATAATTTCATCAATCAATGCATCACGCAAAACAATAATCTTTGGGTTTGCGGTATTCCATGATTTAATTTCAATGCCCGTTTTTTTTGCCTCAATTGGATCAACTATATTTGGACCAAGCACAATGCAAAACTCATTCTCAAAGGGCATTCTTTCAAAATTCTCTACAATGCTAACAATATCATCCATATTTTTGTATTTAATTCTAGGACCAGCTGTTTTTCCTGGATAAGCAACTTGAGATGCCAGCTGCTTAGGCATAACAATAGTAACAAAATTACCATAGGAAGATGCTGAAAAATGCAAATTTGTAAGATCTTTTAAAAGAGTAGGCTGTATTCTTTGTAGCTCTTGAATTTCTTTTTCAAAACCAAAATCTTTAAAAATCTTTACAAATCGGCATAGATCTTTTTTCCGCCTCATCAATAAGCTCTGATCATTATTATTTAAAACATACCCAACAGTGTTTGAGCCAGGACCATTTGCAAAAAGAGCAAGATTTACAAAAATAACATTTGAACGCTCTTCTGAAAAAAAAGTTGGTGTTCCCCTTATCCCTGTTTGAACAAGTTTCTTTTGATGCTTTTCACATAAACCCATCTCTGCTTGAACAAAGCGTAAAAAAGTAAAATTTCCATCTATTTTTACTCTATGTTTAAATTCATACAATTTCTTAACAATTATGGCTTGCAAATTCCAATACCATGCTTGCCCATGGAAAAAAGTTATTTTATTGTTATTAATATTATCAGCAGAATATCGATTCAATCGATGAGTTAAGTTCTTAAGGTCTTGGGGTAAATTTTTATTTTGCACACATGATGTAAAATAATTAAGAAAATACTTATCAGTAGGTGTATGTTTTTTTTCACTTGCAAAACAACCTTCAAAAAAGCACTCTTCTATAAAATTTTTTATAACATTTTTTTCTTTTTTATAAATTTCTTCCATAAGAAATAAATCACTTTGTGAAACTTTATCTTTTTTAAATATCTTTTCAATATTTCTTATCTTATTTTCTGTATTTAATCCCATAAAAAAATCAATAATTAATTCTTCTAGATAAGGAAAGTAATGTTTACCTAAATGAGCAAAATCTATTACATTATCTAATTTTTCAAGAAGACCTTTTTTAAATTCACTTACTCCATTTTCATATATTTTTTTTATTATATGTAATTCATCTCTTGAAATATTCTCTTTTAATAAAGTGCTCCTAACAAACCCTATCTGCTTATCTATTGGCAATTTTGCAACAACAAGAGTAATTATATCTTTCAAATTTCCGTATTTTTTATTTTCTTCTATTTTAGTAAAATCTATTATAGTGACTAATTCATCTATAATACATTCTCTAAATTCCTTTGTTCCATTATCGTATATAACTTTTATTAAACATGAATCATCTGCTGAAACACGTTCTTTTTTAATTAAACTTTTAACCATTTCTATCTGTTTAAGCTCTTGCTCTGACATTTCTTTAGATTCTTCTAAAGCAGATACTTTTTTAACTCTATAATTTAAATAAAAACTTATTAAACTTATCTTAATAAAAGTAAACCATGTACTTTTATTATCTTCATACTGTTCTTTTTGATGTTTACTTTCTACAAGAGATTTCAAGACGTCTTGAGTAGGAATTTGGCTCTCACCAATATCTGTATTATATGATTCCAGTTTATTTTTTTTATTTGGAGCAACTAATAAAGTTCTTGGTTGTTTTTGAATTCCATCAATTGCTTGAAGTTTTTGTTTCTGAGCTACAGCAAAAAGTACCGTTTTTGGAGTTTCTTGGGTAATCTTTAAAGTATCATTAGCTACAGAGCGCACACCTTTATGCATTAATTGCTCTTTAACAATTTGACCTAACATACCTTTCTGTGGAGCCGTACGTACACCCACATAAACAAGACGTAGCATTGACTGCATTGCACGCAGTGGACTTGCCACTATATTTACTAATAGTGTCACTAATAATATTTTACGAACCATACTGATCTTTCGATTTTTATTCATTAAGAGGCCTTAGCCGATTTCAAACAAACACACTTTGCAATGGTTTTTGATTCCGCGGTATTCCAAGATGTAATTTCTATACCCGCTTTCTTTATTTCAATTGAATAGAACATATTTAAATCTAAAATAGTAGCGTATTCATTTTTAAAAACTATTCTACAACACCTACTAGATAGTCCATACCTCCCCTTTTGTCGCGTGTTAAATAAACCATTTGAGATGCGCTATTGTGCAATTCTTCACCTATTGAGTTTTACTACAAATAAGCTACTCTTTCAGGAGATTATTTTAATAAGAACAACGGATTAAAAATGAAAAAATTCATGACTTTAAGCTTGTTATGTATAAGTACCTATAATTATACGACTGGAAAACAAGATTATACCAAAATGAAGACTCTACTAAAAACAAGTTTAGAAAAGAGCGACAAAAAAAACGGTACTCATTTAATAGAAATCTTTCCTTTAAAAACCAATGAAGACGTAAAACTTACATTAAGAATCGCTGGGGATAACCATTGGTTGAGCTCAGAAGAACAAACAGAATACGCTAAAATGTATGATGAATCTTTTGAAGGTGGTCTTAAAGATCTGTGCATATACAAAAGAAGAGCTGACACATAAAGATACAGTTTTTATTTGGCAGCTCTTTTTATTATCTACAATAACTCTGCAGCCAATTTACTCAGTTGACTACGCTCACTGGTTTCTAAATATACGGTTGCAAAAAGCGACTGATCTTTAAATTTGTCACTCGCAAGCACCAAACCATTACTACTAAAATCTAAATACGGAGAATCTATCTGGTACGGATCACCGCACAAGATAATCTTACTCCCCTGACCTACACGAGTAATGAGTGTTTTAACCTCGTGAGGACTTAAATTTTGAACTTCATCAATAAGAATAAATTGATACGGAATTGAACGACCACGCATATACGTGATAGCTTCTAAACTTAAACGGCCTTGATTCATAAGATCATCAACCGAATACTGCTTTTGTTTGCGAGACTTTTTGCCTTTGTGTTTTTTGCTACTTTTTTTACCCTCTTTTTCTGGATGCTCTTCAGGTTGAAGCTCTTCGTGCACATCTTGTTCGTGTCTTGTTGCAGACGCTGAATGAGTAATAACATCTATATTGTCATGAATTGGTTGCATCCAAGTATGCAATTTCTCTTGTAAATCACCCGGTAAGAATCCAAGATCTGGCCCAAGAGGAACCACAGGGCGAGACACTAACATTTTTTGGTACATATCTTTATGAAGTACTTGATCTAAGCCAGCCAATAACGCCAAGAATGTTTTACCCGTTCCGGCAGGCCCAAGAAGAGAAACCAATTCTAGAGAAGGATCGAGCAACGCATTAAGCGCCATCAATTGTTGTGGATTACGCGGCTCAATTGCCCATTGTAACTGCGGATTAGTAACCGGAATAAAACCTTTATTACCAGCTACATATCTGAACACTTTAAAATTATGTTCATTATGATTACTCTCTACCAAGATATATTCATTAATCATCATCTGTCGTTCTTTTACCAACTGCCTTAAATCGTCAGGTATTTCTTGCTTAAGTTGCACAGCAGGAACTTTTAATCGAATCCACCCCTTATAAAATTCGTCACGACGAACATAACCTTTTAAATAATCTTCTGACTCCAAACCTAGAACGTCGGCTTTAACTCGCGCATTTAAATCCTTAGAAATAAAGCGTACGTCATAACCATCGTTTTTATAACCGGCAGCCGTGAGTAAAATTTCATTATCTACAAGATCAACACTTAAAGAAGAATTAACCGGAACATTCTCTGGTGTAAATAATACTCGAATAGTACTACCGTCTTCCGTCTTAACTCCATCGTTTAAATTTCCATCTTTTCTTAACATATCTAAATAACGAACAATTTCTCGGGCGTTTTTACCTCGTCCCGAGGTTTCTTTTTTAAATTGCTCTAGTTCTTCTAGCACCATAATAGGAATTCCTACTGATGCTCCCTCAAATGAAAACATAGCCCGCGGATCATGTAACAGTACATTGGTATCCAAAATGTATAATTTTTTTTCATTCTCTGGCGCACTTAAAGGATACTTTTGGTCGGATGTAGATTTTGCTGTAGACATTTTCCCCCCGCACAGTTTAGAAGGTTATACAAACAACTATCACAAGACGAGTGTAGCACCACCGTAAAGACCTCCTCAATTAAAACAACTAAAAATAAGCTGATTCGCCTTCGCCCTATGCTTCCGAACTGTTCTTTTTAGGTGGGTATGATATAATTTCATCCGTATACAATGCTTTATCGTCAATTGTTGTAGAAAGGAATGCTCTATGAGCGCGAAAAATAAGAAATACCAAGAATTACAAAAACTTCGCCATTCGGCAGCTCACTTACTTGCTCACGCTATTAGCGAACTTTATCCTGATACAAAATTGACGCTTGGCCCCCCAACTAAAGACGGCTTCTTTTATGACTGTCTACCAACCAAAAACTTTAAACTGGAAGATCTGCCAAAGATTGAAGAGCGGATGCATGAAATTGCAAAACGCAATATTCCTCTTGAACATAAAGAAGTACCAAAAGAAGAAGCTCGCCAAATCTATAAAGATAATAAATACAAACTTGAACTCATTGAAGGCATTCCAGGAGACGTTGCAGGCATTGCAACTCAAGGAGATTTTTATGACCTCTGTAAAGGTGGTCATGTAGAGACAACTGGTGATATTAAGCACTTTAAATTAACCGGGATTTCCGGTTCGTACTGGCGAGCAGACAAGAAAAATGACGCTCTACAAAGAATTTCAGGCACTGCTTATTTATCTAAAGAAGACCAAGAAGAAGCAGAGAAGAAAAAAGCAGAACTCGATATGTACGATCATCGTCGTCTTGGAAAACAACTTGACTACTTCTCTTTCCATCAAGAAGGTGCCGGATTTCCTTTCTTTCACCCTAAAGGGAAAGTCGTTTTAAATGAGCTTCGTCGTTACATGCGCTCACTACTTTCTGACGCTGATTACAAAGAAATAGAAACTCCAACTATGCTTTCTGATGAGCTATGGAAAAACTCAGGTCATTATGAGTTCTATAAAGAAAATATGTATTTTTCTGATATTGATGAAAAAAATTATGCCATTAAACCAATGAATTGCCCGGGATCAATCCTCATTTACAAAGAACGTCCACGTTCTTACCGAAGCCTACCATTGCGTTTAATGGAATTTGGAAAAGTGCATCGTCACGAACTTTCGGGAGTGTTACACGGTTTGTTCCGCGTACGTGCATTTACTATTGATGACACTCACATTTATTGTACCATCGACCAAATCGAACAAGAAATCGCAAACAACATTGGCATTATCACCAAAGCTATGAAAAAATTCGGTTTAGATGATATTAAAATTGTGCTATCGACCAAACCAAAAAAAGCTATGGGCTCAGATGATATGTGGGATACCGCAATCAATGGCTTACAGTCTGCTCTCAAAAAAGCCGATCTTAAGTATGAAGTGGCAGAAGGCGACGGTGCATTTTATGGTCCAAAAATTGGTTTTGAGTTTATCGACTCCATGGGTAGAGAATGGGGATGTGGAACTATTCAGCTTGATTTCTTCCAACCAGAAAATTTCGACCTTAAATACGTAGCTTCTGATGGAACATATAAGCGTCCAGTCATGCTTCATCAAGCAATTTATGGCTCACTCGAACGATTCTTTGGAACAATCCTTGAACATTATAAAGGACACCTTCCATTTTGGCTTTCTCCTGTACAAGCTCGTATTCTTACTATCTCTGATGATCAAAAACCTGCTGCTCATGAACTAGCAAAACTGTTACGATCACACAAACTTCGAATAGAGGTTGACGGATCTGGCGACGCACTTGCAGCTCAAATTAAAGATGCCCAGTTAGAAAAAATTCCTTGGATGTTAATTCTAGGAAAAAAAGAGGTAGAAAATAAATCCGTTACAATTCGATACAGTAATGGAAAGCAAGATATGGGTCTTTCTTATGATGAGCTTATTTCAAAAGCACACAAGCTTATTTCTGAGTAACTCAAAACATAAAAATTAATATATTAAAAAAAGTTATATAATACACGCTAGAAGATAGTTGCAAAAAATATTGACTTTTAGACAACTCTATCTGTAGTATCAGAAGTATGCTCAGCAGAGAATGACAAAGAGAAAAAAAAAGGAATTGAGTAACCCTAAAAAAAGCAGGGAGAGTACAATGGCAGTAAAACGTAAAAAGGCAGCTAAGCGTAAAGCAGCTCCTAAAAAAAGAGTCGCTAAACGTAAAACTGTAAAACGTAAAACAGCTAAACGTAAAGCAGCTCCTAAAAAAAGAGTCGCAAAACGTAAAACTGCAAAACGTAAAACAGCTAAACGTAAAGCAGCTCCTAAAAAAAGAGTCGCTAAGCGCAAAACTGCAAAACGTAAAACAGCTAAACGCAAAGCAGCTCCTAAAAAGAGAACTGCAAAGCGCAAAACTGTAAAACGTAAAACAGCTAAGCGTAAAGCAGCTCCTAAAAAGAGAACTGCAAAGCGTCGCGCTGTTCGCCGTAAAAAGCGATAAGCATCACGAAAAAAATCGCCTCTTTTCGTGAGGCGATTTTTTTTGCGCAATTTTAATTGAACCTAAGTTTATCTTTTCTTTTTCGGTGTTTTTTTAATTCTTAACTGAGCTTTATCACAGAGTTCGCATACTTGAGATTTATGACACACATTCTGCCCCCACATAACCAACAACTTATTCCACTCTATCCAATATTCTTTAGGAAGTATTTTTTTAAGCTCTTTTTCTGTTTGCTCAGGAGTTTCAGTTTCTACCAATCCTAAACGATTTGAAATTCTATGCACATGAATGTCCACGCAAATGGCAGGAATATCGAACGCCATTCCCAACACTAAATTTGCCGTTTTAATACCCACCCCAGGAAGTGCCAGTAATGCCTCTTCTGTGTCTGGTACATTACCAGAGTAAGCATCTATAAGAATGGCACTGATTTGTTTAATCTGAGCAGCTTTACGCTTATAGAAACCTACAGGATAAATAAGAGACTCGAGTTCTGAGAGCGAAATTTTGATCATATCCTGAGGAGTACGCACTTTTTCAAAGAGCTGTAAGCTTACAGGAAAAGTAACCGTATCACGGGTTCTGAGGCTCAAAAGGCAACTTATGAGTAAAAGAAACGGATTTTTACCAAATAAATCTACAATAAAAAACGACATTGGCTTAGGCAAATTCCGCGTCTTTTCTCTTATTTTATTAAGGAGAACGAGGATTTCTTCTTTAAGCCAATGTCGCTTCATAATTTCTGACTATCATATTCTAGATAGGATATTTGTGCTCAAGGTACACTTATGGTACACTCAACAAACTAATATCAGTTTATTGTGGTGGAGTACTTGCAAGCACCAGCTTTCCACATTCTTGTGGAGGGGTTATAGAACAAGACAGTTGTCCTGCAAACATAACCAAAAAAGCTGCTGTGACGAAAGATTTTTTTGAAAGAAAAAACCATGTAGTCATAACGTTTCCTTTGGTGTTGTAAGATTAACAATTAACTGATTGCTAGTATAATGGTCTGGAATAAGAAGGTCAATACGAATTGAGAAAGACATTTCAATGACGCTACAATCTTGTTACATATTTTTGTATGACACGTTAGGAAGCACCGAATTCCTACTTGCTGTAAGAACACTTGCTTTTGTTTTTAAAGTAACTTTATTGGGTTTTTTCTTTACACATATAGCGCGAACTAAACAAATTTCGATGTCTTGGATTTATCTTTGCATTGTACTTGCAGTAGCCACATTTGAAGACTTCTCTTGGATCTTTGCTCTTTCAAAAAAACTTTTCCTTAATGATTCCTATGAACACATTAATATTTTTATAAAAAGATTTGCATGGGCAATAAACATTGTAATGTATCATTCGCTCTTTATTTTTGTGGAAACATTTAAAAGCAGAACTTTTAAAATTAAATTTTATCACTATATGTTAGGAGCCATAAGTTTTGGTTTCTTTGCAGCATTATCATATATAGGAACATGCAAGGGAGCATATCCTTTACCTATGGAGTTTACTGTACGAGAGTGGGAATCTATTTATATTTTCTTCCTTCTAGTACCAACCACTATTATCTCAGGTTTTCATTCTTTACGTGATAAACAACTACCATCCATTTTACGTTTACAACTGAAAACCTGTCTGCAGTTCTTTTTGTTTCCTCATCTTCTTGCTAATATCTGGGAACTTTACCCATTTAAATTTGTTGCAAACACCATGGCAAACTGTCTTCCCGCGGTAAGCTTTTCAGCTATATTTTTATCTATGGCAATTTACCATTGCATTAAACGAATTATTGGATTGCGTTTTTTTGGTCTACACGAGCATGTTCACGATGACCAAAAATTTAACTTTGTTAATGACTTTAAAAGCGTTTTAGAAGACTTAGGAAAGGCATCTAATACCACAGAAGTTAAAATACTTACTCAACACTTCTTTCATAAAGCCTTTTCTGTAGCTCCGGAAAACACGTCTTTATCAATCCGATCACTACATAGCACTGATCATCAAAAAAACGATGCTGTAACCTTACCTTATCAACAAGCAACAATTGAAACATTTTTAGAAATTCATAACGATAAATTTAATGAAGATCCGAACACACTACATTTTTTACAAGAACGTAAAATCCTCATTTACGATGAACTTGCTTACGATCATTTCCATAACCCTACTAAAATCCAGGGAGCCCTACTCTCTTTTTTAGAAAAAATTAATGCAGACATTTTTCTCCCTATTTATAGCAATAATACGATTATCGCTTATATCACCGTGCAACAAAGTGCTCGAAACGGCAACCTTTATACCAATGTAGAACGAGATGAAATACTAGTATTTGGTAGTTATTTATCGAAAGTTATCAACCTACTTCAAACCAGAAATCTGCAAGAATTATTCAAGCAAAAGAAAGAGATGATTGAAGAACTTTACAGTAAACATCAAGAAATTAATCGCTATAAAGAGAGCATTCGCTCTTTCTTGAGAAACAATAAAGATCATACCATTGGAGTATTCTTCTACAAAAGTCGTCGATTCACCTTTGGCAATAAAGCCGCTACAGATATTTTAGGAATAAACCCTAATACACAAACTGAAGAACCTTTAACCAAAAAACTTAAAACCATGGTTAATCAAATTGCTTCATACAAAGCTGCACAAACTCAAATGGTAAGTAACGCAAAAGGCAAACAGATTGTGTTACTTGGCATGCCCCATCCGGAAGCTAATGGCGCTATTTTTGTTGCACACCACCCAGAAATCTCCGACACTATTAAGCATCTCTTAGATGCCATTCATGATCCTTCAAATTGGGATTATTTACTCTATCTAGAAACAACTGAGTCTGGCAGACTAATTAATAAACTCATTCCAAGCAACGAAGAACAGTTTGTAAACTTTAAAGTAGAGCTTCTCAAGTCTGCTTTAAGTAAAAAAGCCTTATTACTTTCTTTACCAAGCGAAGACTTAACTCCTACGGTAGAGATTTTGCACCATATTAGTTTACGAGAAACTTTGCATATTCTTGAGCTTGATGGACGGGTTTCTACTTCTGAAATACCTATTTCTCTGTTTGGTATTAATAACCTCTTCAGCTCAAACACAAATCAACCTCTTCTAGAGAAATTAAACAAAAAAGGCACTTTGGTTATTAAAAACATTCATTTCTTAGATTTAGAATCTCAAGAAAATCTTGCTGAATGCATTAAATACGGATTCTACAAAGTATTTAAAAGTAATAAGAAGATACAAACAGACGTACGTATTATTGCCACAAGCAATCAAAATCTAAAGCTTATGGTTCAAGAAGGAACATTCTCCCAATCTCTCTATAATGAACTTAAACGCACTTCATTAACTATGCCTTCGCTTGTAACACTTGAATCGACAGAAATCGGAAGTTTGGTAGAAGGATTTGCAGATCAAGCGCTTGCAGAAGACAATACAGCTAAAGTCATTAACCTTACAGATCAAGAGAAGAAGAGAATATTCAAACAGAAGCCAGCAAGCCTGCATGAACTCAAACGCAAAGTAGAAACACTTATTATGGCAAAAACAACAAACGAAAGTGCTTTTGAAAAAACAAAATTCAATCCTGCCTTTAATATATCCGACCCACAATTAGCACAAGCAGCAAAAATGGGTAAGCATGCTCTTAAAGATGGACAGATAATGGCACTACTTTGGAACAAATTTAAAAATCAAAATAGAATTGCAGAATTCTTAGGCGTTAACCGCTCTTCTGTTCATCGTCGTTGCAAAGACTATGGTTTACTATAAAACAGTATCCATACTTTATTCATTGTAACCTTCTTATTACCTATTTATTTTTCGTGTGTTTTTTTATGTCTTGATAAATTACTAGAATGCCTAAAACTTTGATGACAAATTTCACACTCATAAGGTCTTCCCCCTGTATGAACTACTGTATGTCCTTTTAGATAACTACTTTGCTTAAAACCTTTATGACAAATTTCACACTTATAAAGTCTTTCCCCTGTATGAACTACTGTATGTTTTTTTAAACTACACTTTTGCGTAAAACCTTTATGACAAATTTCACATACAAAAGGTTTTTCCCCTGTATGAACTCTTATATGTGTTTTTAAACTACTCTTTTCCGTAAAATCTTTATGACAAATTTCACACTTATAAGGTCTTTCCCCTGTGTGAGTTCTTTTACGCTTTTTATCCGAGGCTCTACTTGCTGAACCTGCAGCCAAAGATTGTTTACTACTTTGCACAGCTTGAGGAATCTGTACTTGTTGCTCTCTTTGACCAGTACCCAAAGCAATTAAAGCCTGACATGCCACTACTTCACTTTCCGTCGGGATACTCACACCACACATTACTACATCTTCATCTGTTATGTCTTCTAATGGCGGTACATTTAAACCAGTCTCCATTCCATTCAATTGCCCTATTGAAATAAAAAATAATCCCAACATCCATACTTTATTCATTGTAACCTTCTTATTACCTATTTATTTTTCGTGTGTTTTTTCATGGTCTTTTAAATGACTACTTTGCTTAAAACCTTGATGACAAATTTGACACTTATAAGGTCTTTCCCCTGTGTGAATTCTTTTATGTCCTTTTAAATGACTACTTTGCTTAAAACCTTGATGACAAATTTCACACCTATAAGGTCTTTCCCCTGCATGAATTCTTTTATGTGCTTTGAAACCACCAAGTTGCGTAAAACTTTTATGACAAATTTCACACCTATAAGGTCTTTCCCCTGAATGAATTCTTTTATGTGCTGTTAAATTACAATTTTGCATAAAACCTTGATGACAAATTTCACACTTATAAGGTCTTTCCCCTGTGTGAATTCTTTTATGCCTTCTTAACTCGCCACTTCGTTTAAAACCTTTATCACAAATTTCACATACAAAAGATTTCTCACCTGTATGAACTACTGCATGTCTTCTTAACTCGTCACTTCGTTTAAAACCTTTATCACAAATTTCACATACAAAAGGTCTCTCACCTGTATGAACTAATGCATGGCCTGTTAAATGACTACTTTTCTTAAAACCTTGATGACAAATTTCACATACAAAAGGTCTTTCCTCTGTGTCAGTTCTTTTACGCTTTTTATCCGAGGCTCTACTTGCTGAACCTGCAGCCAAAGATTGTTCACTACTTTGCACAGCTTGAGAAATCTGTACTTGTTGCTCTCTTTGACCAGTACCCAAAGCAATTAAAGCCTGACATGCCACTACTTCACTTTCCGTCGGGATACTCACACCACAGATTACTACATCTTCATCTGTTATGTCTTCTAATGGCGGTACATTTGAAGCAGCATCCATTCCATTCAATTGCCCTATTGAAATAAAAAATAATCCCAACATCCATACTTTATTCATTATAACCTCCTTATTACCTATTTATTTTTCATGTACTTTTTTATGTCTTGATACATTACTAGAATACCTAAAACTTTTATCACAGATTTCACACTTATAAGGTCTTTCATCTGTATGAGCTACTGTATGTTTTTTTAAATCGTTACTTCGTTTAAAACCTTGATCACAGATTTCACACTTATAAGGTCTTTCATCTGAATGAACTACTGTATGTTTTTTTAAATCGCCACTTACTTTAAAACCTCTATGGCAAATTTCACATACAAAAGGTCTTTCATCTTTATGAACTAGTGCATGGCTTCTTAAATGACGATCTTGCTTAAAACCTTGATAACAAATTCCACATACATAAGATCTTTCCTCTGTGTGAGTTCTTTTACGCTTTTTATCCGATGCTGTACTTGCTGGCCCTACAGCCAAAGATTGTTCACTACTTTGCTGATCGTGAGGTATCTCTACTTCTTGAAAAGAAGCCAACGCAGTTAAAATCTGAGATGCATCCTCTTCATTCAACATATCTAAGCCAAACATCGCCCCATCTTGATCTGTCAGACCTTCTAATGGTAGTATATTTAAACCAGTCTCCATTCCATTCAATTGCCCTATTGAAATAAAAAGTAATCCCAACATCCATACTTTATTCATTATAACCTCCTTATTACCTATTTATTTTTCATGTACTTTTTTATGTCTTGATAAATTACCGGATTGCTTAAAACTTCTATCACAGATTTCACATTTATAAGGTTTTTCCCCTGTATGAGTTCTTATATGTGCTGTTAAATGACCACTTTGGTTAAAACCTTGATGACAAATTTCACACTTATAAGGTCTTTTCTCTGCATGAGCTCTTTTATGCTGTTTTAAACCACCAAGTTGCGTAAAACTTTTATCACAATATGAGCACTTATAAGATCTTTCCCCTGTATGAATTCTTTCATGTTCTTTTAAAGCACCACCTCGAGTAAAACTTTTATCACAATCTGAACACTTATAAGGTCTTTCCCCTGTATGAATTCTTTCATGTATTTTTAAATTACCAAGTTGCGTAAAACTTCTATCACAATATGAGCAATTATAAGGTCTTTTCTCTGCATGAACTCTTTCATGTTTTTTATCCGATGCTGTACTCACTGCTCCTACAGCCAAAGATTGTTCGCTACTTTGCTCAACTTGAAAAATCTCTCTTTGACCAGTAGACAACGCAATTAAAGCCTGAGATGCCACTACTTCACTTTCCGTCGGCATACTCACACCAAACATTGCTACATCTTCATCTGTTATGTCTTCTAATGGCGGTACATTTGAAGCAGCATCCATTCCATTCAATTGCCCTATTGAAATAAAAAGTAATCCCAACATCCATACTTTATTCATTATAACCTCCTTATTACCTATTTATTTTTCATGTCTTTTTTCATGTCTGCTTAAATTACTAGATGTCGCAAAACCTCTATCACAAATTTCACATACAAAAGGTTTTTCCCCTGTATGAACTCTTATATGTGTTGTTAAATTACTAGATGTCACAAAACCTCTATCACAAATTTCACATACAAAAGGTTTTTCCCCTGTATGAACTCTTATATGTGTTGTTAAATCGTCACTTACTTTAAAACCTTTATCACAAATTTCACACTTATAAGGTCTTTCCCCTGAATGAATTCTTTTATGCCTTCTTAACTCGCCACTTCGTTTAAAACCTTTATCACAAATTTCACATACAAAAGGTCTCTCATCTGTATGAACTCTTTTATGTTTTCTTAAATCGCCACTTACTTTAAAACCTCTATGACAAGTTTCACATACAAAAGGTCTTTCATCTTTATGAACTAGTGCATGACCTTTTAAATAACTACTTTTCTTAAAACCTTTATGACAAATTTCACACTCATAAGATCTTTGCTCTGTGTGAGTTCTTTTACGCTTTTTATCTGATGCTGTACTTGCTGGCCCTACAGCCAAAGATTGTTCACTACTTTGCACAGCTTGAGGAGTCTGTACTTCTTGAAAAGAAGCCAACGCAGTTAAAATCTGAGATACATCCTCTTCATTAAACATATTTGAGCCAAACATCAATACATCTTTATCTGTCAGACCTTCTAATGGTAGCACATTTAAACCAGCATCCATTCCATTCAATTGCCCTATTGAAATAAAAAGCAATCCCAACATCCATACTTTATTCATTATAACCTCCTTATATACCTATTTATTTTTCGTGTATTTGCTTATGTTTGTTTAAATTACTAGAATGCGCAAAACTTTTATTACAAATTTCACACTCATAAGATCTTTGCTCTGTGTGAGTTCTTTTACGCTTTTTATCTGATGCTGTACTTACTG